>JAZFYE010000216.1:0-4295 GCA_036475395.1 Phycisphaerales bacterium
TTCACCGCCACCAGCTACCACATTCTGACCATCGACGGGTCCCTGGGCCGCGATACCCTGGGCAGCGCCCAGTAAGCCGCTTCGATCGGCTCTGATCTCACTCACAAGGGCTGCGCCACCCGGCGCAGCCTTTTTCGCGGCGCCCCAGCCGCTAAACGACGCCTGGTGCTGCAAGTCCTGCCCGGACAACTTCTGGCATACCCTACGCAGGGAGTTCGGCGAGCCAATACAGCGCCATGATCTGTCCACAATGTTGCGGCTTCGATGATCTGTTCAACGAGAAGGCCGCCGCCCGCGAGCTGCGCCGTTATCGCAAGCGAGGGCCGATCAAAACCACGCGATTGCTCCTCGACGCCCTGCGGTCTCACGGCGCCGGGGGCCTGACGCTCCTGGATATTGGAGGCGGCATCGGCGCGATTCAACACGAGCTGATCAAAGACGGTGCGACGCGCGTGATAAGCGTGGAGGGGTCCACGGCGTCAATCAGCGCCGCCCGCGAGGAGGCGACGCGCCAAGGATACGCCGACCGCGCGCAGTTTTATCACGCCGATTTCGTTGACGTGGCCCAAGAGATCGAGTCGGCCGATATCGTCACCCTCGATCGTGTGATTTGTTGTTATCCCGACATGACGGTGCTTGTCGCGCTGTCCGCCCCCAAGGCACACCGGCTCTACGGGCTCGTCTATCCACGCCATACATGGTTGGTGAGGATCATCGGGCCCGCCATGAACCTGATCCACCGGCTGCGGCGCATCGCGTTTCGGGTCTATCTGCATCGCCCGGATGAGATCGACCGCGCCGTGCGCGCGGCCGGCCTGCGGTTACGAAGCGAACAGCACACGCTGATCTGGCACGTGGCGGTCTACGCCCGGGATAACTGAAGCGCGGGCCGGATTCGACCGCGGCCTCGGCCGCTATCATCAGGCCATGACCACTGATTCGTCTGATTCGTCTGAGAAACAACTGCGCCTCGCCTCGCTGGTCATCCATGGCGGGCAGCGGCCGGACCCGTCCACCGGCGCCGTCATGCCGCCGATTTCACTGGCCAGCACCTACGCCCAGGAATCGCCCGGGGTCCACCAGGGCTTCGAGTACTCACGCAGCCACAACCCGACGCGCTATGCGCTGGAGCGCTGCATCGCCCGGCTGGAAGGCTCGACGCTGACTGAACACGACGATGTCTCCTGGGGCGGCTTCGCCTTCGCCTCGGGGCTGGCCGCCATCGGAACGGCGCTAGAGCTGCTGGAGTCCGGTGATCAGATCATCGCCATGGACGACCTCTACGGCGGTACATATCGACTGCTGACGAACGTGCGCGAGCGATCACAGGGATTGCAAGTCAGCTACGTCGATATGACAAACCTTTCGGCGATCGAGCAGGCGATCACCCCCGGGACGAAGATGATCTGGGTCGAGACGCCGACCAATCCCCTTCTGAAGCTCGTTGATTTGGATGGCGTGGTCCGGATCTCCAAGGCGCACGGCATACTGAGCGTCTGCGACTCCACCTTCGCCACGCCGATGTTGCAACGACCGTTAGAGCACGGCTTTGATCTCGTCATGCACTCAGCCACGAAGTACCTCGGCGGGCACAGCGACGTGATCGGCGGCCTGTTGGTCACGAACCGTGCCGACCTCGCTGAGCGCCTGCGATTCCTACAGAACGCGATTGGGTCCATCCTTGGGCCGTTCGATTCGTACCTGGTGCTGCGCGGCATCAAGACGCTCGCGGTGCGGATGCGCCAACATTGCCAAAGCGCCGCGCGCATCGCCCAATGGCTCGAACAACATCCGAAGGTACAGCGTGTGGCATATCCCGGTCTGGCCGGACACCCGCAGCACGAACTTGGCAATCGACAGATGAGGTTGTGCGGCAGTCCCGCGGGCGGCGGAATGGTCACCATGTTTATCAAAGGCGGACTCGATGAATCACGCCGATTCCTCGAAAGCGTCAAGGTCTTCGCGCTGGCGGAATCACTCGGCGGCGTCGAGTCGCTGGTCGATCATCCTGCCATCATGACGCATGCTTCGGTTCCAAAAGCGCAGCGCGACGCACTGGGTATCACCGACAACCTTGTGCGACTGTCCGTCGGCATCGAGGAGTGCGAGGATTTGATCGCCGATCTCGATCACGCATTGGCGGCGGTGTGATGTGGTGCCCCATCACGACGCTCCTGCGGCTATGCTGCCCACATGACCGGCCTGCGACTGAACTACGCCAACTGCCTCACCGATCGCGTCGGCGAACATGGGCTCGATGCAAGCGCGATCGAACATGCTGCGCCCCTGATCGCTGATCTCACACACCGCCTTAGCACTTCCAAAGGCACCGGCTGGGAGCGTTGGCGATCACTTCCGTTTGATCCCATTCGATCCGAACACGTCGGGGCGGTACACGCACTCGTTACGAAACTGCGGGATTCGACCGAACACCTCATCGTGCTCGGCATCGGCGGCAGCGCACTGGGCAACATCGCGCTGCATGCGGCGCTCAACCCCCACACCTACAACCTTCTTCCACGAGATCAGCGCATCGGCCCGCGCCTCTATGTGCTGGACAATGTCGATCCCCAGTTCGTCGGCGCCACACTTGATTTGGTTCGCCAGGACGACCCGAGCTTCAAACGAACCGTCGTCAACGTCATCAGCAAATCAGGTGAAACAGCGGAGACGGCATCGCAATTCATGGTGCTGCGCTCAATGCTCAACGCGGCGCTTGGCGATTCACACCGCGAGCACATCGTCGCCATCACCAACCCCCGGAAGGGGACGATGCGCGCTATTTGCGACACCCAGGGCTACGCGACACTACCCGTTCCGGACGGCGTGGGCGGGCGGTTCAGCGTCCTCTCGCCGGTGGGATTGTTCAGCGCCGCCATGACCGGCATCGACATGGAAGCGCTTCTCGACGGCGCAGCGGCGATGGACGAGCGGTGCGCCAACCCAGCCCTGACACAGAATCCTGCGGCGATGCTCGCCTGGCTGCTCATCGAGCTGGCGCGGCGAGGCAAAACCAATCACGTGCTCATGCCCTATTGCAACGCGCTCTATTCATTAGCGGATTGGTTTCGGCAACTCTGGGCGGAGTCGCTCGCCAAGCGCGTGGATCTCGACGGCAACGAAGTCTTTGCCGGGGCCACGCCGATCAAAGCCCTCGGCGCGACAGATCAGCACAGTCAGATTCAACTGTATCGCGAAGGCCCGAACGACAAAGTCATCGGGTTCGTTGACGTAGAACGCTTTGACGTAGATGTGGATATCCCATCTGATTTGGACGTTGATACTCTTTCGTACCTCCAGGGCGCGACGCTGGGCCGACTGCTCGGAGCCGAGAAGCGGGCCACGGAGTTCGCGCTCGTTGAATCACAGCGACCGAACTTCACGATTACCTTTCCCACGCTCGACGCCTACCACGTGGGACAGTTCATTCAGTTGTGGGAGATCGCCACAGCCTATGCCGGACTAATGCTGAACATCAACGCCTACGATCAGCCGGCCGTCGAGACCGGGAAGGTCGCCACGTTCGGCCTGATGGGGCGCCGTGGATTCCAAGAGTGGCAGACGAAAGTAAACGATCGCCTCAGCGCGTCGGATCGGCTCATCTAGCGCCCTCAAATGCAATGCGAACAGCCACGAAAAGGGGACATTCTACTTTTTCGGAAAAGTAGGATGTCCCCCTTCAGGCGCGCATCAGTTTGAACCGCCGGCTACAACGGCCATCGGTGTTGGCGATTCGGCGCCGCGATTGGCAACACGCTCAAGCACCGCGTCGGCGACCGTTTGTGGGCGCACTGCGTCATCGTCCCAGGCGATGCAGCGGTCGTATCCCTTAGGGCACCGTTGACCGGCTTCATGGCACGGCGCGCAGGGGGCGGCGCTGGCCAGGGACGTCGTGCGGGTGTAGAGCGATGCGTGGTCGCGGCTCGTCGGTCCGAAGAGTGCGACCGTCGGACGTCCCAGCCCCGCCGCCAGGTGCAGGATCATCGAATCGTGGGCGACAACGACCGTCATCGCGCGCAGCCAAACCGCCAGGTCCAGCAGCGTGTTCGTTTTGCCGCGAAGGTCGGTAATCATCGGCGGGGATTCGGGGAGAACCCAAGCCGGGTCCAGCCGTCCCAGCAGCACGCAGCCGACACCGTGCTCCACCAACAGGCTGACCAATTCCCGACGCAGCGGGGCTGGATAGGCCCGCAACGACTCGTCTTCGCCCACGGCCAGCCCCACTATGGGCGTCGCGGAGTCATCAGCGTCCACTTCGTCGGCGGCTTCAGGCAGCTTCAACTGAAATGACCGGT
>JAZFYE010000217.1:0-2026 GCA_036475395.1 Phycisphaerales bacterium
AGGAGTGCCACGCCGATCGGTCGGTCAGATCTTTCAAGCTGCCGAGGAGGTCTGGCGGGATAAAGGCCCAGAGCTCCTCGCCATCACTCTCGCGGAAGGCGTGGAGCATCCCGTCGTTCGCGCCGGCGATCAGGACCGTCGTCCGGCTGGCGTTGGCCTGCTTGAAGGCGTCGTAGGTTGGATCTACCAAGGGGGCGATGGGCGGAGAGACCAGGACCGGGCTCGAATGATAGATGTCCCCGAGCTTCCAGGCCCGCTCCTCGGTAACGTCCAGATCCAAGTCTTCGTCGAAGGCGTCGATCCCGCGGATGAAGTCGATGATCTTGTCCCGATCCACGCTCGACAAGAGCACCAGATTCTCGAGCTTCGTCCCGTTGCCGTACACGGTCGAGTCGAGGAGGCCGACATATCCCAGCGTGGCGGGCGGGACGCTCGTGGAGTCGCCGCCGTTCGGGTCATAGGCGAAGCAGTCTGCCAGGCAGTCGGCCGGCGCGCTGGCGCCGGGCACGTCGCTGGCCAACTTGACATCGACCTGGGTCACGCCAGCCGCGAAGGCCTTGGTGAACTCTCGCTTCAGGACCTTGCTATCCTTATCGGTAAATTCATACGTGGAACGGCCCCTCAGGAGGTCGCTGGTGATGGCCGGGTTGCTCTTCAGAAAGTCTTCCTTCTTCGCGTTCACCCATGTGAAAATCGTCCGAGTGTCGGCCAATTTCTGGCTGAGCAACTGTCCGGCCTCCCAGATCAGGGCCGAGTCGAGGGGGACGCCGTCCACATCCACCGGCACCTCGCCCTTCGCATCGCGCTGATAGGCCTTGAGGAAGCCCTGCCAGAACGGACGGGAGAAGTCGGATTGAAACGAGGCGACGTACGCCCGGGTGCTGCCGGTGGTGCTGGTCGTCGGGATGACCGGCGACGCGAAGGTGAAGGTCGCGACGAGGATCTTGTTGACGGCGTCCTGGAAGGCGAATTCCAACTGGATCGCGTCGTCCGCCTGGTAGTAATTGCCGCCGCCGTTTACCGCCGCTTTCTTGAGGTTGTCGATGTCTTGCGTGAAGGCGGCAAGCCCAAAGCCGACGGTATGGACGATGACATTCTGCTTACCGGCGAGCAACGAGTGGTCCTGGCTGAAGCGCTTCTTCGCTTCGTCTGCGACTTTCATATTTCCGTCTTCCGCCCCGTCCGTGAACATGATGACGAAGTTCGGTTGGCACAGGTACTGAGTGGGGGTCGCCCACGAGGTTCCGTTGAGTAGCGGTTGGCCCTTGTAGTATTGCCCGGCATCGTAGAGCTGCTCTCCCAGCGGCGTGCCCGACTCCATCGCCATGTTGTTGACCGCATCGATCATCGTCTGCTTATCGGTGCCGATTTCGGCAACCATCTCTCCCCTGTTGAATTCGGGATTCCCACTAACAAGGGGTTTGCTCCGTAACCGCATCACGCCGAAGCGGACGCCGTTGACGTTTTGAAGCACCTTGGTGACGACCCGCTTGGCGACGTCGATCTTCCGCTCCAGCCCCGAGCAGGTGGAACAGTTCCAAAAGTTCCAGTAATTACCGAGGCGGAGATAGACTTTCGAGCCCCCAATCGGCCCTGCCCAGTAGCCCACGGTGGAGAGGGAATCCCTGGCGTTCACGTCCGGGACCTCTGCGATGCTGTTCTTGTAAACGTAGGGGGATCCCTGTGCCTCCGGGCTGCACACTGGGCATGGCGTGATGTAATCCCGTTGATACACCACCGTAGAATTCAAGGTGCCTGCATAGGTCGTTGTGGGGTCGTAGGGAAGGGAGGGGATTTTCTGTTTCATACTCGGAGACGAGTCGAACAGGAGCATCACGTTGGGCTGAATACCCGTCCCGAAGATGTCGCTGTCGTCGGCCCAGACCGGCGTGCCGGTCGCGAGCACGAGGGAGAAGATCAGAAAAATTGACAGTGTCTTTTTCACGGTGCACCTCACTCCGGCACGGGGCCAAAGGCGGCGAGGACCTCGACCTCGCGCTGGGCGTTCCTCGGCCCTGTCCCCGTG
>JAZFYE010000218.1:0-3900 GCA_036475395.1 Phycisphaerales bacterium
GTCGAGGCCATCGGCCGGTTCGTTCAGACCCCCGGCGAAGTCGACCAACGCGCTGCGGAAGTTGCGGATTTCGTGCGAAAGCGGTTTGGTGAGGATCTACCCGTTTAGCGGCTAAACTGGTGGGTCAATTTAAAGAATGGCCGCTATCATTTGCCGCCCGCTCGTTCGTCAAAGGAACCCCGACCACCTATGGCCAGCCCGCTTTCGGAACCAACAACCGCCATCGAGAAAACCGATCGCGTCGGCGACCTGGACCATCGGCCGCGCGTCTTGCTAGGCAAGATGGGTCTCGATGGGCATGATCGAGGCGTAAAACTGATCGCCCGCGCGCTTCGCGATAGCGGCGTCCATGTCATCTACTCCGGCCTGTGGCAGACGCCGCGCAGCCTGGCCATCGCCGCCCGCGATGAAGATGCTGACTGCATCGCCTGCTCGATGATGAGCAATTCTCACCTCGTGCTCGTGCCGCGATTGATTGATGAATGTCGTAACGTCGGCCGACCGGACATGATCGTCAATCTCGGCGGAATCCTTCCACAGGAAGATGTGCAGACGATGTTCGACGCTGGGGTTCATCAGATACTCCACACGGGCACGAGCATGGAGTCGATCGTTGAGACGGTCCGCGACGCGGTTCGCCCCTACGAATCATCACGGAGCCAACATCCGACAGCAAGATTGGCGCGATCGATCAGCTTGGCCCATGCCGGCCGAATGCCGGCCGAAGCTACGACCAAGCGTCCTGTACAGGTGGTTGGATTGACCGGCGCTCCGGGCGCGGGCAAGTCCACGCTCGTTGCGGCAATGGCCATCGAAGCCGTCAGCCGCGGTGAGAAGATTGCCGTGGTTGCGTTCGATCCCATGAGTCCGATCACCAGCGGTGCGCTCCTGGGCGATCGCCTGCGTGTGGATTTCAATACGGTCGATGAGAATGTGTATTACCGAAGCTTGGCCATCACAGGCGAAGACTACGCCACACTTCCTGAGATCATTGGTTTGATCGGTGCAGCCGGGTTCGACAAGCTGATTATCGAAACGGTCGGGGCTGGGCAGAACGATGTGGCCATTCGCGAGCACGTCGATCGCACGGCCGTGATCGTTGTGCCCGGCATGGGCGACGCGGTGCAGATGGATAAAGCCGGGATTCTGGAGATCGCGGACCTGTTCGTCATCAACAAGGCTGACTTCGCCGGGGAAAGCAAGCTCAAGCGCGAACTGCTGGACATCGCCTCCGGCCGTGAAATCCACGAGACGATCGCCACGCAAGGGCAGGGGATTGTGGAGCTGCTGGACGCGTTGTTCGGCTGAGCAGGCCGCGCCCGTGAGCAAGTCGATTCACAGATCCAACTTCTTCAACCTGGGCCCCAGCGCGCCCTCAATCCTGATCATCGCGTCCTGTATCTCGGGCCAACGCTCCTGATCGTCTCGATACCCCCCATGAGGCAGGACGTAACGAATCCTGCACGCCTTTCTTCCTTCTACGCGATCCCAGAGAAGATCGCCACCGAAGTCCCGTTCGATCTCCGTTTGGTGAACCTTCAGGTTCTCAAACGCCGCGCCCGTCTCTTTGTCCGTATTCGGCCCCAGATCAATCCAGATGCCCACCTCGGTGTCACGCTGTCGGATGATGTACAGGTAGAAGATGCCCGCTGTGCCTGAGGTCGTCACAATACTTGAGTCGTCGGTCGGTGAAATATTCGCGTGGAGCTTTGTGCGTTTCTTCGCCCGCTCCAGCAGCTGACCCCAAAATGCTTCTCGAAGATGATGCCGTTCACCCCAGTCCTTCTTGGTCCTTCCGACGGCTTTGGACGCCTCGCTTGGCCCGGTGATCACCGTGAAGAGGGGCGCCGGTGGCGAATCACCGATTCTCACAGCTTCAACTTTCACCAAGTAGAAGGAAGCGTTGGTTGATTCGTTCAGCCACGACACCGCGTTCACATGCTCTGTTCGTGGTTCCTTCACGATCCAGATGGCGGTCTTCGCCTCAAACGCCACGAGGTAGGTCAGTAGCTTGCCAAGATGATCATGGTCACTCGATGCGAGCTGGTTCTCGATCACAACCGGGTCACCTGAACGATCTTCCGCCAACAGGTCCACCTTGAAGCTGCCGGTCGACTGCTCACGCTCCGGGGTTGACAAGGAGATATCCAGAGTGTCAGACAACTCAGCGATGTTCTCCTGTAGCCAGGGCGTGAAATCCCTGGCTTCATTCGGCCACACTTCCTTCAATGCCACTCGCTGCAACTTGTTGATCGAGAGGTGATTCATCGCCTTGATTCGGACATTGCCACGAGCGTATGCGGATGCGGACTCGGTTTGATAGTTGCTGCGCCTGGCACAACAACTTTCATAGTTTACACTGTCCGCCCGCTCTTGCACTAAGGGTCGCGTCCCGACCAAGTCCCCCCTTCACGCTAACATGGCCCGCCTCGTCATACAGACCCGCTCCAGTCGGATTCCAGCGCGACACCGTGGCAGGGCGCGGTATCCTCATAGTCGAAAAATGGAGGTCGACCATGAGCCGGATGATGTTGTTTTGCGCGATCTTGTTATCGATTTTCATTGATCCTGCCCAGGCGGCGGAGGTCGGCTATTACAGCCAGCCCGCTTTGTTCGGCGACCAGCTCGTCTTTGTAAGCGAAGGCGACCTCTGGACCGCGACACTCGGCGAATCTGAAAGCGGCCCGATCATTGCCTACCGTCTCACCTCCAGCGATGGGTCGGAATCTCACCCCTGCTTCAGTCCCGACGGTCGAATGCTCGCGTTTACAGCCGAGTACGACGGCAACCGTGACGTGTATCTGATGCCGATCGACGGCGGCTCGCCGACGCGGCTCACGTTCCATCCCGACCCGGATGTAGCGCTTGGCTGGACGCCGGACGGTCGCCAAGTGCTGTTTCGATCTCAGCGAACCAATCCGCTCGGTCGCTGGGAACTGTGGCGCGTCTATGCGCAGGGCGGCATGCCGATTCGCTACGAGTTCGGCGAATGCTCGATGGCGAGTCTCAGTTCCACCGGCCGGCAAATCGCCTTCACCCGCTGGTCCAATGAGAACTGGACGTGGAAGCGATACCGCGGCGGCACCGCGCCGGAGATATGGATCGGCGACCTGACCGCTCAGACATTCACCAACATCACAGACAATCGAGCCAACGACCTGTTTCCCATGTGGGTCCTTGGCCGCTTGTATTTCCTTTCAGATCGCACTGGAACGGCGAACATTCTCTCCGACTCGCGGCGCGGAGGCGACCTCAAGCAGCATACGGCGTTCGCGCCGCAACCCGACAATCCAACTGCGGTTGAAGGCTACGACATCCGTTGGCCGAGCACCGACGCCCAACGCCGCGGCACGCGGATCGCCTTCTGTCAGGCCGGTGGTTTAGCTCTGTTTGATGCGGTAAACGAAACGGTTAGACGGCTGGATGTGCGCCTGGCCAGCGATCGTGTGGCCAAGCGCCAGCGGTTCGCCGAGCTGATCGAGACCGCAACCGAGTACGCGCTGTCGCCGGACGGGACGCGCTTGCTGCTGGGTTCTCGCGGCGAACTGCTCAGTTTGCCCGTCAAGTCCGGCCCCTCCGTTCAGTTCACCCGCACGTCGGCGGCGCGGGAATGGGGCGCCGCATATCTCGGTGAAGATCAGATGATCATGATCTCGGACGCCGCCGGCGAGCAGCAGATCGCGATCGCACCCGCCGACGGCTCCCTGTTGCCATCTCTCATTACCGAAGACCGCGAAGCGTGGCTGTTCCCGCCCGTTGGTTCGTCCAACGGCCAGTGGATCGCTTTCGCCGACAAGGCCATGCGGCTGCACGCGCTGAATATGATCACGTTCGTTCGTCGGCAAGTTGACGCCTCCGAAGCGGCCGAGATCAGCGACTACCGCTTTTCGCCCGACAGTC
>JAZFYE010000219.1:0-7513 GCA_036475395.1 Phycisphaerales bacterium
ATCTGCGGGAGATCCTTCTGCTGAGCTACTTCCAGCGTCTGAGTTACGGCCAGATCGCCGGCTCATTGCACATTCCCTTGGGCACGGTCAAGAGCCGGCTTCATACGGCGGTGGCCACGTTTGCCAAAGCATGGAAGGCGGCGAGAGTCCGCCAGGGGCGAGAACAATGACCCACGACCAGCATGACGAGCGCAGGGAACCGATCGCATTGTCACCACAGGACGAGCGGTTGCTTGACGCGCTCGTTGACTGTGGGTTCGACCCCAGCGCTCTGGAAGCGCTGTCGTTGGACGATCAACGCCGGGTGAAGGCGCTGCTGAGCTTGTTCGAGCTCATCGATGATTACCCGGTCCAGGACGCTGACGACGCGCTGATTGACGCCACGCTGGCGCGGATCGATCAGTACGAGCGGCGGGCGTCGGCCCAGACCGCAGCGGCCGACCAAGTCGACGCGCAAGATACTTCCGGCCGACGGCGTATCTATCTGCCGGATTTCGTGTCTATTGCCGCGGTCATTCTGATCGGAGCCAGCATCTTTTGGCCGGTCATGACGAATCTTCATCAGCGCAACATCGACGCCGGGTGCGCGAATAATCTACGGCTGCTGGGCAATGCCTTCGGCCGATACGCCAACGAGTACGACGGGGCGATGCCGATGGCGAGCCTGTTTACCTCGTGGAACACCTTGGCCCGCAACGTGATCAACCTCGGACCGCTCGTCGCCGGTGAGTATTGTGAGCGCGGCGATCTGACATGCCCCGGACATGAAGATGCAAACTTCATTGGCGGCAGCTACAGCTATCAGTGGCCCGTCCCCGAGAGCCAGCTCACCTGGGGCGCCGGTCGCGTGACGATGATGGTCCTGGCCGATCGCAACCGCCTTATTGACGCCATTCACCGGGCGGAGGGGATGATCCCGGCCCTGTCGAACTCGCTGAACCACGGCGGCCGGGGCCAGAACGCCTTGTTCACCGACGGGGGCTGGCTTTGGCTGGACCAGCCGACGGCGCCCGGCGGCGGCGACGACAACATCTGGTTGCCCAAGGGCGCCTCCTCCCTCCACGACGGCATCCAGCAGACCGACGCCAGCGATGTCTTCCTGGCCCAGTAGGGTCGTCGTCCGCCAAATCCAATCCTTATCTCATAACGCGGATGCGATGAATCCTCGTTGACATCGCCTAGTGGCTTGCTAGGCTTCCCCTCCGATTGATGGGGGTGCGGGTGGGGCGTTTGTCGGTTCTGGTGGGGCCAGCTGAATATGCCCAAGAACAAGCCACATAAGGGCCTGCTCAAGCGGGTTCGGGTCACCAAGAGTGGCAAGATTAAGATGCACCGCGCCTTCGGCCGGCATTTGCGCAGCCACAAGTCCGGACAGACGATCCGCGGTTATCGCAGGCCGACGTTCGCCCATGCCTCGGATCTCAAGCGTGTGAGCCGGTTGTTGGGACTCAAGACCGGCGGGCGAAACAAGGCGAGGAAGCCCGCTGCGGAAGCGCCCGAGGATTCGTCGAAGGATAACGACAACGATTCGCCGGTCGCCGCGGCCGGAGCGAATGATACGTAAATCTGCTGAGCGGGCTCAAGCGTCGAGAACGACCCCCGCCTCGGCCCAACGGGAGTTGAGTCATGCCCCGTGTTAGAAAGGGCGCTGCCCGAACCAAGGCGAGGCGCCGGCTGCTGAAAGCGGCCCGTGGATATCGCGGCACTAGAAGCAAGCACAAGCAGCAGGCGAAAATTACGCTGACCCGCGCCGGGCAGTTTGCGTACCGTGATCGGCGAGCGCGACGACGGGACTTCCGCCGGCTGTGGATCACTCGACTGTCGGCGGCGTGCCGAATGCGAGACACGCGCTACAGCCGGTTCATCCACGGATTGCAGCAGGCCGGCATCCTGCTGAACCGCAAGATGCTCAGTCAGCTGGCCATCGAGGATCCGAAGCTCTTTGACCAACTCGTACAGATTGCCGAGGCGAAGCTCGCGGCCGCATCGACCTCTGCCCCGGCCCGCAAGACCAGGTCCAAGCCCAAGCCCAAGGCCAAGGCCGAGGCCGAGCCCGAGCCCAAGCCCAAGGCCAAGCCGCAACCGCAGCCCGATGCCGCTCGTTCCACCTGAGTTTCGATCCGCCCGGTATTCCCGTTCACCCCGACCGCATCTGATCCGCCACGGCCGCACCGGCACCGGAGCGATTGATCCGTCATGGTCTTCATCAACGAGCACTACCTGAAGCTCCAAGGCGAGTATCTGTTTCCCGAAATCGGTCGGCGCGTTGAGGCGTTTGGCCAGGCGAACCCGAAGCTCGCTGAGCGTCTGATTCCCTGTGGGATCGGCGACGTTACGGAACCGCTGCCCCCGGCCGTTATCGAGGCCATGCACCACGCGGTGGACGAGCTGGCCGACCGGGCGACATTTCGTGGCTACGGGCCCGGCACGGGCTACGAGTTCCTACGCTCCACAATTGCCGAGCACGATTTCCGGGGGTGCGGAATCGACATCACCGACGACGAGGTCTTCGTCTCCGACGGATCCAAATGCGATTGCGGCGCGATCCTGGACATCCTCGGCCGGGGCAATCGCATCGCCATCACTGATCCCGTCTATCCCGTCTACGTGGATACCAACGTTATGGCGGGCAACACCGGCACCGCCTGCGGCGATGGCGCCTACGCAGGCATCCTCTACCTGCCGTGTACCGCAGAGAACGGTTTTGTTCCCGCCGTGCCCAATGAGAAGGTCGATCTGATCTACCTTTGCTATCCGAACAATCCCACCGGCGCGATGATCAACCACGATCAACTGCGCGGTTGGATTGACTATGCGCTCGCAAATGACGCGATCATTCTCTATGACGCCGCCTACGCCGCCTATATCAGTGATGAAAGCCTGCCCAAGACGATCTACGAAATCGACGGGGCTCGGCGTTGCGCGATTGAGTTTCACAGCTTCTCGAAGAACGGCGGGTTCACCGGCGTACGCTGCGGCTATACCGTCTGCCCCAAGGATCTTCACGGTGTGACCCGCGACGGAACGAGCATCGCGTTGCACGGGCTGTGGTCGCGACGGTGGAACACGAAATCCAACGGCGTGTGTTATGCGGTGCAGCGCGGCGCCGAGGCGCTTTACTCACACCAAGGGAAGCAACAAGTCGCAGCGCTCATCGAGCACTACCTGGGCAATGCCGCGCGGTTGCGCGAAGGATGCCAGGCCGCTGGCCTCACCGTCTATGGCGGAACCCACTCGCCCTACGTCTGGGTCGCCTCTCCCAGTGCGATGGACAGTTGGGGCGTGTTCGACCGCTTGCTGAACGAGGCTCACGTCGTGACCACCCCCGGCGTCGGGTTCGGAGGCTGTGGAGAAGGATATTTCCGCATCTCTGCGTTCAATACGCGCGAGAATACCGACGCAGCAGTCGAGCGGCTGCGGAACCTCTCATGGTGACGCCGATCACGATTGACACGGTTCGTGAAGCTGCGAAATGCATTGAGCCGTATGCGCACCGCACACCTGTGATGACGTGCGCAGCGCTGGATGAGCGTGCTGGACGCCGGGTGTTCTTCAAGTGCGAGAACTTCCAGAAGATCGGCGCGTTCAAGTTTCGTGGCGCGTGCAATGCGGTAATGAATCTGACGGACCATGTCGCTGGGCGCGGCGTCGTCACGCACAGCTCCGGCAATCATGCTCAGGCGTTAGCGTCGGCGGCGAAACTGCGCGGGATTGAGGCGCATATCGTCATGCCCAGCACCGCCTCACCGGTCAAACGCGCCGCCGTCGAGGGCTATGGCGGGACGGTGTATGTTTGTGAACCAAATGACAGAGCGCGCCAGCAGCGTGCTGAGGAGCTTGTCGCCAAGACGGGCGGGACACTGATTCCGCCGTTTGATCATCCGCACGTGATCGCGGGGCAGGGCACCGCGGCGCTGGAATTGTTGGATGAAGTCGCAACGCTCGGTGCGATCGTCGCGCCGATCGGCGGTGGAGGGTTGATGTCCGGGACTTGTACCGCGGCAAGAGGAATTGATCCGAGCATTCGACTTTTCGGAGCCGAGCCGGCCGGGGCGGATGATGCCGCTCGATCACTGGCGGCAGGTGAACTTGTTCCGCAAACTAACCCAAACACGATCTGTGACGGACTGCTGACGAGCATGGGCGAACTGACGTGGCCAATCATTCGCGACCACGTCGAAACGATCTTCACCGTCAGCGACGAGCAAGTCATTGAAGCGATGCGGTTTATCCTCCAGCGGATGAAGATCGTGATCGAGCCCAGCGCTGCCGTGGCGGTCGCGGCCGTGCTGTCGGATCAGTTCAAGTCCCTTGGCGGATTAGCGCGCGTCGGCGTAATCATCTCCGGCGGCAACGTCGATCTCGATCATCTGCCGTGGTGAAAAAGAGTTGGCCGCTCCCTGATAGTCGCGGACGCATATCCGCGTGGGGGTTATGCGGCGGTTGAGCGATTTGGTTTGGGCAGGACGCCGTGAGCGCGTAAGTAGTTTGACACGCGCCGGCCGGCGCCGCGAATCTTGCCCGCGCCGGCCCGTGCGAGCGGCTTGGATCGCTTGAGCCCGCTTTGAGCTAGCGTCTTGGTTGCACGCACCCATCGCGTCCACGCCGAGATCGGTGTTTCGGTGAACGACTCATCGGATGGAATCTCGTGCGCGTGCTCGGAGACTTCGATATCTTCCGCACCGAATGGCTCTGCGATCTTGAGCTGAACCTCTTGCTCGACAAACTCAGGTTCATCCTGGCTCGGCACGGATGAGTCCAATCGATTCTTGCCCGACCAACCGCAGGCACCGCGGTATGCGGTGCATCCGAAGAGCAAGCTCATGATCGCAGCCTGTGCGAACGAGTCAATCCGATGATCCAGACTGGTCAGCCACATGAGGTTCAGCGTCCATAAGCCGGCCCAATTGCACAGGACGACATGCGCGATGCGGCGATGCTTGTCGGTGATGCGCCAGGGAAGGAGGGTGGCCGCGGCGGCGGTGAGAATGACCCCGCCTTGGAGCATCGCCCACATCATCCCGACCACGCCGGAGTAACTGAGCCCGATCGCGCGGTACGTCTCATCGCCCACCGTCGTCTGGTATAGCGAGGTCGGCGCCGCTGGGCTACCAAGCTTCGATCCGACCACCCAGACGAGGTTCAGCAGGCTAAAGATGACGAAGAACCACGCTGCCCCGATGATGTACTTGTGGAAGGGTCTGACCCGCTCAAAAAGTCGATCGAACATGGCACAACCTCCAGGCGTTTCCGGGAGGTTGTTCCGAATCGCGTGGCACAGGTTTCACAAGCCCACCCATTGATATGGGTGGGCGTCTACTATGGGCGGGCCCCGGCGGAGGCTTGCTCCCGCTCTAGGCGGCGGCGCTTGAGCTCCGCGTCGATGAATCCCTCCAGACGTCCGTCCAGGACGGCCTGCGGATTGCCGTCCTCGAAGTTGGTGCGGTGATCCTTCACACGGTTGTCGTAAATGACGTAGCTGCGGATTTGCGTTCCCCAGTCGCGTCCGACCTTTCCGCCGGTCACTTCGGTCATCTCGGCCTGGCGTTTCTCCTCCTCCAACTGCTCGAGCTTGGCCTTGAGGACGCTCATTGCCTGGCGGCGATTTTGGATTTGCTCCCGATGGGTTGAGGCGACGACCATAATCCCGGTCGGCTTATGGACGATGCGCACGGCGGAGGCGACCTTGTTGACATTCTGCCCGCCCGGGCCGGAGGAACGCGCGAAGGTGGTAATCTCCAGATCGTTATCATCGATCTCGACTTCGGTATCCTCAAACTCGGGGATCACGTCTACGGTGGCAAAGCTTGTTTGCCGTTTGCCCTGGGCGTTGAAGGGGCTCACGCGCGCCAGCCGATGGGTGCCGCGCTCACAGCTCATATAGCCGTAGGCGTACGGGCCCTTGACGTGGTAGACGACCTCGCTGATGCCGACTTCGCTTCCGCAAACGCGGTTCACCTGCTCGACCTTGAAGCGCATGGCCTCCCAGTAGTAGAGGTACATGCGTTCGAGCATGGAGGTCCAATCGTCCGCCTCGTTGCCGCCGCCGCCGGACTGCACGTAGACAAAGCAGGCGCGGAAGTCATGCTTGCTCCCAAGCAGCGACTGCGTCTCGACCTTGTCCATTCGTTTGGTGAGCTCAAAGAGCTGCTCGTCCGCCTCGGTCAGCAGCTCCTGATCGTCGGCCTCCTTGGCCAGCTCGTAGGTGACCTCGGCGTCCTCGAATTGGGCGAGGACCTCCTCCAGTGGCTCGGTCTGGGCCTTGAGCTGCTGATACTGGTTGATGACCTTCTGAGCGGCGGCCTGGTCGTTCCAGAACTCAGGGTCGTTCATCTGCACCTGGAGCTTGGCGCGGCGGGTGAGCTTGTGGTCGTAGTCAAAGAGAGTCGCGGATGGTTGTGATCCGCGCCTCGAGGTCGTCAATGATGGGCTGGTGCGTATCGTAGTGCATAGGGCCTCAGCGTACTCAAAGAGCCGTGGTTATGGCTCCCGCCGCCGCGGTGAAGTCATCAGATTGGGGTCGGCGGGAGGCGAGTCCAGACGATCATTCTACCCCCCGTTCCCCCATAGTCTCCCTCTTGCGGGCCACACCCTTGCCACAGAGGCGTTTGTCCACCATAGTAGTGGGTAGCGGGCTCGACGAGGCGCACCTCGCAGGTCAGCCGCCGGTCCATCTACTTCATCGTCAAAGAGGCTTCACATGTCTAGAAAACGAGTCTACTGCGTGTTGCTTTCGGTGTTTGGGACATCCGCCGTCGCCTTTGGGCAAGGTGATACAGACACCATCGCTCGAATCATCGCCGAGGGCAAGAATAACTCTCAGGTGTGGGATCACCTGACCTATCTGAGCGACCAGATCGGGCCGAGATTGACCGGCTCGACGCGGATGATGCAAGCCAACGTGTGGATGCGCGACCAGTTCGCCGCCTACGGCCTGAGCAACGCCCATCTGTACAAGTGGGGCGAGATACCCGTGCGCTTCGATCGCGGGCCCGGCTGGGCCAAGATGGTCGAGCCCACCGCGCGGGAGTTCGAGTTCACGGCCCGTGCGTGGTCAGCCGGGACGGCGGGCCCGGTGCGTGGCAAGGTCGTCAAGGCTCCGACGTCGCTGGGCGACCTCGAGGTGATGAAAGACGAACTTCAGGGCAAGTGGGTGTTGAGCAAACAACCGCAGCGCCGGCGAAGACGTGGACGCCGAGGCGGCGACGGTGGAGACGAGAACGCCGAGGCCGCCCGTGAGCTGCGCCAACAGATCACCGAGGGGCTGCGCGAAGCGGGCATTGCCGGCCGACTCTTCGCCGCACGATCGGATCTCGTGAGGGCCGGGGGCGTGCGTGGTTGGCGCGATCTTGAGTACGGCGATCTGCCAAATGATGTGGAGGTGATCATTCGCCGCATCGACTACGACGCGATCAACAGTCGGCTCGCCGACGGCGAGGAAGTCGAGGTGGAGGTCAATCTGAATCACAGTCTCGTCGAGGGGCCGTTCCCGGTTTTCAACACGATTGCCGAG
>JAZFYE010000220.1:0-2648 GCA_036475395.1 Phycisphaerales bacterium
GCAGCTCAAACAAATCGCAGCCAGCGCCAGACCGGCCGCGCCAAACAACCGCGAGTCGAAACGATCGCTCAGCCACGCGCTGATCGGTTGACTCAAACCCGAGCTGAGCGACCCGACGCCAAGCAGCCATGCCGCTTGCTGCGGCGTCAATTCGCAGCGAACCTGAAGCACGCCGATCAACGGCGGTACGATCGCGGCAAACAAATCAACGGTCGTGTGAGAGCCGACGATCATGGTCAACCGCACGAGCAGACCGTTGGTCCGAGTCGTCTGAGCTTGCACATTCTCCGCCGTCGCCTGGGACATCGCAGCGAGTCTAGGCACGATGACGTGGCGAGGCTTGCGGATGTGCTACGCTGGGGCCATGTCAGGCTCGCATGGTTTGCTTGAGGTATCGGTGGTCGCCGCTGCTCATAATGAGCAAGACAACCTGCCAACGCTCGTTGACGAGATTGTCGCCGCGCTCGACCCCACGGATATCGATTATGAGATTGTTATTGTCGACGACGGATCGACAGATGACACGCCGAACGTTCTCGATAACCTGCTCAAGAACCAACCGCGCCTGCGCGCGATCCGCATGTTGGACACACCACCGGGCTCAGGCCACGGACAGTCCGCCGCCTTCTACGCAGGTTTTCGAGCCGCTCGTGGGAACCTCATCATTCCGATCGATGGCGATTTACAGAACGATCCTGCGGACATCCCCGCGATGATTGCGCTGCTACGAGAGAAGAATGCTGATCTCATTCAGGGGGATCGCTCCGCTGCTCGCAAGGACAATCTCGTACGGCGCGTTACGTCACGTGTCGGTCGTCTGTTCCGCCGATGGCTGCTTGGCGACACGATCAGGGACACCGGTTGTTCACTTCGCGTGATGAAACGCGAGATCGCGTTGGCCTTGCCGCTGGAGTTTCGAGGCATTCACCGATTCATTCCGGTAACCGCAAGACAACTTGGATATAACGTCATCGAAACGCCGGTTGGTCACAGACCGAGAACGGCCGGACGAACCAACTACGGCATCTGGAACCGCGCGATTCCCGGTTTGATCGACTGCTTCGCCGTGCGCTGGATGCGCAAGCGAAGACGACCGACGGAATTCCGCGAGCTTGATCGCTCTGATACGGATCGGTTCAGCGCCTTCTAACCAGGCGAGAGGGCGGTACATGACGATCGACCGCAGGAGACACGGCAATGATGGACCTCATAGCAAGCACGGCTGCGGGAGACCTCGTTCCGACCGCATCAGCTGTCGATGCATTGATGCAGTGGGTGAAAGTCGAGACCGCATGGGAGCTCGGCGTGGTTCTGTTCGGGCTCATTGCGCAAGCAACGTTCCTCGGGCGTTGGATCGTGCAGTGGTGGGCAAGTGAGAAGCGAGGTGAGTCACACGTTCCCGAACTGTTTTGGTGGCTAAGTCTGGCCGGTGCGACCATGCTGATGATCTACTATGTACTGCGCGGGGAACCGGTGGGCATCATCGGCCAATCGGTCGGTTGGATTGTTTACAGCCGCAACCTTTATCTCATTAAGGCAAAACACCAGCGGCTGACCGAGCCGCCAACCCCGACCGCGCGCGCGGGCAAAACCCAGGATACACCGCGCTCGAACGGCCGCAGCCCAAGCGCCTGACGATGGGCTGGACAACGGCTATGCACGTTAACCGCGCGGGTTGGCGGCATCCCTCGGCCGGCAAACGACTTGGGCGAGGATCGGAGCCGGCATTGCCCGTCAGACTTCCGCTGTGTCTCAAAGTCATGCGCATTTTCGACCGATTGCTTCGATACACGGCGTGGTGGAGGCCGGCCGGGCCTGTCGAGCGATCCCATGACCAACAACACCAAGCCCAGATCACCATCCACCAGCGCAGCCCAGACCGCGGCGAAGCTGTGGCTCGCCGCCGGGTTGGTGGGAATCGTCGTCGGCGTATCGCTCGCGGTGAGCGGGCGGCTCTCTCATTTGTCCGGACTCTCCGAAGCGGCCGTCGCCGTCGGTGCCGGGTGCTTGACGATGCTGGCTTTCGCGCCGTGGCAGCAACTCAAGCGGCAGCGGGCGTCTCAGGTGGAGATCCGCAGGCTGACAGGCTGCCTGCGTCAAATCGAGCAGGCGCGAGACCGTACGCACTTCCGCCGCCTGCTCGCCAATCAGCCCGACGAGCTCGCCGAGCTCAGCCGCGCCATCCATGATGCGCTCAGTAAAGCGTTCACCGACCGCGTCAAAGCGCGCGTAATGCAGCGGACGATAGATGATTCGATTCGTCGTGAGACCAACCGCGCAACCGATCAGTTCCGACGACAAGCCGCGACCGACCCGTTAACCGGTCTGGGCAATCGACGCGCCTTGGAGCAGCGGCTGGAAGATCTGCTTGCGTCCAACCGGGAATCGCACGACCCAGTCGCCGCCTTGCTGATCGACGTTGACCATTTCAAACAGATCAATGACGAATTGGGGCACGAAGCAGGCGACGAGTGCCTGGTGTTCCTGGCGAATCTCTTGCAGTCGAGCCTGCGTGGCGGTGACCACGCGCTCCGTATCGGCGGGGACGAGTTCATCGTGCTCATGCCCGGCTTAGACAGCGATCAGGCCCGCGCCGTGGCCGAGCGACTTTCGATACTGTTTTCGCAGATGCCTTGGTCGCACCCCAA
>JAZFYE010000221.1:0-4588 GCA_036475395.1 Phycisphaerales bacterium
GAAGGATGGGTCGTCTCGTCGTGGGGGCACGCCCGGTGAAAGAGCAAGAGTCACGGATCACGCTACGGCTTGTCAAACAGGTTACGCGCGACGGCGACGATGTGAAGCCACACCACGCGTTCTGGTCGTCGCGGTTTGTATACCGCCCGGTGTCGGACTACCTGACGTGGCTGGCGGTCAGTCTTCGACTCGGGCCGGGCCTGGTGACGCTTTTTGGAGCTCTGTGCCTGTTCGTCGGTGCGGTGTGCTATGCGTCCTCCTCCGCAACCATGTGGATGATCGGAGGAATCCTCGTCCTCCTGTTTGTCGTAGCGGATCACGCCGACGGCGACGTCGCTCGGTTCGAACGTTGGCGCCGGGGCGACGATGGAGATCGAACCAAGGAGTTCTACGACACATGCGCTCATGCTGGTGAGGTGGCCGTTGTTGTCGCGCTCGCCTTGCGATTCTTCGTTGAACTGGACGCGCCGCGATGGTTGCTCGTGACGACGTTGCTGTTCGTATTTCCAGGATCGATCGGTCCCTGGCGACGGTATTGCGAAACAATCGTTAAGTGTTGCGCGAAGAATGCCGACTCGTCCGGCGCGAGACTGCCGCTGAAGGCGGTGAAGGTCAGCTCGTTCGTGCGCCCGAACGCCGAACCGGGCCGGAACAGACCGGGTCGGCTCACGATGATGGTTTCTCACATCGGCCGAACACTCGGGTCGCCGGACTACATCCTCACGCTTGTTCTCTGCACGATCCTAGACGTCTGGGCGGCGGTTCCGGTGCTTCGCGTCGGTGAACAAGAGATCCCCTACTTGCTGATCTGGCTCGTCTCCACGTCGCTGTTTCACGCAGCCGCAGCCGTCAAATCCGTGTACGTCTACAGCCGGCGACTGAAGTCGTTTGCCAGCGATGGCCGTTTTGATTCGCCTGAGCAATAAGCGGTCCTACCGCGTAGCTGTCCTTCCGGGGGTGGGACAGCGTCCGGGAGGTCGGCGTGTTTTGTTTCATCACGGCTCGTATTTCACCGGCGGCAAGGAGGCCATTCTCGAAGTGTTTCGTGGAACCGCTTCGGAGTCAGTGGTCTGGAATACGAATGAGGGACAGAATCTCATCAAGGTCGCACTGGAACACTTTATCACGACCAATGCCGTCGAGTATTCGGATACGATCGAGTACGCCGATCCTGATCGCGGTGTTCCACCAGGACAGTATCCATTCTTCAACAACACGCCTGATGAACGGTACCTGAACTTCGAAATCAATAAGACCGCCGACGATGGAGAAATTCTCTTTGCAAGCAACTATGTTCAGAATGGGCCAACACACATCCTGGGGTTCACACACCAACGGCCCATTTGGGAGGGCATTGTCACCTGGTATCAACCTGCGGAGTATCAGCCCAACGCTTTGGACGATCTGGATGAGAACAACTTTCAAATCCTGGCTAACGAGATCGTGTTTGCCGCCGAGGCGGGGTCGGGATCGGCTGATCTGGACAGCGACGGGCAGGTCGGAGCGAGCGATCTGCTCATACTGCTGGCGAGTTGGGGCCCGCCAATATGTCGCCCCGCCGAAGAACTCGTGCTCGACGAGATTATGGCTGGCGAGCTCACCACTGCTAGTTCGGCTATTCCTTCTTGAAGATTCGACGTGATCCGGTTAGTTTGGACTGTCGGAGCGGGCACGACAGCGTGGGGTTGTGGTATCGGGCGACGGCTTAACGACGCGGTGCTCTGTTCTGCCTTGGACCTGACCTAGGGCGGTCATCGATGGGTTCACGTCCCTATCGCATTCGGCTCGGTAACTCTGGCGATCGCCGGCCAATCCTGTCTCTCCTAAAACACTGGAGGACACTCCAGCCGATCGAGGCGCGCTATCGGTGGATCTATGACTGCAACCCCCACGGCCGTGCACTTAGCTGGGTGGCTGAGGACTGCGCGAGCGGCCAGGTGGTTGGTTGCATCTCTTGCTTTCCTCGGCGGCTTTGCGTGCGGGGAAGTATTGTCCTTGGCTCCGTCGGCGGGGATTCGTTCGTACATCCGGACTGGAGGAGAATGGGAATTGCGGGGGCCTTGCACGCACTGTCTCACAAGGACCTCCCCCGAGTGGGGCTCGCATTCAACTATGGCTTTGCCGGGTCAGCCAACCGTACGGCGGTGAAAAAAGCGGGAGCAATGGAACTTGGAGCTTTTCGTCGTCTCGTTCTGCCGCTTTCGGCAAAGACCGTCAAGTTTGCCCCGGCTGCCATTGCCGGGGGCATTCTCCGCCGATGGGAGACCCGGACAAAGGGCCGAGCTGGGCCGAGCCTCGACGAACTCTCTCCTGATTGCGAGAAACTTTGGCAAGAGCTCGAATCCCTTTGGGAGGAAGCACGGCAAGCGTTTCCGATCAGCCTGGTCCGTGAGGCCTCGTATTTCCGATGGCGATATGCTGCGGCTCCCGGTGAGAGGCCACTACTCCTCGGACTCCGGCGACGGGGAACTCTCGAAGGCTTTGCCGCTGTCACCACGAGCGGTTCTAGATACGAGATTTTCGATTTTTTCGCCCGTGAGAAGGAGACGGCAAGACACTTGCTCGCGCTGCTTGGGGCTGCGCTCCAGGAACGAGGGGCCGAGTTGGTCGCGGTTGTCCTGAGCCCGCGAGGACCCGATTGCCGACAGACTTTTCGCAGGATGGGTTTCATCGGCCGAGAGCCCGTTCCCTTCGTCCTCTATGTCGTACCGCAGCTCGATCTCCGAGAGCAAATGAGCGACCCGCGGGCTTGGTACATCACAAAAGCGGATCTCGATTGAAGGCGTCAAACTGTAATAGCCGGGCCACGCGCGTCTCTCCGAAAACCGTGGTCATGCGCCCTTCTCATGGGTCGCCTGCGCACAATGGCGGCGATGGTCGAAGAACGTTACGCGTTTTCGGTTCCCCTCCTGCAGAGTCTTCTCCCTGACCGCCGCCGGCGCCGCCAGCACGACCTGCGGCTTGACGCGAGTCCTGGCGGCAATCCTCTCCGCAACGAATTCGGCTGTGAGATCCGGGTCCGAAGTGCCGACAACCACCCGGATCTGCTCGGAGAGTTCGAACTCATCATAGACCTCCATGTAGTAACCGCGGATCGCGCTGATTTCCTGCAGGACGCTGAAGATCGCTGATGGATAGACGGTTGTCCCGCGATACTTGAGCATCTGACTCTTGCGACCGATGACCGGTCCCAGACGCGGTGAGTTGCGCCCGCAGAGACAAGATTCGTCATGGAGATGTGCCATGTCGCCCGTCTTGAAACGTAACAGGGGCATTCCCGTTACCTGCAAGGGTGTCGCGACCACCTCGCCCACCTCTCCCGGTCGCACCGGGTGGCCTTGTTCATCGACCATCTCGACCACAATCAGGTCGGGATGCAGGTGACCTCCGTTACCGGCTTGGCAGTCGCAGAATGCGGTCGCGATCTCGGTGCTGGCGTAGGTACTGAAGACGCGGGCTTGCCACCTTTGCTCCAGGGCTGCTCCCAGGGCCGAAAGGGAAAGATCGACCGATCGCACCGGTTCGCCGATGCAGATCAACTTGGTCACGCCGAGGTGTGCCGGATCGTGAGCTTCGTCACGAAGCCGGCGGCCGAGCTTGAGCATGAGGGTGGGGACTCCGACGATGCTCGTCGGGCGGTAGCTGACGACCATCTGCATCAAAGCCGCAATATTGCCGGATCCACCGCGAATCGCCGTGGCGCCGATGCGGTTGAGGCCGAGGAAATAGGCAAGTCCGGCCATGAAGCAGCGATCGATGGAGGCGGCCACAAGAACCACATCTCGATCGTCGATACCCGCGGATCGAAACGAGATCTCCTCGCTGAACCCGACCCTCTCCAGATCCTGCCGCGTCTGCTGCATGGCAACCGGATCACCGGTCGTGCCCGAAGTTAGGCAGTAGTCGACCACCTCTCTCGAGTCAACGCAGAGCAGATCCTGCTTGTGGGCCTGCAGATCCGCCTTCGTGGTGAATGGCAGCAGACAGAGATCTTGCCCACTGCGGATTGCGGCCGGATCAATGCCCCGCTTAGCGAACATCGTTCGGTAGAAGGGCGAGTGCTGCGCAACGTAGCGGACATGCTCTCGCAAGAGGCAGTCTTGCCGCTGCGAGATCTCTTCTGGCGTCAGGAACTCCAGATCACCCCTGGTCGCTCCGTCGAACATGGCTGCTCCCTATCGCCGAAACGAACCGAGGATGCTTCTCGTCTTCATCCCATGGTTCCCAGTAAATGGAGAGGTCCTCGAACAGCGGGCTGGAGAAGAGCAGCTCCCTGAATCTAACAAGGTCATCGTGGAAGATCCGCTCATTGTCATACGGGACGAACTCCTTGCTCAGGATCTCGTAGACTCGCCCGGTGCCCCGACCCAACGTGCGCCCATTGCGGAAGGACAGAGCTTGCAGGAGAGCAAGGACTTCCACGGTGATGACATGCTTTGCATTGGTGACGCTCTTGTAGGCCTTACGCGCCGCCACGGTCCCCATCGAAACCACGTCCTGGTTGGAGGCGTTGGTGGAGATGGAGTTGGTGCTGACCGGGTTGGCGAGCTGGCGGTTTTCGGCCGTGCACGAGGTAGCCAGGTACTGC
>JAZFYE010000222.1:0-3262 GCA_036475395.1 Phycisphaerales bacterium
ACTTCCCGCCGTTCTGCACGGGCGAGGCCGGTCGCATCATGGGGCCGGGCCGGCGCGAAATTGGTCACGGTGCGTTGGCGGAACGATCGTTGCTCGCCGTGCTGCCTGAACTCGACGAGTTTCCATATACCGTTCGACTCATCAGTGACATCACCGAGTCCAACGGCTCATCGTCGATGGCTTCGGTCTGCGGCGGATGCCTCGCGTTGATGGACGCCGGCGTACCGATCAAGGCCACCTGCGCGGGAATCTCCATCGGGCGGTTCAGCTCGCCGGATGGGAAAGTCACGCACATCACCGACATCATCGGCGAGGAAGATTTCTTCGGCGAAATGGACTTTAAGGTCTCGGGAACGCGAGATGGGATCACCGGCATACAGCTTGACCTCAAAGCCCGCGGCCTGGAAATCGACGAGATCACAACGATCCTGGATCAGGCGCGCCACGGCCGGCTGGAACTGATCGAAAAAATGGAAGCGGTTCTGCCAGGCCCCAGGGCCGAGCTTTCACGGTACGCGCCGCGAATCATCTCCGTGATGATTGATCCGGAAAAGATCGGCAAGCTCATTGGGCCCGGCGGCAAGACGATCCGCGGCATCCAGGAGCGCACCGGCGCCACGATCGACGTGGCCGAGGACGGCACCGTGCTCATCGCGGCCGTCGATGGCGAAGCCGGCGCCAGAGCCAAGGCGGAGGTCGAAGCTTTGGCCGCGGAGATCAAGGTCGGCACGATCTACGAAGGCGACGTCGTCTCCATCAAGGATTTCGGCGCGTTTATCGAAATCGCCCCGGGAACCGACGGCTTGTGCCACATCTCCGAGTTGGCCGACGGCTACGTGAAGTCCGTCAGCGACGAGGTCAAGCTCGGCGATCGCATCAAGGTAAAAGTGATCAACGTCGACGACACCGGCCGGATCAAGCTCTCTCGCCGCGCCGCCATGGCCGACGAGAAGAAGGATAAGGAAAAGGAGCCGGTCGGCGCGTAGTACGCCGACGCAACATGAAGGGGCGCCACGCTTCGTCTCCGGTCCGCCGGAGCGAAGCATCTTTGTTTTGACATCCAACCGAGGGCTTCTTGGCCGCATGCGTTACGCCTTGGGATGAGGCATCGCACCCTCCGGAGCGATCACTTGTCAAATGATCAACACCGGACGAACATGACAGTATGGATTGGTTGTGGTGGACGTTACTTGGTCTGGTCCTTGGCGTAGCGGCCATGGCGCCGATCATGCGCATCATGCTTCGCCGAGCGGAGCACCGTGCGCGCCTTGCGGAGCGACGCGCCCGGGATGCCGAGCGCCTGGCGGAGCTAGGCTCGATGACCGGCGGGCTGGCGCACGAGATCAAGAACCCGCTGTCGACAATCGGACTCAATGCGCAACTCCTGGCCGAGGCGATCGGCGATGCCGAGCTTCCCACCGAGCAGCGCGATCGGCTCCTGCGCCGGATCGACGCCCTGTCGCGTGAGATCGATCGCCTGCGGACGATCCTGACCGACTTCCTTCAGTTCGCCGGGCGGGTGAGGCTGGAGCCGGAGCCGCGTGACCTGGCGAAGGTGGTGACCGAACTGTGCGACTTCTTCCAACCGCAATGTGATCAGAACGCCATCGTGTTACGGACGCAGTTACCGTCCGAGCCGGTGCCGGTGCGCGTCGATGAGAGTTTGTTCAAGCAAGCGCTGCTGAACCTGATGATCAACGCGACGCAGGTTATGTCGGCCGAGGCGTCCGGCGCTGCGGAAGACGACCAACACGGAGCGGTCTCTGGCGAGCTGATGTTGCGGGTCGAAGCGGATGACCACGAAGCGCGCGTTCACGTGATCGACACGGGCTCGGGCATCGAGCCGACGCGCCTTCAGGAAATCTTCCGGCCGTATGTCTCCCACCACGCCGGCGGAACCGGTTTGGGTCTGTCCACGGCGAGGCGAATCATCGAGGAGCACGGCGGCCAGCTGGCGGTCCACTCCGAACCCGGCCGGGGCAGCGACTTCGTGATTCATTTGCCGCGCGATAAGGTCGGTCTCGGCACCGTTGTCAATCGTTGAGGGGAAGGTGGGGGACTGGAATCCATCGACCAAATCCATCGACCAGGAACCGCCGCGTCGCCGAGAATCAGGAATATTGGACCTGTCCCGTTTTCCCCTCGTTCTTCGTTCGCCGACAACGAGCTTTGGGCCGGGGAGGATTCTGGGGCGCCCGGGCGCTTACTCGGCCACGAGCAGGCTCATGTTCTCCAGGATCGACTGGGCGATGTCCACCAGCGGTCGGCGCGTGTCTCGGGCCTGTTTCTGAAGGAGTTTCATCGCTTGGGGCTCCGAGACTCGCTTGTGCTTCACAACGAGCCACTTGGCCTGCTCGATCGTCTTGCGGTCTTCCAATCGTCGCTTGAGCGCGCTGATCTCCTCGTCCTGGCGGAGGTGCGCCTGGAATCTTCCCCAGGCGATCTCGAGGCATACTCGAATCTGATCCTGACTGGCCGGCTTGAGCAGGAACCCGAACACACCGGCCTGAGCTGCCGTCGCGACGTACTCGGGGTCCGAATACGCCGAGAGAATGACCACCGGGACGTGCAACTCCCCAAACACGACGGCTGCGACCTCTAGACCGTTGCAGCTGGGCATGCGAATGTCCAGCAGCGCCAGGTCGGGCGGATCGCGACGGCACAACTCGATGGCTTCGAGTCCGTCGCAGGCGAGTCCGACGACGGTATATCCCAGCCCCGTCAAACTGCTGCTGATCCCCGCCGCAACCAGGTGCTCGTCGTCAGCCACCAGCACACGCGACAGGCGTGCGTCCCGCTCGTCCGTACGACGCGCCGATAGCTGCGATTGCGATGCCACTTTCCCTGAACAAGCACCAACCGCCATGACCGGGGCCTCCATCCCCGGATTGTGACGTAGGCGTTGAAGGCGGGCTCCGTGGGCCGCGCGGATCGGTCATGATCCGATGCGACGGAGAAAAGGGTATCGACCATCGACGCAGATTCAATCCAAGAAATCACGCTCCTCCAGCCGCTGCGGGACATACGTCTCGGTGACGTAGGAAATGTCTTTGGTAATGAGCGATTCAACTTCCATTTTGAAACCGTTCGCCAGCATCCGCTCGATCTCCCGCTGCCACGGCTTCTTGTCCACGAACCACGGGTATTCTGCGATTTGCTTGGCACGTGTGACATCACGATCGGTCAATGTGATCTTCACATCGTCACTCAGTTCACATCGGTCATAGTCCTCAGCGCGGATACCCATGAATTTCGCATCCGG
>JAZFYE010000223.1:0-5268 GCA_036475395.1 Phycisphaerales bacterium
GGTGTGGAGACGATCGGCACCGACGCCGGGCAAGCCGGTGGATTCGATCCGCCGTTTCCCAATCACCACACCATGCACGGGGCGGGGAAGTTCGGCCTGGCGAGCCTGTGCAATCTTGATCAGCTCCCACCGACGGGCGCGATCGTCATCGCCGCCCCGCTCAAAGTTGTCAAGGGAAGCGGCAGCCCCCTGCGCGTCCTGGCGATTTCGCCGACGTAGAGTGCCGTCCACACCCGGAAGTTTGCCGGCGAGCGTGGCGGTTTGGCTGGACGGTCGGCGAACGACCTCTTTTTTTGGAGGGTCAACCGGAATTGACCGTCGCCTAGCGGTGTCCTGGCCTATGGAGCAACAGCGCGCGGGGACCAACCTGCGTGCCAGGGCGACCCTTGGGCTGGAGGCAACGCTATGTCAGCACGCGACTTTTCCTGGCTGAGACTCGTCACAACCATGGCCGTGGCGACGTCTATCGCATTTTGGATGGCCGCTGGTCCTGCGACCGCAGCAAGTGGATCGATCTTCTATGACAACGGAGTATCGGCTTCACAACGCTCAGCCTCGATGCTCGGAGGGGGCAAGGATCGCAAGAGCAATAAGGGGACGAGCAAGTCACGATCAGGTTCGAGCCGCAAGGCCTCGCCACCGAAGCTGGGTTCCTCATCCAAGCGCAAGGCGTCGCCGCCTAAACGGAGTTCACAGCCGAAGCGCAAGGCGTCTCCCCCCAAGCGAAGTTCGTCGCCCAAGCGCAAGGCGTCTCCCCCCAAGCGGAGTTCGTCGCCCAAGCGCAAGGCCTCTCCACCCAAGCGGAGTTCGTCGCCCAAGCGCAAGGCGTCGCCACCCAAACGAAGTTCGTCGCCCAAGCGCAAGGCGTCTCCACCCAAGCGGAGTTCGTCGCCAAAGCGCAAGGCTTCGCCACCCAAGCGGAGTTCGCCGCCGAAGCGCAAGGTGTCGCCGCCCAGGCGCAAAGTGGAGGATCGCCCTGCCGGCACAAAGCGCCGGGCCATCTCACCGTCCGTCAAGTCCGGCTCACGACGGCGCGTGATGGATCCAAGGCGCGACCCCACGATTGATAGACGCGATCGGTCTTTCTCCGACAGACCCTCCACGCCGCCGCGTGGCGTTACAGAGAAGCCCAAGCTCGACCCGTCGAACACATGGATTGTCGTACCAAGGAAGAGTCCGCGCTCGTACCCCAAGCAGAACGTGCCAAGAAAACCGTCAGTCAAGCCTAGCCGGCCCGACCGCCGGATCCTTGATCACCCAAGACGCTCGCCGAGAGTCCCTTGGAACGAGACACCGCCGACGGTGATCGAACGGGTGATCCAAGAGCACGATGGGAACTACGACCACGACGACGGGTACGATGACGGCTTTGAGCACGGTTACGACGATCACCACCACTACGACTACCATCACGACGGGCACTACTACGATTCTCACCATGACGATTGGTACGGACACCACCGCCATCACCGCTGGCACTTTCGACTCAGCTTCTGGTTCGGTTCGCGAAGCTGGTGCGACCCGTTCCACAGTCCGTGGCGGCATCATCTGAGCTTTTACCACCGGCCGTATTACGCTGCGTACTATCGACCACGATACCACAGCTCATATTGCCGAGCGTACGCAGGATATGGTTGGTACGAGTGTTATTGCAGCTCGCCGGCATATTCGTACCGCTCGTACTCGTATGTCATCTATGACGAGTTCCCGGGTTACTCGCTGCCCGAGCCGATGCTTCCCCGTATCGACGACGCGTGGTCGCATTTGCGCGATGGATACTTGGATGCAGCGCACGCAATGTTCTCGGAGTTGGTGTACGCACTGCCATATGAAGGTGCGCCGCGGATCGGTTACGCAATCTCGTCCGGCCTGCTGGATCGAGACAGCGCGGCAATATCGGCCATGCGTCGAGCGCTGCGAGACCAGCCTGCGGCGCTGCGATCGGTTCCGAGCGATCCACTGATGCGCGAGCAGATTCGTAGGCTGCTCACCCGCTATGCGAGCCGAGTACGCGATGACTTCGGCGACATCGACGGCCTGTTCATGGTCGCCGCGCTGCGGTTCATGCTCGACGAGCCTGCCGACGCCTTCTTCGCAGTCAATGCGGCGATTCGAGCCGGCGACGACGACCCCGGCGCCCAGAACCTTCAGACCATGATCACGAGCGTCTTGGAGGAGGGATTCTGAGCAGGCCGCGACCGGGTCGCACATGATCAGAATGATCGGACGCACTGCGGGTGGTTGTGGTCCGGATTCAATCGCCTCGGCCCGGTAACGTTGTCGACGACGGGTTCTTGGGCGGGCTCTGCGGACCGCAGGAATCGTGAGTCCGGCGATGGTCGAGGGCCGCCCTAGTGGGGGCAGGTCCCTTCGCTGTTCAGTTCGCAGATTGGCGACGCTTCCGGCGGGCAAAATCACCCACGGTGGTAAGTGGAACCGCAATTTCACCGATTCTTGGGGTGCGCGCCGAGCCGACCGGCCACTGGTTCTTGGGAGAGGCGGCCGCCGCGCGTCGTCTCAACTCGGATGCCAAGACAGGGTCCGATACCTCGGGAACGAAACGACCGTGTACTCCATCGGAGGTCTGACCATGACTCCTCGTTTGACTCTTCATCGAATCGTCGCAGTGTGCGTTCTCGCCGGCACGGCCCTGACGGCCAAAGCGGTTGCCGGCGTCAAGCTGATCACACTCCCGCCGAGAGAACGGGTGGAGATCCAGCTTGACAACGTCAACGTTACGCTCGTCGAGGAAGAACGTGTCATACCGCTGGCGGCGGGACTCAACGATGTTGTGTTTGCGTGGGCCAACACAAACATTGACAAGAGCAGCATCCAGTTTCGCTGCCTCACCGACCCGGACAACATCAAGGTTCTGTCGGTTTCCTACCCTCCCGGCGAGAACGCACTGATGTGGCAGGTCAGCGCACCCCAGGCGGGCTCGGCGAAGGTGCGCATCAGTTACATCATCGGCGGGCTCGACAAGTCTTTCGCCTATCGCGCGATCGCCTCAAATGATGAGAAGACTCTGACACTGTGGCAATACATCCAGTTGCACAACAACTCCAACGAGGCGTTTGGGTTCGCCGGGATGTGGGCGGGATTCGGCGATCGCCTGGAACGCCCGATCGGGATCAACGAGACGAAGCGGCTTCTGTCATCCAAATTCACTGACGTCCTGGTGAAAAAAACCTATACGGCCGACCTCGCCTCACATGGTTATCTGGATGCCACGAAGAAACAGCTTCGCATCCCGATGCACTACGTTCTCACCAACGATGAGAAGAACGGCTTGGGCCAGTTCCCGTTGATGCCCGGTAAGGCACGTATTTTCCAGGACGATGGACACGGCACGGTTGCGTTTCTGGGCGAAGACTGGGCTTCTTTCACGCCGCGTGATGACGAAGTGTCGCTGTATCTGGGCGTCGCGAAGGACATTGTCGTGAAGCGCACGATCGATCGCCGGACGAAGAAACGCGTTCTTGGTCAGCTCTATGACTACGACATCATCGTGAAGTACGAGATCGAGAATTTCAAAGATCAATCTGCGGTGCTGGACCTGGCTGAGTCGATGCCGGCCCTTCGGGCGGAGATACTTGGCAACACCGGTCGGCACGTCGAGTGGACTCTTGGCGCACAAGGCACGCTGAAGCAAGTTGATCAGGACAAGTCAACGGCCGATCGGCCGGTGTTCCATGTCACCTTGGAGCCGCGTGGAGACGACCAAAAGGCCGTCAAGGAAGTGCACACGCTTCATGTGATTATCAAGAACGAATGGTGAGTACACAGGCTACTGGTTGCTCGTTTCATCGCAACGCTTTGACGGAATTCCAAGGATACTACAGATGAAATTATCTCACTGGCACAATTTACATGCGGCTCTTTTGATGATCGGTCTGCCTGTTGGCGCCGGCTATGCCGACAACGTGGATGTCTCGACGATTCCACAGCGAGACACAGTGCAACTGACGATCTACAACAGCGAAGATTTGACGCTGGTTCGCGAAACGCGCCATATCACATTCTCCAAAGGCGATAATCCGCTTCAATTCTCGTGGGCGAACACACTGATTGATCCGACGAGCGTCGATCTTCAATTCAAGACCCATGCTCAGGAGTTGGATATCCTCGACACGACCTTCCCACACGACAAGCCGCAGATGTTGTATTGGAACGTGAGTAGTGAGTTCAGTGGCAGCGCGGTCGTGGAAATCAGCTACTTCACAAGCGGCATCACTTGGGCGGCGGACTATGTGTGTGTTGCTGACACCGCTGAAGAACGGATGTCGTTCGACGGTTTCGTGCGAATCACCAATAACTCCGGCGAGGACTATGAAAACGCGCAGGTGCGACTTGTCGTGGGCCAGATCAATCTCGTCGAGAGAATTGCGGATCTCGCTCGACGTGGTTTAGTGTCACAGGAAGCTCTTGAGCAGATACGTCTTGGCGTGAGGTTTCGAGATCTGAGCAAAGCAGCAAGAGGTCGTGGCTATGCCGGTCTCGCTTCAGAAATGGATGATGCGGCTCGCGCACCCAAGGCGATCGTGAAAGAAGGCCTTTCGGAGTACTTCATTTTTACGATTGAGGGCACTGAAACGATCGCGCACACTTGGTCCAAGCGCCTGCGATTGTTCCGAGGCGCGAGCGTTCCCTTCCAAATCAAGTACCGATACCGCCCAGCCGAGTACGGCAATCAACTTGTGCGGTTGTACATTCTTCGCAACGACGAGGCGAGCAGCCTCGGCGAGACGCCGTTACCCGATGGGGTAGTCCGGCTCTTTCGGGATAACGGCCGGGACGGGCTGTCGTTCTTGACCGCTTATAGCTCAAAGTACGTTCCGATCGGGCAGGAGATTGAGTTGAACCTTGGACCCGATCCGCAAGTGATTTACGAACGGCTCCGCTTGCGAAGCTGGCGCGACGACTTTTGGTTTCGTAGCAGGAAGGGAAAGACCTACTTCAGTCCGACCAAAGGGCATCAGATCCGCCAGGACTTCCCCGTCGCCGGCTGGAACGACCACGAACAGCGTGTCGAGCGCATCCGCAACTACCGTGACAAACCGATCGAAGTTGAGATCCGGCTGAGCTTTCAGGGGCATGTCGTCTTCACCAGCGAACTGGATCCGAAGCTGCACGACTATCGCAGCCCGCAGTTCTCCGCGCAGATCAAGCCCGCCGAGCGCAAGGACCTCGGATACGAGGTCACCTATCACCAGGGCATCAACCGCAAGCAGGACGACGTGACACTGAAAAAGCCGGACTGAGCCACCT
>JAZFYE010000224.1:0-8697 GCA_036475395.1 Phycisphaerales bacterium
AGCGATCAGTCCCGATCATCGGTACCTCGCCTACGCGGTGGACACGATCGGTTACGAGGCGGTTTCCATATCAATCAAGGACCTCACGACGGGCGTGACCTCCGCGGAGGTTATCAAAGACGCCGGCCCGTGGGGGCTCGTCTGGGCCAACGACAGCAAGACGCTCTTCTACACGCGCACCGACGAAACGAAGCGCTCCAATCGCATCTATCGGCACAGGCTCGGCGGTGACTCGGCTGACGACGTGCTTGTCAAACGACAAGACGATGTGAAGTATCGAATCGGCGTCTCGCGTACGCGCTCCGATGAGTACATTGTCATCTCGTCGAGTTCCGCGACAACCAGCGAGGCCTGGTACGTCGAGGCGTCCGATCCGACGGCCGAGTTCAAGTCGATCGCTGGGCGGCGCCAGGGCGTTCGATACTCGGTGGACCATCGGCGCGGTCCGAACGGCGGCTGGTTCTACATCGTCACGGACGCGGACAACTCGCCGAACTTCCAGCTCGTCGCGGCGCCGGTTACGGATCCGGATCCTGCCAATTGGAAGGTGGTCATTGCTCATTCTCGAGAGGTTTTCCTCACCGGCGTGAACGTGTTTGCGGATCACATGGTGCTCAGCGAACGCCGCGGCGGGTACACATCGTTGCGCGTACACAATTTCGCCGACGGTCGGGAGCATCTGGTGGAATTGCCTGAGGCGGTGTCCACGGTGCGCGCGTCGACGAATGTTGAGTACGACACGTCGACGTTCAGGTTTGCCTATACGTCGCTCGTCACGCCGAACTCCGTGTATGACTACGACCTCGAATCGCGCGAGCGCACCCTCATGAAGCAGCAAGAGGTGCTCGGCGGATACGACCCTGATGAATATGTGACCGCTCGACGTTATGCCACCGCAACGGACGGCGTGCGCATACCGATCTCGATCGTTCATCGCAAGGGCGTGGCGACCGACGGCCTCAATCCGTGTCTGCTGTATGGCTACGGCTCCTACGGCGCTTCGATGGATCCGAGCTTCAGTTCGAACAATCTTTCATTGCTCGATCGCGGGTTTGCGTATGCGATCGCTCACGTTCGCGGCGGGTCGGAGATGGGACGGCATTGGAAAGAAGGGGGCAGGATGCTCAACAAGCGTAACACGTTCACCGATTTCATCGCCGTCGCTGAATACTTGATCGATGAGGGCTACACGAACCGCGAGCGCCTGGCGATCAAAGGCGGATCTGCCGGCGGCTTGCTGATCGGCGCTGTCTTGAATATGCGTCCCGATCTGTTTGCCGCGGCGCATGCGGCCGTGCCGTTCGTCGATGTCGTCAACACCATGCTCGATGCGTCGATTCCACTGACAACCGGCGAGTATGAAGAGTGGGGCGATCCCCACGACTCCACGTACTACGCCTACATCAAGAGCTATTCACCCTATGACAATGTAACGGCACAGGACTATCCGCACATTCTTATCACCGCTGGTCTCAACGACCCCCGCGTTCACTATTGGGAGCCGACCAAGTGGTCGGCGAAGCTGCGAGCCGCGAGAACCGATGACAACCAGTTGATCCTCAAGACCAACATGGGGGCGGGCCACGGTGGCGCGTCGGGGCGATATGGTCGCTATGAAGAACTCGCGTTTGAGTATGCCTTCATCATCGATCGCGTAGGGATACCGTCAGCGTCAACCGAGCGGGGGCAGGAATGAGGGCTCATAAGCGGCGCTGGTACGGCGGCGCTCCAAGAACGGCCGCGAGTAGACCGGGGCTCGGGTGATATCCGAATCAACGATTGCGCGCCCGATCCCGCGTCCACCGGGCTGATCCGCCGCGGCGGATCCGGCTCGATCGGAGAGAGGGGAAGGCGTAGGGGTTGAACGAACGGTGCGCGGCGTGTACGGGGCCGCTTGTAAGCGCGACGCCGTTTGGTGGGTGTAACTTCAAACCGTACAGATATCGCGACGGGCGAAGCAGATTCCGCCGGCGGTCCACATCACCGCGCCGAGGCTCAACAAGACGGCCATATCACCGAGCGGCCACTGCTCTTGGCGAATGACGATCAGCGGCTGGTAGTAGGTGAGTATGCTCAGGAACGAGATCGTTTTGGCCGGCTCCCAGAACTCGGCGAGGAAACTGAGCAGGAAGGACGCCAGAAGAATGGAAAAGACGATGGCGATCGCCTTTCCGCGGCGTTCGCTGAGCGACGAGACGAGCCAGGCCAGTCCGCCGGCGGCGATGTACAGGCAAAACAGGTTCGCGATCATGATGAGTGTGGACTTGGCTTGGAAGGGCATCGGCGTGGCGAGGAGCAATGCTCCGATTCGATTCCCCACCAGGGCCATCGCGATGAGCAACACGCCCGAGGTGAGGAACATCGCCAACTCGGCTCGATAGAGACCCCAGCGCGACACGGGCAGTCCCAACAGAACGTCGATCGTGGCGCGGTCGATCTCACCGACCGGCACACGGGTGGCGAAGATCGTCGCATGGGCGGCGATGATCGCCAGCACCACGGGATGAACCCACGCAAGCGAGGCAAAGACGTCCGGCCCGAACTGATCGCCGATATCCACGCCCAGCAGCGCGCGAAATATGTTCTTGACGAAAGGAAGATCCGTCCAAATGGTCGAGAACTGCTCGGCAAACGTGGGCAAGACGTAGCCAAGCAGCGCCTCGACGATCATCAACGCCACGGCGAACAGAGCGCTGATCACCCAGACTTCGTACAGCGATTTGAGCAACAGCCCGCGGTTCATGGCTGAGGCTTCCCGTGCAGGTAATACTGACGAAAGAGGCTATCGAGATCGGGGTGACCGACCGCGAGATCGGCGACCGGGCGGTCGTGCAGCCACTGGAGCAGTGATGTGACGTCGCTGCGCAGCGAGGCCTCCCAAAGGTGATCTTCACGGCGATGGATCGCGAGAAACGGCGGCGGCTGAGGCTCGGCCGCATCGGTGTGCCAGCGGATCGTGACTTGACGGCGAGCATTTGCGCGCAATGAGACAAGCGTCTCGTCAGCAACGAGCCGGCCCTCGCGCACGATCGCCACGCGGTCGCAAAGGCGCTCCACCTCGCTGAGACTATGACTGGAGAAGAAGATGGTGTGACCTTCAGCTGCCAACGTGCGCAAGAGCTCCATGAGCCGCTCTTGCATGAGCGGATCGAGCGAGGCGGTCGGCTCGTCGAGGATCAGCAGTTGCGGCCGATGCGCCAACGCGAGGATCAGCCCGAGTTTCTGGCGCATTCCGCGCGACATGCGCCGCACCGTGACATTGAGATCGAGGGCAAAAAGCTCGGCTAACGTTCGCCCCGGCGCTCCAAGATCGCGCCCACGAATGGCGCCGCAGATCCGGAGCATGGTGTTCCCGGTTGTTCGCGCGTACAAACGCAGATCGCCGGGCAGATAGCCGACCTCCCGTTTGACGCGGCGCGATGAACGCCAGCAATCCAGGCCGAAGATGCGGACCGAGCCGTCGTTTGGACGAAGTAGACCGAGCATAAGACGAATAGTGGTGGTCTTGCCTGCGCCGTTGGGCCCGAGAAATCCGAAGATCTCGCCTGCGCTGACCTGCAGCGTGACCCCGTCGATGCCGGTTCGGCGGCCATATCGCTTCGTCAGTTTGTCGATGATGATGACACTCACACTCATGCCTCGGCGAATGGACGTTCGTGGCGGCAGTATCGGCTCGCTGCGCGCCGGCGTGGCATCATATCTGGAACACAGGGTGATGATGCACCAGCATCAACTGAGGTGTGAGCGTTTGAGCGGGCGGTGGTACGCTAATACCCTTGCCCGGCCGTGCCCAACGACGGATTCGCTCCCCAGCGCGGTGCGATCGCCCCGTCGTCCGCGGCGTCGAGGTGTGGGCGCGGTCCGCTGGGTCGCATGGGCTGCGGTCCGGCGGGCAGAGCGGAGACCTGCATGGTCGTGGTGCTCGTGGTCGAGTCGTCTTGAGCGACGATGTCCCGTGACCACTGGCCGCGTTTGAGGACCATCGCGTTGGGATGATTCTGTTTGACCACATCCCACGTCGTCTGCGCCCAGAGTTCCCGGTCAAGCACGGTCATGGGCGTTTCGTTGAGTGGGCCGGAGACTGCCTTGCCAATTGGCGGCCACCACAGGCTTTCGGTCTCTCGATCCCACAGTACGAACGCCTCACGGCCATCCCAGAAGTTCGGATCGTCGTAGGTATACCCGCTGAGGGCAAACGTGTGCGTTCGGCCGTCGATCCGCCGATCGTAGGCGGCGCCAAGATTCGCAAGCGGACAGAACGCGACGAAGATCGGGCGATCGCCCACCATATCGTTGACCAGCTCGTGAACGCGCAACACTTGCAGCGGGTACGCTTTGACGTCGTCGGCAATTCTCACGACGAGGACCGGGCGCGAGTCGTCGAGCCATTCGTCCGCGGCCGCCACCGGCTCGAACTTCGGATCGGTCAGGGCCGGGAAGTACTCGCGCCCCAATCCCCACTGCAATCGAGCGGGATCGAGTTGGAATTGCGTGATGTCGAACCGCTCGTCACTTGCCGGCCCAGCCCAGAGATACACGTGGCCATGCGCCTTTGTCACGCGCTTCGGACCGCTGGCGAATCCACCGGGAGCGCCCTGGATCAGCCACGCCACGGAGCCGCGCGTGAGCATCGTGAAGTCGCGCACGGTATACACGAGTACGGCATGGACGAGCAAGACAAGAAAAAGCGCATGATAGAACAGGCGCTGCCGTCGCCTCGCCCTTTCGGTTTTCGCCAGAAAGTTGATGCCCGCCATCGTTGGGTCCTCGATCGAGAAAGCCGCCCTACCGCATCAAGCCGACGGCGGGCAAAGGTATTCCATGCGTTTGCAAAGGATACCGTAGGCGAGGCTTCACGCACAAACGACGAACGGTGCTACAGAGCTACTGACGGCGTCGGCGTCGGCCAAACCAGCCAGACCGAATGGAGCCAATGCGCCGGGGCTATCTGAACGGCTCCTCCCGTACCCAAACGCGATTCCGCCACCATCTGTTCTCCTCTTGCCAGAAACCAAGTGTTTATTGCGCGGCAAACCGCTTGAGCATGTTGCGAAGCCCATCATCTGCCTCGAGACGTTGCTTCGCGAGCTTCATGCCGTAACTAATACGCAATTGCATGATCGGAGTCGGATCGCCCTCGTCCTTTTCTGGCCACCCGGAAGGGCGCGTCGATTCATTGAATTCGAGGGTTTCCCCAAGATGATGCTCGGGTTCGATCACGTGGAGTTCAATGACTCGCCTCCCGGCCATGGCGGCCATCTCCTTACGGTTTTCAGAGAACCACCTGGCCAGGGCGGGCGGGAGCTGCTCGTCTGCGTCGGTCAGATGTCGTGCCAGCTGACTCAAATGGCTGACCAGGCGAGCAATCTTGACGTCGTTGCGCACCACCTCGTCTGTGATGAGCTCTAGCGCGCGTCCGCCGACTTTGAAGATGTTCGAGTATTTCTTCTTTGTAACGGCAGAGGTTCGCTGCGACATGAGGACGATCAGAATATGCGTTGCCCCCGCCGCAATCGCCGTCCGGAGTGGCGCGATGTCGACCACGCCGCCATCTACGAGTTGCTCGTTGTTGTGCTTGATCGGGTCGATGGCGCCTGGGATCGCCGACGATCCGAGCATGGCGGTCTTAAACTCGGAGAAGTCGAGGAACGAAACCTCCTCCTCTTCTCCAGGCTCTCGGTGCGCTGCGAACCACTTTTCAATGGAGGGCCGGTGGCGCTCCTGCGTGCAGATCACGAGCTTGCCCGTCTGGAGGCTGACCGCGTTGGTGGCCACCACCGTTTCGGAAGCGGCTAGAGCCTCCAGAAAGTCGCGGGGCAGACGCTCATCGATCAACTTCTCGAGCCTCTTCTTGAATGTGAACACCCCCTCGGGGAAGTCGAAGGCAGCGCGCACTATGCCGCCAAGGCCGAAGTTCGATTTGATGATGTTCTTCTTCTCCACCTTTTCGTAGAGGTCTTTCAGCGTCTCGTAGTGCCGCCGATCTTTCGCCGCCAGCGCTGCGAAGGGCGCGATCAGACTCCCCGTGCTTGTTCCGGACACGATGTGCCAGCGAATCTTAGGGAGCTCGGTGATGATCTGGCCGAGCACCCCGACGCCGAACGCACCCTTAGCACCTCCTCCGCTGAAGACGAGAGCCAGTTTGTCTTCCATCCTGTGCCTTTCAGAAACATTGATCGTTTGCGATCCCTAAACCGACATTTCCTATATACGGGCCGGCCAAACCCGGAGAGTCTTGATTGGCATATGGCCGATCGCGTAGACATGTTAACGGAAATCTTGACTTCAGTCTTAGACATTCTTAAGGGACCGAGAGCCTATGTACGATGACGCCTAGTCAGTTGAGGCCTGATCAAGCGGCATCCAAACACCTAACTCGCAACGTGCGGGAGCCCCAAACCCTATTCCGAGGGGAAAGCCTTAAACCAACATTTCCCATTTAACCTTCGCCCGCCTCCACCGCCGAGCTTTCCGAGTGCGAGTGTAACGCATGTTCTGGTCCATCTGCCGAATGGTTGAGGGGTACGACGTCGATTTGATGACAGTGGGCCGTACTGGACTTGAACACCTAGCGAAAACAACGGGGAAAACGAGCGATTCCAAAGCAGGCGGTGCAGAATCCGGTGCAGTTGCTGACGAACTCGCTCCGATCGACCCGGACGTGCGGCGGATCATCGAGGCGTGGCCGACGCTCCCGAAGCATCTACGGCAGTCAATCCTGGCGCTCGTCGAAGCTGCGGAAGCTAGTCGCTGATAGCCGGCCTTGAGGGCTGTGCGCTTCACCGTGGCGCTGCACTTCGGCGGTGCAATCGGCGGCGGCGCTATGCGTTGTCGTCGGCGCGGCGCGGCTCGGGCAGGTTCCCGCCGGCCAGCCTGTACGGGAACGGCTTCTTGAACCGGCTGAGCGACACCCTCGGGAGCCTCACGCTCGGGTCCAGGACCAACACGCCCTTCGACTCCGGGCTCACCTGGCGGTGCTGGGGCTTCTTCTTGGATCGCTTCTTGGCCACGGCTGGGCTCCTGCTCGAATAGTGTAGTCAGTTCGGCTCGTTTGAAGTAGACCCGCCAATCATCCTCCCCGGCCCGAAGAACCGCGTAGTTGCGGCAATGCAGCCTGCGGGGCACGCTTGCTAATCGACCGCGGTCGATCGGCGGATCGCGAACTACCCCTCTCGATCGCCCAGAAGGGCGCCCTCACGGTCACTTCCGATACATCCGCCGAAGGTTCGTGTTCGGTCGGAAGGTGCCGTCGGGAACAAGTTGAGCGACGATCCGGGCAATGTCGAGGGCGTTTGCGTGGTGTCGGGCGGCGACGTCGCGGGCTCGGTCGAGGTCTCGCGGGTCGGTGTCGGCGAGGTCCAGCATCAACGCCAGTAACGGCAAGCAGCAGCGAAATGCAACAGCCTCGACCGTTTCAAGGTAAGTCGAGCAGTCGGAGGCGCGTTTGACGAATCCTTTGCGCCGGAGCGCTTCGAGCTGTTCCACCACGGCCGAGCGCGTCCAGCCGAGGTATTCCGCCAGTCGGGAGACGGACGGCGCCGCGTCGGCGTGTGATGCGCGGAGTCGTCGCATCATGTCAAGCGTTGCGGCCTCCGGAGCGTTGAGCATCGGGCGCATTCGCTCGGGCTCGGTGCGCGCGCAATGCAGGGCCTCGACGATCCGCGAGCATTCCAACTTCGTGAGCGGTCCGGATCGTTTCGTCATCGAGTCTAGGATAGCGGCGCCAGCCGATAGAGACTAGCGCACACGGCCGGGCGACCGCCAGTTTGGTAGTTCTTCCGACCCCCTCCCCCCCCGGTGCGAGCGCGTGACAGTACCTAGGTAGAGTCCAGAGTCCGCCCCCGCCTTCGATGTCCGCGCGTCGAACAAATATCGGCCCCTAACCCACCGAAATATTTTTTCTGCAAGAACATACTTCGTTCCTCGCTAGAGGAATCCAAGACTCCTTCGGTACGGGACGGTCGGCTCGCTCACGGACACGGCCCCCAGTTGACGAGGAGGGCGAGAAGGTCGGATGCGCCGACATTCCCATTATCGTCAAAGTCTGGTGGTCCGCCGGGGTCGGTGCCCCAAGCGCCGAGGAGCATAGCCTCGCGCTACTTTTTCCTGCGGCCCGGGGGCAGGCCCAACATGGAACGCGACAGCGATGCCCGCGCTTGCGACATCGTGCTTTGGCGTCTCCTCTGGCCACGGTCCGGAGTGTGGCTGACCCTCCAACTATCAGCATCAGTCCCGCTGCGCACTCGTGAGCTATGGGTCCTTGGCCGCCTCGCTCACGATAACGGGTGCCGGCGCGAGCGAGTCGAGCATGGCGTCGAACGTTCCGACCTCGCCGCCGATCACGTCAGCCGGCCCCACCAGCTTGAGGTAGAACGGGCCCGCCTCGGTCTCAACGACCGCCGCAAGCAGGCGGTAATCGGGCTCGTGCAGGCGTTCGCCCGACCCCGGCTGGGTCTCAGCCACATACGTCCCGCTGAGGTCGATCCGGCGGACCGACAAACCGCCTCGCTCCATGGTGCGAATGTCGGCGCGGTCGCGCGACGGCGCGCCGTCAGGCTGCTCGAACTGGTCGATCCAGCGCTCGATGTTGGCTTCAACGGAACCGGCGCCGCGGTCGCCGAAGTGATAGAACACGAGCCTCACGTCAGGGTTCAACTCGTACTGCGCAGCCCGGGACGGCGTCGGCTCCAACCGCTT
>JAZFYE010000225.1:0-9407 GCA_036475395.1 Phycisphaerales bacterium
CTGTGCATGAGCGATTTCTTCCGCAGCATCGACACCGGCGAGCGCGACGTCGTCGGCTTTTCGTGCGTGACGATGGGGGTCGAGGTCAGTCATCGCGCCCGCCAGCTCTTTGAGCGCAACGAGTACACTGAGTATCTGTACATGCACGGGATCGGCGTGGAGGGCGCTGAGGCCCTGGCGGAGCTGTGGCACAAACGCATGCGCGCCGAACTCGGGATCGGCACGGAGGATTCACCCAGTATCCGAAAGCTGTTCACGCAGCATTACCGCGGCAGCCGCTACAGCTTCGGCTACCCCGCCTGTCCGGAATTGAGCGATCAGGAAAAGCTGTTCCGCTTACTTCAACCCGAGCGCATCGGCTGCACGCTGACCGAGAATTGGCAGATCGACCCCGAGCAGACCACCAGTGCAATCATCGTCCACCACGCCGAAGCGAAGTATTTCAACGTGTGAACGCGCGTTCGGCTCTTAGTCTTCCGAGTTGCGTAGATGGATCTGTAGTTCATCCGCCAAGCGTTCGCCGACCTGCTGCTCCTCGTCGATGACGACGTGAGCACCGGCGAGCTTCAGCTCCCAATGAAAGATGTGGTATCGGGCCCGCGCGATGATATGAGCCTGCGGCGCGAGCGCACGTATCTGCTCGACGATACTGCGGACCGTGGTCGGGTCCGGCACGGTAATGACGACAACACCTGCGGTCGAGACACTGACTTGCTCGAGCACTTCAGGTCTACGGGCGTCGCCGACGTGGGCGGTGAACCCGAGCTGCCGAGCATTGCTGATCGCGCGTAGATTGAGATCCACGACTCTGACCAGCACGTTGCGATCGGTCAATGTTTCGCCGACCGCCTTGCCCGCCGGTCCGAAACCAATGATGACGACGTGATCTGCGGGGACCAGGGTCGGGTTGGCTGGCGTGTCGGCAGTCGCGGTCACCAGGTGGAATCGCTCGAGTAATCCGACGATCCGCTGCGACAGCGGCCAGGCAGTCGTAACAAGATACGGCGTCAGGAACAACGTGACGATCGTCGCCGAAACAATGAGCTTGAACATGTCGTTCGTGATCACACCGGTCACGGTCCCATCGGACAGTTGGTGCACGCGGGCAACCGCCGCGAGCACGAATGAGAATTCGCCGACCTGCGCCAGGCACAGACCGGTGCCGATGGCGTTGGTGTGCGTCTGGCGAAGCAGTTTCAACACCAGCCAGACGATGATCACCTTTCCGACCACGATCGCCGCCACGAGCGCGACGACGGCCGGGAGGTGTTGAGCCACCCACCACGGATCGCCCAACATCCCGATCGAGCTGAAAAAAAGTGTGAGCAATACGGTCCGCAGCGAGGAGATGTCGGCGCGAATCTGAGTGGCGAAGGGCGACTCGCCCAGGAGCATTCCCGCGACGAACGCGCCGAACGCCGCAGGTAAGTTCAGCTCGTTCGCCGCCCACGCTGAACCGAGACCAAGGACGACGGCCAACAGAATCGGCAGCTCGCGATTGTGTTGCATCATGCGTGTGCCGAGCACCTGCGGCACGACGTAGTTGGATAGAAGGTAGAAGCTGCTGAACAACGCCGCTGCCAGAAGGACCATCAGCATGATCTTCCCAACCATCTGGCCGGCGGTTCCCTCGCCGCTTGTTACGCTGACCAATACCACCAGCGGGACGACGGCAAGGTCCTGGACCAAGAGGATGCCGAGCGCATGTCGGCCGTGGACAGATTCGATTTCGGCTCGGGCGACGAGCACGCGCAGCACACCGGCGGTGCTGCTGAGGGCGATGACGGCCCCGATGACTATCGCGGGGCGCAGGGCAAGGCCCATGAGTAGCGCTGCACAAGTCGCCACGCCCAGGGTGATGATTACCTGGAGTGTTCCGCCTCCGAGCGCGGTTGTCCCGAGTCGCCGAAGTCGGCCCCAGGAGAACTCCAATCCGATCGTGAACAGGAGCAGGGTTACGCCCAGCTCCGCCAACGCCTCCATTTCCTTCTCGTTCGAGATCCAGTTCAGGGCATGGGGGCCCAGCAGGGTTCCCGCCAGCAGATACCCGAGAATCGCGCTTTGGCGGAACCGCTCACAGATCGCACCCAGGACCAGCGCGGTCAGCAGCAGGATAATGACGTCAAGCAGCGAGCTCCAAAGGTCCACCTGAGACACTTCGGCACGACGTGGGCGACCACTCAAACACTGGGTGGAGGTTGTGGATCCAGCCCGGCTGGGGCCGGACGTTGCCATGGCGTTTGGTACGACGTTGGGCGGTCCAGCGCTCATCAGACGGGCGATCTGCCCAATCCCGTCGGATTCCCTATCGCGCTCGTACTGGGCCTCGGTATGGGGCTCACGCTGCTCCTTGGGCTGGCGGTTCTGATCGTCACCGGTCGGCACTGAAGCGATCTCGGACGAGCATCTCCGACGATTCTTCCAAGAAAAGCGAAGATTGCATGTCGTCCAACGTGCCCGTCGCAACGTCCGTCATGTGTTAGACCACCGATTCAACGGAGACATGACTATGAATCTCAAAGCCCCCGCCGTTTGCCTGGTTGTGAGCACCGTGGCGATGATCGTTTTCGGCTGTGTCGAGCGGAAGGAGCGCATCACGATCCGTCCAGAGGGCACGGTCCTCATCGAAGCAGGTTTTTCCACAGAGTCGTTCAACGAGCTGTATGGGGACGACGGCGATGCCGTGCCCTCTCTCGCCGGCGGCTGGCTCGTCGAAGAATCCACCGAAGTCGACGACAAGGGCAAGAATCACTATCGCCTCAAGGCCGAGGCCATCTTCCCCCCGGAAGTCGAGCTGCCGGAGAACTACGCGCCGCTCGGCGACACCACGCCTGATGTCTATCTCCAATTCCCGACAACGCTCATCATCGAGAATCGTGACGAGGGCACCTACTACCATTTCCACCGTACCTACGTGCGACGATCCTGGGCCGATCTTGCCACGCGTCGCCGTCTGCTGCTCGACGAACCGCTTAAGGCGATGGAGGGTCGCGAGCTCGAGGAGATGTCCCCGCAGGAGCAGACCAAGGTACTCCGTGCGTTTATTGATTTTGAGGCGGCCAAGATCATGACGTTTGCCCGTAGCGCCTATCTTGAAGTTACGCCGGATGCGCCGCAGGATCACTGGCTGTATATCTACGAGGATCTGATGCAGTTCAAGAACGAAGTGGACTACAATCGACTGCTCAGTCTCATGGCAATTCCCGATCAGGAAGAGCGCGATACACTACTTGCCCAAGAAGCGGAGCGCTGGGAGGAGGCCGCGGCTGATCGTTTACAGAGGGCGATCCGCAACTACGGCCGCTACAGCGGCTCGCGGCTCAAGACGTTCCTGCAGCGCTATGAATGGCACAAGCGCTATCATCAGATCAGCGAGGACCTGGGTGATGACGCGTTTGAGATCACCGTCGAGATGCCGGGTGAGATCGTGGCGAGCAATGCTGATTCCGTCAGCCCGAGGCAGGCGACCTGGAAGTTCGACGGGGCGCAGATGCGCGACCGGGACATTGAGCTGATGGTCACGTCCCGTCTTGTCGAGTGAGTGGGTATTCTTATAGTGTCGACGGTGCAAACAGCGGAGCGTGACGCAGCCTTCGAAGCCTATCGCAACGAGGTCTATACCTGGGCGTCTCGCTTGCTCGGCCGGCATCATGATGCGCTGGACGTTGCGCAGGACGTGTTTCTGCGGTGGGTGGATCAATGCGCTTCCGCGCCGCCTCGCAATCCACGGGCGTGGCTGCGGCGCGTGACCATTCATCGTGCGATCGACTTTCGCAGATCGAACGCACGTCGCCGGACACGGGAGACGCGTTCGCCGGCATCGCCCGTTCACGTCGATGAGTCGACGGTTGCCCGCGATGAATTGCGAAATGCTATCGCTGATGCAGTAGAGGCGCTGAGCGAGATGCAGCAGAGCGTACTTTTCGCAAAGGTCTACGACGGCCTGACGTTCGGGCGGATCGCCGCCGAGCTCGAAATCGCCGTGCCGACCGTCAAGACGCACTATCTTCGAGCGGTCTGCGCTCTTCGAGATCGATTGGGTGAGCAGTGGGGGCCCTAAAAGGACGAACGTATGACACGTGATGAACTCAAAGCGATGTTGGCTGATTATCTCGGTGATGAGTTGGGTGGAGATCGCAAGGTCGAATTTGAGGCGGCGCTTGCGCGCGATCCGAAGTTCGGAGCTGAAGTACGCGGTCTGCAAGAAACACTTGAAAGACTACGTACGTTGGATGCTCCGACGCCAATGCCCACGGCCACTTCCAAAAGCGCTCGTTCGTCGGCGGTTCCGAAGCTACTGCGGTATGCGGCGGTGCTCGCGCTTGCGTTTGTTGGTGGCTACCTGGCCCGCGGACCAGCGGCTGAATTGCCGCGTCCGCCTCTGACGGGAACGTCACAAGAAACAGTTGGCGCGTCGTCGAGCGAATCGGCCGACGCGTGGCGCCTTCGCCTCGCCAAGGCCTACGCCGAGCACCCCAGTGATTCGAGCCTCGCGCGTTCACTGGTCGCGCTTGTCCACTCCTCGGAGTAGTGGCGCCTTTGGATCGAGTGAACGCTGCAGGGTTCGGCGCTTCTTCCGCCGCCGTTTGCGCACACTTGGCTCGATCCATAACCACAGTCCGCTGAAGACCATGAACAATAGCGCAAAGCTGAGCACCGGCATCACCCACTCATGCACCCAATCAGCCCAGAACGAACCGTCGTGAATCTGCTCGAACAGGTCCGAACGCCGAACCTTCCTTGTGCTAAGTATTTCGCCCGTTACGGCGTCCACTTGGATCTCCGACCAATTGTGCTCCGATCGCACCTTGAACACGCGATTGCCCGGGCGAAAGTCCACGCGATCGATGTCTTTGAGCGACTGAAAATCCGGATGGTCCTGCGCGAACACCGATTCGAAGAGCTGCTGGTTCGTGATGAAGTCGTCGACGCCACCTTGAGCGCCGATCATCATGGGCGGCTGAATCCAGTCCACCTTCTTCTTGATCAGCAACAGGAAGCCGGTCGTTGCCGTGCAAGTGAAGAACGCGGCGGCGCAGAGGCCGGTCCATTTGTGAACAGTCCAGAAGAACTTGAACGATCCCACGGGGCCCTCGTGTTGGATTGGTGGATATCGGTTCGCGGCGAGGCGATACTAGCGGTTTTGTTCACTCGCTCCCACGGCCGGCATACCGCCGCTCGACGGCAGACACCATCGTCCGGCCAGCGGCGCGGGTGCCGAGCATCCGGTGACTTGAGGCAACGTAATAGGGATGCCGTCGGCACACAGCACGCCGAGCACGGCGATCGCCAGCGCTTCCCTCGCCACAGCCGCAAAACCCAACTCATCGCTCAATCGAACCGGCGCCTCACACATCGAGCGGATTCGTTTCACCAACGCTCGGTTCATGACGCCACCGCCGGCTAGTACAACCTCATCAGCGTCCGCCGTATTCAAACGACCGGCGAGACACCCAGCAACCCCCTCCACCGCTGTGGCGAGCAAGTCGTTGGGAGGACACGATGCAGATTGCGCTGTGATCCAGTCTGAAAGTTCATCGCCCGTTCCAAGTGAACGACCATCGGCCGCCTGGTCCGTTAGAAGGCCTTGCAATTGCGTTGAAAGCGCAGCGTTCGATTTCCCGGCACCCGCGCCGCGCCCATCCTTGTCAAACGGCTGATCAAGCACCTTGCGTGCGACGCCATCCAAGACGTGATTACATGCACAAACGTCGAATCCTTCTATGTGTTCCAATGGATCATCGCTCGTGGCGGCAGGAATCACCGTGACATTGCAGAATCCTCCAAGGTTTACAATGACTCGGCTGCGTTCGTCATGCCAAAACAGAATCCAATCCGCGAGAGGCGTGATCGGCGCGCCTTGTCCACCCGCCGCCAAATCCGCCTGACGTAGATCGTACATGACCGGGCATGCGAACCGCCGTGCGATCGGCGTGGGGTTGATCAACTGCCACGACACCGGCGGCTGATGAACGATGGTCTGCCCATGGACCGTGATCAAATCGATCATCGGGCCCGGCTCGATCAATTCAGCGATCGCCGTCGCGTGCAGGTCGCCCAATCTCAGGGCCAACCCGGAAAACTCCTCGGCGGACATCGGTTCTTGCTCAGCGGCCCGGCGAAGATCAGCCGACAACGATCCCAGTCCGACGCTGACATGCCGGACGAGCTGGACTTGCACACCGAGCCCGCAGCCGTCGATCTGGGCACTCGCAACGTCGATTCCGTCCATACTAGTGCCGGTCATCGCCCCGATGACCAGCCGCCGCCTCGTTCCTGTGGATGACATGTCAAGATTGTCCATAGTTCCGCCGAATCCTTCAACCGGCGTATTATCCCTGCCCCCTGACTCCTAACTCCTAACTCCTGACTCCTCCCTTGCCTCCCCATGACCAAACGCATCCTCGTCACCGGCGGCGCCGGGTTCCTCGGCTCACATCTTTGCGATCGGCTCGTTTCGGCCGGGGACGACGTCATCTGCGTCGATAACTTCTTCACCTCACAGAAATCCAACATTGAGCACCTGCTGGACCGCCGCAATTTCGAGTTGGTCCGCCACGATGTGATCCAGCCGCTGTTCCTTGAGGTGGACGAGATTTACAACCTCGCGTGTCCCGCTGCCCCGGGCCACTACCAGTACAACCCCATCAAGACGATCAAGACTTCGGTGATGGGGGCGATCCACGTGCTGGGGTTGGCCAAGCGCGTCCGAGCGAAGGTGCTGCACACCTCCACGAGCGAAGTGTACGGCGATCCGGACGTCCACCCTCAGCCGGAGTCCTATCGCGGCAACGTCAACCCCATCGGCCCCCGCGCCTGCTACGACGAGGGCAAGCGCGCCGCCGAGACGCTCATGTTCGATTACCGGCGGCAGAACAACGTCAACATTCGCGTCGTGCGCATCTTCAACACTTACGGTCCGCGCATGCACCCCTTTGACGGACGTGTCGTCAGCAACTTCATCCGCCAGGCGCTCGCCGACGAGGACATCTCGATCTACGGCGATGGCTCACAGACGCGATCGTTCTGCTATGTTGACGATCTGATCGACGGCCTGCTCAAGATGATGGATGCACCGGACGACTTCCCCGGGCCGGTCAACCTCGGCAACCCGGGTGAGTTCACGATTCGGCAACTGGCCGATCTCACCAAGGAGCTGAGCGGCTCGTCATCGAAGATCATATGTGGGCGGCCGCAACCCGAAGACGATCCGGCTCGACGGTGCCCGGATATCAGTCTGGCGCGTAAGAAACTTCACTGGCAGCCGACGACCGAGTTGAAAGAGGGCTTGGCGAAGACGATCGCGTGGTTCAAGAGCATCGATTTCGCTTCGTATAGGGCACCGACGCCGAATTATTGAACAAGGCATCGATCTTTTGGCGGCACTCGATGATCTTTTGCCCAGGCGTGGTCACCTTGGACGGAACCGCGGATCTTGCTTGCAGTCGGTGCGAACTGGCGAAGCTGCTCGCTTCCGATGGCGTGCCGTACGTCTTTCGCTCCGAGGGCTTGATGTGGATTGGGCAAGCCAATCGTTTGCCGTCAGTTGGCGCCTCGGGTGACTGGTTCGGCCTTTCGATCGCCATCGGTGGGAACGTCGCTGTCGTCGGCGCTAACGGAGATGACGACAACGGCCCTGGCCGGGCATCATCAAGGTAATCGATGTGTTTACAGCGTCGACCGGGATTGAGGCCCGGCCGAGTGACGGCCGACCGGCGCTGGGTGATCTGAAGGACTACGGCACAAACGCGCTGATCCTGCGGGCCGCGAGAGACAAGCCGTAAAGGTTAACCGTGGTTGGTGCCGGGACCTACGACTATTGGGGCGCCTGCTTCTGAAGCAGGACGATAAACTGCGGCGGCATGGTGTGGCCGAGATTCTGCGCATGATGCACGTGCGACCACGCGGTCTCGTACTCGCCGAGGTAGTAATTCCATATGGCCAGTCGTTCGTGAGCCTCGACATTGTCCGGCTGGGCTTGGAGTACGCCGTTCATCAGTTCGATCGCCCCCACCTGATCGCCAAGTCCGGCAACGGCGTACGACAAGTTGAAGCGCGCCTCGGTGTACTGCTCGTCGAGCGCCAGCGCCGTGCGGAAGGCCGCCGCGGCAAGTTCGCCTTCGCCTTCACCGAGCAGCGCCTGACCGAGACCGTTGTACGCCACGGGCAAGTTTGGATCGGTGCGTACGGCCTTGTTTTGCAAGGTGATCGCATCAATGATCCGGTTTTGGTCATACGCCTCAACGCCTTCGGCGTGGTGCTTCGAGGCGAGTCGCGTGTTGGGTCGCCGGCCGATCGGATCGACCACCACAAAGCCCGTCTCGAAGTTCAAACCTTCGATCGCCTGGTGGAACCTCGCTTCCTTGACGTTCTCAGGCGACGGCGGCGGCTTGATGCCGACGACGGGCGAGGGCTGAGCTGATTGGCAGCCGACGCCCAGCATCGTCCCGGCCAAAAACGTGATCAACACGACGCGATGTCCGATCGAGCTCATTGGTAGGTCTCCAAACTCTCCAAGCTGTCTCCGGGCGCTTCGAAGGCTCTCACTGTAGCACCTGTGGCGGAGATTCGCAGCCGAAATCTGACCCAACCGTGCCTGGCGACGAGGTTTTTCGCTCTCAGCGGGCAATTGCATGCCGCTTTTGGCGGAGGCACGTGTATGCTAGCCAGGCTGGACGCCCGCGGCGTTGCCTGGCGATGCCGCCTGATAACCCCTCACGGAGGCGATAGATGTTTACCCGTATTTGCTTTCGAGGCTTGACGCCTCGCCGATCGGTCGTAGCGCTCATCAGTTGGCAGGCGGCGGTATTGATGCCTGCCGTGATCGCTTGGGGTCAGGAGCCGACCATCGGACCGCAGGTGCGCATTGACCTGGGCGGAGGGACGTCGGCGGCGAATGAGACCACCGCCGCGGCCAACGCAATGGACCCGCTTCGCGTGACGGCCGGGTGGAACGATTATCGCCAGAACGCGTGGAGGTGTGGATTCTCCCTGAGCTTTGACGGCGGCGAGACATGGAGCGACTTTCTTCTGCGACCGCCAGCTCCCAACCAGTCGGGTGTTGAGGGCGATCCGTTCACGGCATTCGACGATCGCACCGGGACGCTCTGGGCCGGCGGGATGAGCTTTGCCGGCAACGGCGGGATCTTCGTCGCCCGTTTGGACCCCGATCAGCAGGAGTTCAACCCAACGTTGATGGCGGATGGGGCAGGCGTTGACAAAGCGTGGATGGCTGCCGGATCGATGCCGGGCAACCCCGATTCCACCCGGTTGTACATCGCCTACAACCTCGGCATTATCCGGTCCGACGACATGGGCGACACCTGGACGAATCCGCAGGGCCTCGGCTCCGGAATCGGATTTCTGCCCAGAGTGGGGCCAAACGGCGAAGTTTATGTTGCCTACTG
>JAZFYE010000226.1:0-8782 GCA_036475395.1 Phycisphaerales bacterium
CGTGTGGGCGGCAACGCGCAGATCAAGGCGATGAAAGAGGTCGCCGGTTCGCTGCGCTTGGACTTGGCGGCGTACCGGGAGTTGGAAGCGTTCGCGCAGCTCGGCACCGATCTGGATGCGACCAGCCAAAGGCAGCTCGATCGAGGCGGGCGAATGGTGCAGTTGCTCAAGCAGGATCAATACATCCCGTTCGACGCGATCGACCAATGCATTTCGATCTTCGCCGCGGCGAACGGCTTTCTCGACGATCTGAACCTCGCTGCGGTTCATCCGTTTGAGCGTGACTTGTTGGAGTTCTTCGCCGGACCAAAGAAGGATCTGCGAGACAAGCTGGCCGACGCCAAGTCGTTCAAGGGTCTTGAAGAGGACTTCACCGCTGCCGTGCGCGACTTCAAGGCCAACTGGAATCCACCAAGCAGCGGCGCCTAGCGCAAGCGCCTAGAGTTGCCCATGAACCCCGGGACGGCCCCACGTATCCGCGAGGAGGCACTGCTGATCTTGCACGGCCACGGAGCGATTCTGGAGATTGCCCGCGAGATCTCGGATTTGCTGCGCGCCGAGAAACTAGACGGGGTGATCATCGGCGGCGTTGCGGTCACGCTGCACGGACATGTTCGCACCACCGTCGATGTCGATCTTTATGTAGCAGATACGGTTCGGGTCGGAGAGGCCCTGTCGCGTCATGGCTTCAGCTTCGACGCCCAGGCGAAGCAGTTCGTCAAGAACGACGTGCCGGTCCACCTCGGTACCATAAGCCAACTCAAAGTCGCGCCGAGGTCGGTTCAGGACATCGAAGGGATCCGCACCGTCGCACTCGCCGACCTCATCAACATGAAGTTGCGAAGCGGAACCCTCAACGTCCTGCGGGCGCAGGATCTCGCCGATGTGATCGGGCTGATTCGTGCCAATCGGCTCGAATCGGCGTTTGTCTCACAAATAGACAAGGAGCTCCGCCGGGAGTTCCGCAAACTGGCGAGGGCCGTTGCGGGAGAGTCCGACGAACCGTAGTTCACGTCTCGCGCCGATCGGAAAGAGCTCAGTCGACGGCGAGCGCGGCGAACCGCAAGGGCGAGGGCCGCGTCGGGCTGGGAGTTGGATGCCCGGCGGTCACATTCCCTTCAGATCGAGCAGCGATTGGTTCGTAATTTGCCGATTCTCGTTCGGTCGTCGGGCCGATAGATTCTCGGCGAGGCCAGCCAGACGATGAGCCACGAGATCCATCTTTCAGCAGCGCTCGGTGCGGTTCGGCACGCATGCCGGGTGGCCCGTGCGATCCAGCAGGACCTTGGGCGAGTTCGTGAGATCACCAAGGACGATCGAAGCCCCGTCACCGTCGCCGACTTTGCGGTTCAGGCGATCGTGGCGATGGCGATCCGTGGCATAGGCCAAGAGACGCGGATCGTGGGCGAAGAGTATACCGCCGAACTGCGCCGCGATGAACATGCGGCCGTACTTGAAGCGGTGGTTGCGGCGGTCCACACCTATCGACCGGGCGTCTCGGCGGAGGAAGTGCTTGACGCGATCGATACCTGCAATCACGACGCCTCGGCCGAGGCATATTGGGCGCTCGATCCTATCGACGGGACGAAGGGTTTTCTGCGCGGGCAACAATACGCGATCGCCTTGGCCCGCATCGAGGATGGTCGCGTTGTCCTTGGCGTGATGGGATGTCCCAATCTACCGGCTGATTTCTCGCGGCCGCTTGAGAAGCCGGACACCCACGGCACGATCTACGGCGCCGTTCATCAGGGCGGGGCATGGGAGCTTCCCGCGGACGAGCCAAGCGCGCAGCGCAACCCTATCGCGGCCGCGGCTGAACCGATAGGTGAAGGACTGCGCATCTGCGAATCCGTGGAGAAGACGCACTCCAAACGCAGCGATGCGGCGCGAATCGTCGAGGCCTTCGGCGGTCCGGCCCAGCCCGTGCGTCTGGATAGTCAATGCAAGTACGCGGTGGTGGCGCGCGGCCAGGCCGACGCCTATCTGCGGATGCCGGCAAGCAGAACGTATGTCGAGAAGATCTGGGACCATGCCGCGGGCAGTATCATTGCCACTGAGGCGGGAGCGGTTGTCACGGACATCACAGGCGCGGCATTGGACTTCACGCACGGACGGCAGCTGGAGACGAATCGCGGCATCGTCTGCGCTGCGCCGCACGCACACGGACGGATCATCGAGGCGATCGACAGACTTGGAATTGGCGCGACGGTATAGGCGCAGGCACCGGCCGCCGAGGGCGCATCGATCATCATGACGTTTGAAGCTGAAGCATGGTTCACGATCGTCATCATCGGATTCGTCATCGCGGCGCTGATGACCAATCGAATCAGTGTCGATGTCGCGATGGTCGGCGGATTGACGTTGTTGATGGTCGGCGACTTTATCTTCGGCGAGGTGCTGGGGAGGGGCGGCGTGCTCTCCGTGCCGGACGCCATTGCCGGGTTCGCCCACCAGGCGGTCATGATGATCGGCGCACTGTTCGTAGTCGCGGCGGGGCTTCAGGAAACCGGGGGCATGCAAGTCATTGCCCAGCGCCTGCTCGGCCGGCCCAAGACGATTCTCGGCGCGCAGCTTCGCCTCATGGCTCCGGTGGCGCTGTTGAGCGGGTTTATGAACAACACGCCGATCGTGGCGATGTATCTACCCATCGTCGGGGATTGGGCGAAGAAACTGCGCATCAGTCCCTCCAAGCTGTTCATGCCGCTGAGCTTCGCGGCGATCCTGGGCGGGAAGCTGACCTACATCGGCACGGCGTCCAATATCGTCGTGATGGGATTGTTCATTCGGTTTCTCGCTGACCCTCAAGAGCAGCAATGGCTCGCCTCCCTTGGTGTGACCGAGCCTTCTTCCACGGTGCGATTCTGGGGCATCGCAGCGATCGGCGTGCCGACCGCGGTGGCGGGGATCGCATTTATTGCCCTGACCTCGAAGTGGCTCTTGCCGCAGCGCAAACCGGCAGATCCCATCACCCTCGACGCCCGAAAATACGAAGTCGAAATGATCGTCAAACCCGACTCCGCCATCGTGGGCAAGACCATCGAGGCGGCCGGGCTTCGTCATCTGCCCGGCTTGTTCCTCACGCAGATCGAGCGCGCGGGAACGGTTCTCTCCGCGGTCTCCCCGGACCAGCGCATCGAGGCGAACGATCGCCTCGCGTTCGTCGGCGTTCTCGAATCGGTCGTCGATCTGCGGAAGATTCGCGGCCTCGTTCCGGCCACGGACCAAGTGCAGAAGCTCGCCATCGGCAGCGAACCGCGAATGTTCGTCGAAGCGGTCGTGTCGCACAATTCACCGCTGGTGGGTCGAACGGTGCGCAAATCCCGATTCCGCACCAAATACAACGCCGCGATCATTGCCGTCCACCGTAACGGCGAACACATTAACGCCAAGATCGGCGACATCGTTCTCAAGCCGGGCGACACGCTCCTGCTGGACACGCATGCCGGGTTTGTCGACGCCTACCGCAACAGCGACGACTTCTATTTGGTGTCCACGGTCGAGGGTTCGCGACCCATCCGACATGAACGGGCGTGGGTGGCGCTGGGCATTCTAGCGGCGCTGATCGCCATGCTGACCCTCACGCCGATCTCGCCCGTCGTCGCCGCTTTCTTGTGCGCCATGGCTATGATCACGACGCGATGCGTCACGGGCACCGTCGCTCGCGGCGCCATCAACTGGCAGGTGCTGATCGTCATCGGCTGCGCGCTGGGGATGGGCGTCGCCCTGCAACAAACCGGCGCGGCCCAGGTCATCGCCCACAGGATCCTCGATCTGTGCGCTCGGATCGGCGTCAGCCAGAACCCGCAGGCGATGCTGTTCGCGATGTTCGTGCTCGCCGCCGTTTTCGCGCAGTTGATCACGAACAACGGCGCTGCGGTGCTCATGTTCCCGATCATGATGGCCACGGCACGTGAGCTCGGCGTGCGGCCGGAGCCGTTCGTCTTTTGTCTCATGGTTGCGGCCGGCTCGAACTTCATGTCGCCCGTCGCCTACCAGACCAATCTGATGGTCTATGGACCCGGCCGATACCGATTCATGGACTACGTGAAGCTGGGCACGCCGCTCACCTTACTCGTGGCGGTGATCGCAAGCGCCGTCGCGCCGCTGTTCTTTCCGTTTGTTTGATTCCACTGGGCCGTAACACAACAGTTGCCTGTTGATCCGCACGACGCTCAAGATGGTTGGTACAGGTTTGGTCGCGCTGGCGATGCTCGTGCTGATCGCCTGGCTGACCGGACGAATCGTCTCTGATCGCTACGGTTGGTCGCAGTGGTTGCTTTGGATTCCGACGCCGGGGGCGATCCTTGCCGCGCTCCTCGGACTTCTCGGCGCATTGAGACCGGCCGACAAACCGCATCGGCGCCGACACCGACTGCTCGTCTGGGGGATCACCGCCTTGGCGCTCGTCGCCTACTTCACGCTGCAGGAGCACCGAATCTTCCGTCGCCCGCCATCGCTGACGACTGGCGTGCGCATCGCGTACTGGAACCCAAACTCCGCCGCCAACCGCGACAGCGCCGAGGCGCGCAACACAATTTTCATCGACCTCGATGCCGATCTGACTATCCTCGCCAACGCCGGCGGCCCCAAACAGTACGACTCGCTTGCCGACACGCTCGGCCCCGAGGGAAGGGCGTTTCGCGCTCGGCCGTTCCTCTTCTTCACCCGCCTGCCCCTGCTGGAGTACCAGACACTGATCTCCAATGGCGGAATCGAGGTCGTGCATCTTCGGCTGGACGCCACGGCCACGCTCGGGCGGGCGATCTCCATCTACGCTGTGGACCTTCCCTCCGACCTGAGGTCGCCGCGCCTCAAAACGGCCCGACGTTTGCGCAAGCTACTTAACAGTGTCGCCGCCGGGCCGCCGGACATTGTGATCGGCGATTTCAACATGACGCGCGGCGGTGCGGCCCTTCGCGCCGCGTTCCCGGATTTGGAGCACGCCTATGACCAGGCCGGGCACGGCTACGGCGCGACGTACCCGCGCGCATTTCGTTTGTATCACATCGACCACGTTCTGCTCGCCGAATCATTGCAAGCCGTGAACTACCAGCTCGTCAATCCGGAGATCGGCCGGCATGTGATTCAAGTGGCGCAACTGCGAACTCGCAATGCGCCTTGATGCCACGTGCCCTACTCCCCGGCTCGCTTGGACCTCGGTGTTATCCCCTTGATCCCACGATGCCATGATGCCTCGATGCCTTCTTCCTTCACGGACACGGTCCCCAGTTGACGAGGAGGGCGAGGAGGTCGGATGCGCCGACGATGCCGTTGCCGTCGAAGTCGGCGGGGCAGCCTTTGCACGGGCCCCAACTTACGAGCAGCGAGAGCAGATCGGATGCGCCCACAGAGCCGTCTGCGTTTAGATCCCAAGGACATGGTTTGGGAAGCGGCGGCGAATCGTTTAGCAGCACCGTAACCGAACCGCCCGTCTTGCCTTCATCGGCGTTGGCGGTGACGATGTCCGGCCGCGTGTCCGCATTGAAGTCCGCGTTGGCCACGAAATTCGGATCGGCGTTCACGCTGAACTCCAACGGCAACTCGAACTCCACCTCCCCGATGCCCGAGGTGATGTTGACCAGCACCTGTACCACCGGCTCCATCCCCGCATCATTCGCGGCGATCACCAGGTCAGGATCGCCATCTCCATCCAGATCAACCGCGTCGATCGATCGCGGACTTGTGCCAACCCCAACTTCGATCGCGGGGCCGAACGTCCCATCACCCTGGTTCAGCAAAACCGACACCGTCGCATCAGCGCCGTTGACCACCACCACATCGCCGAAGGTATCGCCATCAACATCGGCGATCGCCAATTGTCGAGGATCGATTCCCACCGGATAGTTCACCGCCTTGGCGAAGCTGCCGTCGCCGTTATTGAGGATTACGAACACCGAACCATTGAGCGGCTTTCCCCCGGCTATCCCCTGATTGATGCCCACTATATCCAGGTCCTTGTCGTTATCGAGGTCTTCCGGGTCGAGGCCGACGGGCAGTGACCCTTGCGTCGGCAGCATCGCGCCCTTGGTGAAGCCGCCCATTCCGTCGCCAAAAAGCACCCACACATTGTCATCCAGTGTATTCGCGACCACCAGATCAACGTGTCCGTCCATATCAAACTGCCCCGAAGCGACGGCGCTCGGCGCTTGGCCGACATCTTGCCCTGCCCCCGGAATGAACGAGCCATTGCCGTCCCCCAAAAGAATCGAAAGCTGATTGTCGCCGGCGTTTGATACCGCGAGATCGACGAAGGCATCGTCATCGAAGAATCCGGCGGTGATGTCGCTAGGGATGTTTCCCACGGGGATCAACGCGCTCGCTTGCAGGCCGTTCCAGTCTCCGGTCTTGTTGTCGTTGCCTTGGTTGAGGAAGACCTGAACGTCGCCGTTCGCCTGGCGTTTCGATCCCGGGACGACGACCGCCACATCCGGGGTGTCGTTGCCAGCTGCATCGAACGAGCCAACCGCCTGGACCGTCGCCTCACCGAACGCGGGAAACTCCTGCGGCTCGTCGAAGTCGATGTCATCCGGGCGGGGCAGCGCTACGACGGTGACCACAACGTCGGTCGGGCTGTAGGTCACTTTGTACTGCCCATCACCGATCACCGTAAAATCCTGGCCGCTGATCGAGGCTGCGGTGAGAATCGTGAACATCTGCCCGACGCCTGGCTCGTCGCCGCTGACCACCGAGAGCATGAGCGTCGTATTGGACAGTTCAGCGTGGCCGGTGATGGCCAGACGGTCGCCCCCCGACGCGCTCAGCTCGATGTCTAGCACGCCAGTGGGGGTTTGAAGATAATCGCCCTGGATGTTGAGCGTGCCGATGGACAGGCCAGGGCTGGCGAGACCGGAATTCGTGACATTCCCAGCAAGAATGCCATCGCCGTGGACCTCGCCGGTGTCGCTGACGGTGACTTGCGGCGCGGCGACCGTCCCCCCATTGCTGACGGTGAGCGAACCGGTGCCAAAGTTGCCGACGGCCAGCGAGACCAAGTTGGCCCAGCTTGAGCCGGGCCCATCGACGATCGCGGTGCCGTTGGATCCGGCGAAGCTGCCCACGAAGCCGGCCGTATTGGACACGGACCCGCCGTTGGTAATGTTCAGTGTCCCCGAGCCGTTGTAGCCGACGAAGACATCCGACAAGTCGATCCAGGTTGAGCCGGGCCCATCGACGGTCACCGTGCCGCTGGTGCCGGGAAACAAGCCGAGAAAGCCCGAGTCACTCAACACCAGGCCACTGTCGGCAATATCGAGCGACCCGGTGCCTTCGGTGCCGATGATGAACAGGCCGGTATTGAACCATGCCGAGCCCCCCCCGGTCACGGTGGCGCTCCCGGCTTCTCCGCCGCCGATGAAACCGTCGCCACTGGACACAAAGCCTCCGGCGGAGATGGTGAGGTCGCCGGGGCTGATGTCCAGCGCGCCCACGATTTCCCAATCCGAGTTAGAGCCGGTCACGGTGACGGTGCCGGGGAGCCCGTCCTCTTGTCCGATGCGTCCTGAGCCACTGTTCACCTCGGCGCCGTTCTCGATAAGAAGCGAGCCAGTGCCGCCGTTACCGACATGAAGGTCGCCCGTTATCTCCACAAAGGCGCCGTTCTCGATGAGAAGCGAGCCTGTGCCGCCGTCGCCGACCTGAAGGTCGCCCGTTATCTCCCAACTGGTATGGGTGTTCTGTGCATCGGTGCCGGTAACGGTCACCGTCCCCACGGAACCGGGTTGGCTGGCGATCCGAGCTTCGCTGCAAAACACATTGCCGCTGTTCTGAATGGTGAGCGAGGCTGTGCCGGCCTCACCGATGGCCAGTGGCCCGGTGTTGAACCAGTTGCCGTCATCGACGATCACCGTAACGTTCGAGTCGAGGTGCTGTGCGATACTCGAGTTCTGTAACGGATCACTGAGGACCAGCGAGCCGCCGCTGTCGATGGTCAATGCGATCGATCCAGCTTCCATTCCTGCCTGGAAGACCGTGGCCGTGACCGTTGCACCGTTCGAGATTGATAGCGAAGCGTCGCCCCCGCCCAACATCGTCAAGAAGCCGCCAACCGACCAGATCGAATCGGTGCCGATCATGACCGAGCCGTTGGCACCGATTTCCACGCCGCTGCTGGTCAGCGTACTCTTGGTGAATAGTTCCAGCGAGCCATCGATGCCGAGGAAGCTGTTATCGATCCAGTTGGCGTCGGTCATCGTCACGAAGCCGCCCGCGCCAATGTCCGCGCCGCCGCTGACGACGCTGCTTTTAAAGGACACCGAGAGCGAACCGTCGATATCCAGGAAGTCGGCGATCTCCCAGGAACTTTCGTTCAGGATCGTCACCGTGCTGCCGGGCGAGAGGAACCCCTGACTGCTGGTCACAGAGGTAAAGTTGAACACGGGGGAAAGCGTCAGCGAGCCCTGGACGTTGAGCTCGCCCGAATGGTCCCATTCCATGTCTGACAGGGTCATGGAACCGGACGGATGAATCAACGCCTCGTTGGTGCTGAAGAGTTGGCCGTCGGAGATCGTAACGCTTCCCTCGACCTCGATGGATGGCGGCCCAAAACTCAACAGGTTGTAGCTGTTTCCCTTCAGGTTCAGCGTACCGTCACCGAACTGAAGCACACTGAGCCGTTCGTTTTCGACACTCGATCCGAGGGTGACGAGTGGGAAGCCTATGTTGAAGATTGCCGTGTCGAACTGCCCGGGGACGTCCATGGGCGACCAGTTGAGCGGATCGCCGAATGACGTGCCGTCGCCAGCGCCAGTCCAGGTGATGTCGTCGGCGTGAGCCGGCCCAGTGC
>JAZFYE010000227.1:0-6420 GCA_036475395.1 Phycisphaerales bacterium
GCTGGTCGCCGGATGGATCGATGTTCGCGTTCACGATCACCAACGACGAGGGCGTGTGGCTATGCGTCGGAAACACAGCAACCGGCACTTTCGTCTCGATCAGCGGCAAGGTAAACGGAATCTCCAGTCCGTTTACTTGGATGCCCAACAGCAAACAGCTTCTCGTCCACTTCCTCCCGACCGATCGCCCCGAGGCGCCACAGCGTTCGCCGGTTCCGACCGGTCCGGTGATCCAGGCGGCCAGCGGGCGCACATCCCCGGTGCGAACGTACCAGGATCTGCTGGGCGATGCGCATGATGAAGCGCTGATGGACTATTACTTCACCTCGCAGCTTGCGATCGTTGATCTGGAAGGCGGTGAACGCCAACTCATCGGCGAGCCGGCCGTCTACGGGATGGCGACCCCTTCGCCGACCGGCCGCTATCTGCTCGTGTCGCGCGTCGTTCAGCCGTATTCGTATCAAGTGACGATGCGATCGTTCCCTGCGATCGTTGAGGTTCGCGACCTTCAGACCGGGGCCGTGCGCGAGCTGGTTCATAAACCGTTGGGCGATCAAGTGCCCATCGGCGGGGTGATCACCGGGCCTCGATCGCACCAATGGCAAGCCACCATCGGCACCGATCGCATCTTCTGGGTCGAGGCGCTTGATGATGGTGATCCCAAGAAAGAAGTCCCGCAGCGCGATCGAATCATGTTGCTGGCCAATCCCATGGCCGGCGAGGCGGTGGAAGTCGCCCGCCTGGAAGATCGATATTCCGGGATCACGTGGATTCATGAATCGGCCAATGCGCTGATCAGTGAGTACGACCGCGATGAACGGTGGACTCGCACTTGGAAGATACGGTTTCCGAAATCAGTAGGGTCACGATTAACCACCGATCCCAAATTGCTCTGGGAACGCAACGTGCAGGATCGTTATGCCGACCCGGGTCGGCCGGTAATGATTACGAATTCCGCTGGCCGTTCGGTCGCGCGGCGAACCGGGGACTGGATCTTCATGTCCGGCTCGGGCGCGACGCGGCAGGGCGATCGGCCGTTCCTGAGCCGGATGAATCTTGAATCGCTTGAGACAAGAGAATTATGGCGATGCGAGGGCGAGAACTTGGAGTCGTTCGTCGAGTTGCTGCCCGATCACAAGATCATCACGCGCTACGAGACGCCGATTGAGCCGCCGAATTACTACGTCCGCAACCTCGGTGACGACACGCGCGCTGCCATCACGAACTTCGAGCATCCCGCGCCGCAGCTGCGCGATATTCACAAGGAGATGGTGACGTATAAGCGCGACGACGGCGTGGAGCTTTCCGCGACGTTGTATCTACCACCGGGTTATGAAGAAGGCCGCGATGGCCCGCTGCCGCTCGTGGTATGGGCGTATCCACTGGAGTTCAACGACGCCTACACCGCCGGGCAAGTCCGCGGCTCGCCCTATCGGTTCACGAGCATCGGCGGCTCATCACACTTGTTCCTGCTCCTACAGGGGTATGCGATCATGGATCGTGCGACGATGCCCGTGGTCGGGTCTGATCCGGAAACCGTCAACGACACGTTTATTGATCAGATTGTCGCCAGCGCCAAAGCGGCGATCGACTACGCAGCCGAACGGGGCGTGGGTGATCCAAACCGCGTGGGCGTCGGCGGACACAGTTATGGCGCGTTCATGACCGCCAATCTGCTGGCGCATTGTGATCTGTTCCGAGCCGGGATCGCTCGCAGCGGGGCGTATAACCGCTCGCTCACGCCCTTTGGTTTCCAAAGTGAACGGCGCACGTTCTGGGAAGCGCCGGATATCTACTTCAAGCTTTCGCCGTTCATGCACGCTGACAAGATCAACGAGCCGATCCTGCTCATCCACGGCCAGCGCGATAGCAACTCCGGCACGTTCCCGATCCAATCGCAGCGGTTGTATCACGCCGTCAAAGGCCACGGCGGAACGGTGCGGCTCGTGATGCTGCCGGCTGAGAGTCACGGCTATCGTGCCGAAGAATCCATCATGCACGTGCTGGCAGAGATGGTCGATTGGTTTGATAAGCACGTGAAGCTCAGCGCCGAGGAGGCGGCAAGCGGGTCGTAGCGTGCCCTACCAACTATCATAAGACAAAGCCCAGGGTCTCCCGACCCTGGTTCTTCCTGAACGAAACCACCAAGCCTGGGACACAACTCGGGTCGCTACCCGTTCCACTTCTTTAGCGCCGGCCCCGTATAGTTGGCCAGGGGACGGATGATGCGGTTGTGTTGGTGCTGCTCCATGATGTGGGCGCACCAGCCGGTGATACGACTTGCAACGAAGATCGGCGTGTATTGCGGGACGGGAATCCCCATCACAAAATACGTCATCCCGCAGGGGAAATCGACGTTGGGATAGATGTTCTTCTGCTCGAACATGATCTGCTGCACGCGGTCGCCAATGTCGAACCACTTCTTGGCATCAGGCCCCCGTCGCTCAGCAATTTGCAGGCCCCACGATCGCAAGATTCCCGCGCGGTGGTCGCCGTGCTTGTAGACACGGTGTCCAAAGCCCATGAGCTTGCGCTTCTCCGTAAACGCTTCGGCCATAAACGAATCGACATCGCCCCGACCCGCAGCAATATAGGCGTCGATTTCCTTGAGCATGGCCATAGCTTTTTCGTTCGCGCCGCCGTGCAGCGGGCCCTTCAATGCCCCGATCGCACCGCACACCGCCGAGTGCATGTCCGCCTCGGTCGAAGCGATGACGCGCGCCGCGAACGTGGACGCATTGAAATCGTGCTCGGCATAGAGAATCAGCGAGACATCCATCACCTTGGTGTTCAGCTCGCTGGGCTTCTCGCCCGTCATGCACCACAGCACGTTTGCCGCAAGGTCAAGATTCGGATCGGGATCAACCGGCGTCTTGCCGTCACGGCTCATCTGGCCGTAGCCGATGATCGTGGGAATCTGCGCGAGCAATCGCTTGGACTTGCGCAACCCAGCCTCGGGCGAGTTGTCCTCACAATCCAGATCGACATGCGACAGCAGCGATATGCCGGTGCGCAGAACGCCCATGGGATGAGCGTCGCCCGAGCTGGGTCCGCTGCGCGAGATTTTGCCGACGACTTCCAAGATGCTGCGATCAACGGCGCGCATGTACACGAGTTCGTCCTTGAACCGCTTCAATTCGTCAGCCGTCGGCTTGTGACCCACGAGCAACACGTGTGCGACTTCTTCGAACGTCGCGTGCTCAGCGAGATCGGCGATCTCATAGCCGCGGTAGATCAACTCGGTTTGCGAAACCTGGCAGATTTGGGTGTCACCAACGGTCTGCCCCGCCAGACCGCGCGTGTCCTTGGGTTTCTCGGGAGGTTTGACTTCGGTAGAGCTGGTCATCATCGGGTATCCCCGGGCGGAGGCAATGAACGGCAAAGTGCGTTGCGGCGCGAACGAACACCGCCCACACGCCACGCCCTTCGCAGGCCGGTGGCCCATGGTAGCCGATTCCTGGCGGGTGTGAGAGCAGCCCCGAACACCGCGTGATGAGCCCTCCAATCAAAGACACGGAGGCATCACAACGAATTGGATCACGACGCCGAGCACCGAATCAGTTCGTGCGCTTCAGGACGACGACCTTCGCGCCTGGCAGATTAATTGGCGCGATGTACTGGCTGCAAAAGGCAAGCATCGCCTCATCAATCTCAGCGAAAAATGTCTCAAAGAATCTCAGAGAGGAGTCATCGAGATTCGATTTTATAACACCATCCATCTTCGCACGCACCGCTTGGAGCTTACCGCGCACACCATCATCCGGGCCATCGATACCCATTGCCGCTTTTTCGAAGAAAACACACGGGCGGATATCCGCAATCCGCAAACCCGCTGCGTGGACCGCTGTCTCAAATTCATACCGGCTACGCACCAGCATCCACTCGGTGCGCATTGTCATATGTGGCAGGTACTCGTTTGTTATGATGTAGCCGTCTTCAGAGACCAGCTTCGCCAAATTGCTCAAAGCTCGATCAAATAACTGCTGCTCGGGAATGTGGAACAGCACGCTTGAAATATTCACTAAATCAAACTGCTCGCCAAGATCAAGAGCAGGATCAGTAATATCAGCAACGCTAAATTTCAGTTCAGTATCGCAATTTCGGGGTGACCATTTGCGAAGCAGGTCGATCGAAGCGACCGTATAGTCAATACCAACGAGACGCTTAGGTTTGTAGCGATCAAGGAAGTATCGAATCCAACGCCCTGAGCCGGAGCCGACATCCAGAACCCGGCCGCCATCAACGCGGATGCCTAGATCAGCGACGAGTTGAACGAGTCGCGGGTAGATTGCTTCATCATCGAAATCCTGGCTATAGGACAGATCGCTCTCGCCGCTGGCACGTTCGGATTTCTGTTTCCATGCGGTCTCGTAATGACTTTGGATGTCGGCTTGAGTCATTGGCATGTCGGTCGCTCGCTGTTGTCGTGGCGCACGATTTGCGCAGGAGTGAACCGGATCTGTTGGAACGTGGCGGATGTTTCGGTCGAAACGATCGATCAACCGCAGTTTTGATCGCGAACCGAATATAACGCGCGCCTTATCACTCGTTGCGCGGCTTGATCTACGTTATAGGACAACGCTGAACTTACCGCAGCTAGAGTTCGTTTAGCGCGTCCGTCCATTGACGCTCGGTTGTGGCGATCTGATCCGCAGGCACATCGTACGTCGACAGTTCGATGGCAATCTTGCTCTTGTCTACTTTGTCATGGATCGTCAGAACAAAGACGGCGTTGTTGAGATTGGCAAGTGTGCCGACGAATCGACGGCCTGGATTGATCAGCTTCGTTACACCACTGATCGCAAGTGACCCGGCAAGCTTCAGTTTGTAGGGTGAACCGAGCGTGGGTGTTTCACTGCCGAACAATCGCGACCACGTCTCGGACGCGGGAAGATCGATGGTCGCCGCAATGTTGGTTACCCGTCGCACCACACCGGCGTGATTCGGGACGTAGTGCGAGAGGATCGCCAGGAACATCGGCCAATCTTCAGCGGTGGCGTTGTATTCGCCGTCCCATTCCCTTTCCGGTCCCAAGCCTGCCTGCACGAGGCGCAGCACGGTCTTGCCGCCGGCGGAGTTGAGGTGGTAGTCAGTAGTGATATCGACCGGAGCGATCGAATCTTCAGCACCAAACGGCCCACGATGCTCCGTAGACTGAAGCTGATTCGGTGGATCCCAGATCGTAATCGGCACTTCACCTTCACATTCCGGCCCCCATGAAAGCCAAATCGATCCACCCTTGCCGGGCGTGACGCGCGCATCGTAAGGAAACCAACTCTTCAGTTGATCCGCTTCGGTGAGCGCTTTCCATACATCCTCGATCGGCGCATCGATTTCGAGTTCAAGGGCAATCGTTCGGGATTGTTGTGCAGTTGATTGATCGGTCATGATCTCGGCTCGATAGTGTCGCAATCCGGTATATTCACGCCGTGTCCGCCACAGCAAAGTGTTCTTCGAACAACTTAATCCGATTCACGCGTTGCACTGTGGATGACGTCACTTCCTCCGCGTCGCCGTCATGGAGATGACCTTCGTGTCGCCGGGCACGATTCCCAAATCGTGAATCTCGAATTCGTAGGTGTTCTCATCCACGATTCGATAGACGTACTTCACAGCCTTGTCGTGTGTGCCGTCCATCCATTCGTCCATCGTACCGTAGAGCGTGATGACCTTGCCGGATTGATCGGCCAACCCTTCACTCGTGAGCAGTGTGGTACTCTGGCTGTCACACCAGACCGAGGTGTATTTCTTCTTGTAGTTGTCATAGCCCAACAAGCCGAGGCCCTCGAACGGACGGCCCATCATCGTGCCATTGAAACTGCTGCGCAGTTGCCGCCCGCCGAGGATCCACTTGATGGATTGAGTACCGGATTCCGACGGCATGCCCATCACGATCGTGGAGGTGTCCCACTCGCCGACAAAATAGTCGAGCCGCCTATGGGCCTCGCCGGGGGTGGCAAGTTCCTCAGCCAGTTGCATCATGCGCTGCATCTGGGCGGGGTCCATTTCACCGTGGTCTTGGGAAAGCGCGTGGCCACCGAGCAGAGCGGTGGCAATGCCCAGCACGAAACCGGATACGAGTAATCGGGATTTCATCTTTGATTCATCCTTTCTTTCTGATCCAACGGGTTCTCAGATTGTTGTGAACGGTGGACATCCTAGGCAGCGGGTGCCGCGGCAAACAGTCGCGCCATCATCTCGTCCCATCGTCGTTGGAGCGCATCGGGTTCTTCGGGTGGCACACCGTATGTGGACAGCCACAGATTCACTTCCCCGTGCGGATCGGTGCCGTACGGATCATCGATGCGCACGCGGAGAAACGCGTTGTTGTGATTGTCGACTGTAGCGCAAAGATCATGGGGTCGTTTGATAATGTGGATCTCACCTTCCAGCACATCGCCGGTGGACATCGTCAACGCA
>JAZFYE010000228.1:0-13796 GCA_036475395.1 Phycisphaerales bacterium
ACTCAGGCGGAGGATTCAAGCTCCGAGTACGATCGCGAGAAGCTCGAGGAGCGCCTGGCGAAACTCGCCGGCGGCGTGGCCCAGGTCAACGTCGGCGCTGCGACCGAAGTCGAGATGAAGGAAAAGAAGGCCCGCGTGGAAGATGCGCTTCACGCCTGCCGGGCCGCGGTGGAAGAGGGCATTCTCCCCGGCGGCGGCGTGGCCGTGCTCAGGGCACGCACCAAGCTCGACACTTTGCGCAGAAAGCTCACCGGCGATGAGAAGATCGGCGTGGATATCGTCAACCGCGCACTGGCTTCGCCCATCAAACAGATCGCGATCAACACCGGGCTGGACGGCTCCATCGTCGCCCAGAAGGTCGCCGAATCCAACGACACCAACTTCGGCTTCAACGCGATGACGCAAAAGTACACCGATCTGGTCAAGGACGGCGTGATCGTCCCCACCAAGGTCGAGCGCATCGCACTGCAGAACGCTTCGTCCGTCGCCAGTTTGCTGCTGACCACCGACGCCGCGATCGTCGAGATCAAGGAGAAGAAGAAGGAAAAGGCCGGCGCCGGCGCCGGCATGGATGATTACGATTATTGATTAGACAGGCCCCGGGCATGAGGCACGCGACACTCGTGTCTCATGTCCGGTGTTCTTTTGCTCCCTGGAGAGGGAGTTGCGAAGGAAGGGCAACGGATTGCCCATGTTCAAGTTCGCCAAAGACAATTCAGTCCATCGTTCCCAGCCGGTCGGCGATAGCCGCCCGGGTGTTTTGTATCGAGCTAAGGATTTCTGAAATGTCGGCAGATACGACCCATCCCGTCTTCGATCAGCCAGAAGATACATCGATCTCAGTTTGGCGATACCTCAATACTGCCAAGCTTCTTTCACTCCTCCTCACTCGTACACTTGTGTACTGCCGCCTGGATGAGTTACCAGATCCATTTGAAGGACGATTCACTCGCCGCCGTCTGGCGAAGCTCGCCCAAATTGAAGAGGCAATTAACGCGCAAAGTGAAACACCTGCCCGACGCCTCCCGGGCTTTGATTCCCTTATACGGTGTACAGCATTTGTTAACTGCTGGTGCCTACAGAACGCAGAAAGTCACGCACAATGGCGCATCTATTCCGGCACTGAAGATGGTGCCGCGATTAAGACAAGTTACTCAAAGCTCGTTGATAACCTTAGTAGCAAAGACCTTTTGGGCCTCATACGCTACATCGACTACGAAAACGACGAGATCACCAGCAACAATCTTCTAGCGTTGGCAATGCACAAACGCAACGTCTTTGAATATGAGCGCGAGGTCCGGATTGTGCGGTGGGGCATGGCGACCGGCGAAGAATATGACAGCAGTGGTCATTTACCTCAAATTATCGACGTACCTGTTGATCTCGAAGAAATGCTCGATGAAATTGTCATCAGTCCGTACGCACCAAACTGGTACTACGACGTTGTGGCACAATTTGTCAAGCAGTGCGGTCTAAGAATACCTGTCGTATGGTCGTCGATGCGAGCTGAGCCTCCTGAGGATTACAATCCCGTGTCCCACGAACGGGAAAAACTGATTCAACAAATAACGGCAAATAGCAGCACCCGAGCTTGAATATGCCAAAGCAATTTCGCCGCGCTTACTGCCACGCTTGCGTCCTCGGGGGTTGGGGTTGCGGCTATTGCTCCGCTTGCCACAATGCTGCGCGTGCGTAGTCGGCTGCATCTGCGGACTCGCCGCGGGTTATCAGTTTGACAACCAAGTCGGCTGATGTGAAGGCGACTGCGCCGTTGACGTAATCGCCATTGAGTGTTTGCAGCGCTTGGGTGACCATCTGACCCGGGCCCGGTCGCGTGAGCAGAACCTGGATTGTGGCACGCCCGCTGCGCGGGTTTGTGGTCGCCCCATCGAACTTCATTTCCCAGCCACCCGTCGGCACCGTGACGGACCAACGAAATTGCGTCGTGGATTCCTCAGCTTGAACCTCAAAGCGAAACGGTGGGCCCTTATACGACGCCATGGCTGGAAGCTCGGGCGCTGCATTGGAATCATCCACGTCAGGTAGTGTTGGCGTCGCCGAGTCACCATCACTTGCCGGGCTGCAGCCGATGAGGGTGACTATGGACGCAAACACAAAGAATCGAATCATCAAGATGCACATGGCAAGAATTCTCCGCAACCGGTGACGTGCAGCGGATTATACATCGCAAAGTGCAGGACACCGATCTGTGGATTCTCCGGTGCAGCGTGCGGCCACAGGAGTGCCCGGGGGTTGGGGGTTGCGGGAGATTGGAACGCACGGATTGAACCTCCGGATCGCCCAGGGAAGCTCGTGGGCGTCAAGCGCCCTGAAAGAGCTACACTCGATCCGGGAATAACGTTCCCAGAGGCGAGCACGTGATGAAACAAATGCTCAAATCGTGGTGGCTGGGGGATGCCGAAACCGGCGGCACGTCGATCCGCAACGATCTGCGCACCGGCCGGGCGGGATGGCTCATTCGCCTCGGCTTGTCGCTTGCGGCCGCGGCTCTCATCGCCGCATCGGTCATGTTCGTGATCGGAATCGTTGCACTCCTGGACGTCCGTGTCGATGACGACCACATCTTTGCCGGGCTCACGTTCGGCGGCGCTTTGTGGTGCGGCGTACTGGTCAAACTGTGGTCGGGCTATGCTCGATGGCGTCGCACGCTCACTACGATCTTCTCGGTATTGGTCATCTGGCTTATCGCGATACCGCTGTGCGTGCTCATTGACATGGTGCTCCGGCAAGGAGAATTCTTCATTTTCAGCATCATTCTCTTTGCGATCGCTTTATCGAGCTTGATCATTGCGACGGCAGCTTATCGCGGCCTGGGCGGCAAGCCGTTACATGAGAAACAGATGGTTCGCGTACACTGCCCGACGTGTGGTTACTCGATGGTCGGCCTGGAGACGTGTGTCTGTCCGGAATGCGGCCAACACTTCACCATTGACGAACTCATCGGCGCGCAGGACTATGCGGCGCTGCGCCGGGCGGCGATTGACGATGATGCGCCCAGAAAAGAGCAAGGGCAGGTTGAGCCGATCGCAACCGCTGATCATGACAGCACGCTCAGGCTCCGCCGAGGCTCTTCAACGGAGTCATAAGAGGCCCATATGAACACGCACCGATGGAAACGACACCTCGACACGCTGGGGCAGCGCGAACCGCTGGCCATATTACGCCATACGCCTGATGAACTTCGCCGGGTTGTCGAGCACCATTCGGCTGACGTTCTGCGGCAGCGGCCTTTTGCCGGCAAATGGACGCCGAACGAAATCCTCGGCCACTTGGTTGATCATGAAATCGTCTCGATGTGCAGAATTCGTACGATGCGGTTCGATGATGTGCCGTGGCTATCGCGTTATGACCAGGAGCGGTGGGTGCAGATGCAAGGCCACAACGAGCGCGAGCCCGATGAATTGGTGCGGCGATTCAGTGAGCTGCGGAAGCTGAATCTTGAGCAGTACGAATCACTTTCGCCTGATGAGTTGACTCGCGCCAATCCGCGCGGTGATGGCGGTAAGATAGCGCTGGCCGAGCTAATGCGCGTGCACGCGGGACATGATCTATCGCATCTGGATCAGATCGATCGTTATCTTGACAGTCTGGTTCGTTAGTCGGCGATGATGAAGTAATACCGATCACCGGCGATCTTTCGGAAGCTGCCGGTCGCGAGGTCGCCGTCATCGACGGCAGCGTCGAGTTCTTGCATGTAGGCGTCGTCGCGGGTCGCCCCGGTGCCATTGAAATGAACACCGATCGCTGAGGTAATGCCGTCCTCATTGAGTTGAGCGTCCCACACGCCGCCGATCGGCGTGCCGCCGACCCACTTCTCTGCTTGCACGTATTGCTCGAAGCCGGCGGGCAAGGCGCCCGAGCTTGAATCCTCCAGGAACTGACCGGTATCCAGCTGAAATCTCATCGCCGACTCGACGAACGTTTTTCCGTTGATGAGAAACGCTGATCTCACCGCGTCGTCACTGGCGTCGCGAAACTGCGCAATTACAATGGAGGCAAGGATGCCGAGGATGACCAAAACAATGAGAATCTCGATGAGCGTGAAGCCCTGACGATAGACTCTGTTCTGTGATGGTCTATTGATCATTCGTCCATCCGCCCGGGCGGCCGAGCGGACCTCCGGTCTGTCTGGGATCTACTCATATAGCATCCAAGACATGAGGCCCGCGGGTTATCCCGACCCCGGATTTCAAGGGCGGCCACCGGCGCCCAGCCTTCCCAAACGGAATAATCCAACCGGACCTGACGGTCCAGCGTGATGGCCATCGAGGGGAGGCGGGGGCGACGGTGGAGGCATAAAGAAACCCACGGATTGGGAACCGTGGGCGTCGGTGGCGCTATTGCGATCCGTGGGCGTCGTGGTACGGATCAGTCGCTCATCTTCGGTCGCTGTTGCCTCGGCCTCGGCCGCGACCTTTGCCCTTCCCTTGACCTCGGCCCTTACCGGGGTGCTTCTTGGCAACGGCGTGGTGCTGCTCGTAGGGCGTTTGGGTGTCGAGCTCGACCGAAACGTGACCGCCAAGATTCAGCGCAATATGGCTCGGCAGCTCGACGCCTACCTTCCAGTTTTCGCCTTGAAGCCAGAAGTACGTGCCGCGATCCGGTGCGTAGTACACGTGCTGATCCGGATAGTAGTGGTATCCGAATTTTCTGCGGTAACCGTGGGCGGGTGCGTGGGGCGGCGGTCCATGTCGCACGCCTGGGGAAGGCCGGTGGGACTTGCCGATCGTAACGCCGGCGCTCTTGCATCCGATCAGCACCGTACAAACGAGCAAGGACAAGACAACTGAATTCAGAAGATGTTTCATCAGGGGTCTCCCAGCGTTTTGACCTGGCGCAGAAGCACGATCTCGATCATGTCTTGGATTGAGCGGCCACGATCCTGTCCGATCGCACTTGGTCGGTATCGGCTGATTCGCGGGCTATATTCGGCTGAAATGGGCGACCGGCTCCGGGGCCGGCGACCCATGGCGATCGCGCTCACCGACTTGCCTGCGGCTGTCGGCGATGCTCGTCCAAGAGCTTCGCCAACGTCGTGCCGCCGCGAAGACCTCGGCCGCCGAGCCTCAACCGGCTGTCGATCGCGCCCCAGGTCGCGCCGCCCGGTGCCCCGAGAATTGCACCGGACTTGCGGCTCGGCCATCGCTTCGTTCGCTGGTGATGCGCGTCGGCCCAGCCCAGGATCTTCTGAATCGTCAGTGGCCCGAGTTGGGGGTTGTATCCAGCACCGAAGTGCTCAGTCAGCAGCCGGGATAACGAGGTTCCGCCGGTCAGTCCGCGCCTCCCGTGGCGAAGGGCCATGTCGATGGCCGCCCAATCTTCATTGGGCCTGTCATGCAACTTGCCGGACATGGTGACCGGCCAGCGTCCCGTGGCGTCGTGATGCTCCTTGGCCCACTTGCGGATGAGGTTCGCGGTGAGGCGCGGCTTGCCTCGCCCGTCCCAGACGTTTCGCCCGTCGCGCAACAGTTTGGCCAAGGATGATCTGCCGGGCAGCGTCTTGTTGCCCTGCTTGAGATACCGATCCACGGTGACCCAGGATATCCCGGCGGCGCCGCGCACCGGTCCCGAGTCACGGTCCGGCCATCTACCCGTGCATTGGTGGTGATAGTCGGCCCAGGCGAGGATTTTCGCTCTGGACAACTCCGGCCAGGAGCGCCGCGTGTACTTCACGCCGCGCCGTCGGTCCAGGACCCGCGACAACGAATCTCCGCCCGGCAGTCCACATCCCCCCTTGGCCAGCGCCGAGTTCACCGCCTCCCAGGTTCGGCCCGGCTGATCGTAGATCGGTCCGGAGCGCGAGATGGGCCACTTCCCGACGCGGGAAAAATGGGCGTCGGCCCAGGCGAGGATCTGCCCGATCGTCAATGGAGATTGCTTGGCGGCCATTGCATCGCCTGGCGGCTTCAGCGGCGGCGAAGGGTGGAGCCTCAAGCCGGCACGGCGTCAACGGCGACGCCGAGAAATCAATGCGCCAGCTTCAGACGGGCTCTCCCACTCGAGTACTGTCGCTACAAAGTATACCAGACGGGAGCGCCCAACCGCGAGGCGACCGTCTGGAGCCCCTGGCCGTTGAGGCTGGGCCTCATCGGGGCTCGTGTTGCGGCACCGAACGGCCCTGCCAGATCGTTTGGTTATCGGCCCGCCACGGGCGTCCCGCTGCGGCTCACCACCCGCCCGCATAATCGTGCAGGCTTGCCGCCTGGGAAACGGCGCCGCTCGTAGGGGCGTCAAGGCGGGTTTCTCAGCTCGGTTTGCGTGAATCCGATGGTCGGCCCCCACACCCGTGCTAGGTTTGAGGGACCGTCGTCGCGCCGGGTGCGCAGACGGCGGGTTCCGCCTGACCAACATCAAAAGAGGGAGAGAACATCATGAGCAACCGCACGCGAACCATAGGCGCCGCCGCTGCCGCCGCGATATTGACCGGCGCCGCGCACGCCGAACTGATCGGAACCACGATGGATCTGGAACTCGTCCAGTCCGGTTTCGCCGGCGATATCGCCGGGCCGACCGGCGGATCGTACACCTACGGCACGCTCGGCACGTTCGACCTCGACGGGGCTTTCACGTGGGACGCCGTGAGCCCCGCCATGCATCCCGCGTTCGACAACTCGATCGTGCTCGACTTCACCAACTTCGGCTACGCCGCCTACATCGCCCTCGGCCCATCCATCAGCACGCTAGATGTGACCAACATCGCCGAGGATGTCCAGATCGGAAGCCCCGCAGTGTTCCTGCTGAGTGATCTGAACACGAACATCGCTCAGAGCACGAGCACCTTCGGCAACAGCTTCAGTGTCGGGTGGGATGTCGGGATGGTCATCGACGACAATCCGGCGGCGCCCGGCATCATGGTCGGCTGGAACTCGGTTCCCGCCCCGGGCGCGATGGCGCTGCTGGGCCTAGCCGGGCTGACCGCGACCAGACGCCGACGGCGACACTGAGACGCCAAGAACCTCCTCTTGCGCTCTTGTTGACGACCTGAGACTGACGAACACGGCCGCAAGGTCGTGGGCGTCTGTCGATTCACTCCGGGCGCCGCGAATCCGCCGGCGGCTCGCCGAGCCCCGCGAGCCGGGTCCGCCGCGGCGGCACAAACCGCGGCACCGGTGACATTCATGACCCGTCGATGCCGGTCTTTTCGCTCGGCGGGCTGAACAGGTCGAGAATCAGTGTCTCGTCAAGCGCCTCGGCCGAGTGAGGCACCTTGGACGGCAGGTGAAGCACTTCACCCCCGGTCAGCACCATCTGTTGATGCTCCGGACTACCTTCGACACCTAGACCGAAACGGATCCGGCCCCGAACAACACACGCGAACTGCTCATTCTCATGAGTGTGGCTCGGCACCATACACCCCTTCTCCAGTAACACCTGCGAGATCATCATGCGCTCGCCAATGATCCGCCGGCGTTCGAGCCGCGGCATCGGCCGGTCCGTCGGCAGGTCCGACCAACGGTATACGACCGCACTTCCTTGCTGTGTCATCAGCGCTCCTTTGCCAACGAGACTGTTTCTATACTACTCCCCCAGGATCACGCGGGTCGCACAATCGCGGCAAATCGCATCGAGGCGCCAGCCATGCCCAATCGAGTTCCGTGGACGCAGCGCAGGTTTGACTTCGACTTTCCCGCGGAGTTGTTTCCGGAGCTTCTGGAGCGCTTGCGCGGAACACCCGCTCGAGTCGAGGAGATCGCACGAGCGCTGCCGCCGGACGTGTTGCGCAAACGAGATGGCGAGACGTGGTCGATCCAGGAGAACATCGGGCACCTCGCCGACCTCGAATCGCTCTTCAGCGGACGACTCGACGACTTCGAGGCGGGTGCGACGACGCTCCGGGCGGCGGATATGAGCAATCAAAAAACACACGAGGCGGCGCATAACGCCCGCCCGATCAAGGAAATCCTCAACGAATTCCGGACGCTTCGCCAGCAGCTCGTCGCGCGACTGGAGGCGCTATCGCCCGCTGACTTCTCCCGGACGGCCCGTCATCCTCGCCTCCAACAGCCGATGCGCATCGTGGACATGCTCCTGTTTCACGCCGAGCATGATGATTACCACCTGGCCCGCATTCGCGAGCTTGTCTGTTTGTTCAGATAGATCGTTGCCGCAAAGGCCGATCGGCTAACCTCCATTTCCGGGGGCTCACCAGGGGAGGTCATCCTCGGCATCCTCACCGGGGGGCTGACGGCCAGCATCGACTTCCCAGTCTTCTACTTCACGTTCACGGTCTGCACACTCATCGACCTCGTCGTATTCCTCGTCGTCATCGTCCTCCATCCACATCAGGTTGCCTTCTTCGTCGCGATAGTCTGGATCGACGGGGAAGATATCGAAGCCGAAGCCCTTGCCGTCGCAGCCCGGCGTGGGACAGCACCAGAAGCCCGGCGAGTCGCTCTCGATCACGTCGTCCACCCAGTGAATGAGATAGCTCTCGTACTCCTGGTCGCAGTGCAGACAGTGGACTTTGACCGGAACGGTGGGCGGACGGAACGGATCACGCTCGGCCGGTGAGGCCTCGACCATAACTTGGCATCTTCGCAACTGATCAAGGATCAATCAAGACCGCCGGGCACGGATTCCCAAGGCGGTTTAGACCCCCCCCCGCGGCGGCGGTCGTGAATCGCAGCGTGGTCGCGAGGCGAACCGGGGGGTCGGGATTCAGCGCGGCGGGGGCTACTCGCCCGGCATCGCCTCGTGGAGCCGCTTTTGCTGCCGCAAGTTGTTCCAGACCAACCGACACCAGCGAGTAGACGATGCGTAGGTTCCGCTCGAACGGGTCGCCTTGGAACTGATCGAGCAGCGCCCCCGTTCTGTCCAGGATGGCCCAGGCGTGCTGCTCCCGAAGTGTGCCGGCCACAAGCTCCTCGCGGAGCTGCTCCAAGTCCATGCGAAGTTCATTCATTTCTGTTTGTGTCGCCATGGCATCCTCCCTGCCAGGTTCCTATATCCAAGAGTGTACGAAACGAACACCCAGGACACCGCCGCGTTCCGCTCGGAAGCCGAGCCCGCATCGTGATGGTGCCAATCGGGTGACCTCGGTAACGCGCCGTCGCTCCGGACGAACCGGCGGGCGTGCCGATTATCGGCCGGGAGGCGCTCAGCTGACACAGATGCATCAGGATTCTGATCGCTCGGCCACTGGTCCCGAGGCCACAAGAGAGCCCAAGTCCGGTCGCGATCCATCAAGGTTGCCTCGCCAGATGCCGAAAAAAGAATGTCGGCGCACTCTATCCGACCCCCGCACTGGATGGTGGGTCACGGTCTGGTGTACCGGCGCGTTTTCGATCCCGGGGAATCCACAAACATGAGCGACAGAAGGTGTACGGGAACCGTCGCCGGTGTGCCGGCCGGCGCTGTCGAGGCACTCGAAAACGCGTTCGAAGGACGCACCACAAGTATCAGTGCGCAACGAAAACGAGCGTCTAGCAACGCGAGAATTGCAATTGGAGGCACCGATGGTCGGCCTGATTCACAAGATACTGTTTGATCTCATTGAGGAAATGGCAGGCACGGGAAAGGTCCTCGAGGTCAAGCGCAAAGCCGGCGTTGACGAAGACAAAGCGTTTCGTATGGACGAAGTCTATGACGACGCCGAGTGGCGGCGCCTGTTCAGCGCCACCTGCGAGGTCCTGGGGGTCACCCAAGACCAAGCGGAGGAGGCCTACGCCGATTTCTTCTGCAAGGACTCGATGAAGCGCTGGCCCATGTGGTTCTCGATGTCCACGACGGCTCGCGAGTTCCTTCAGCGTCAGCCGAAGATTCACAATGGCTTTGCCACCGGCGTCCGGGATCAGAAGGCCGGCCAGGCGATCAACGACAAGTTTGATCTTGAACAGGCAGAGCATGGAATTGTCATGCACTATCGCTCACCCAACCAACTCTGCGGACTCTACATCGCCCTGGCTCGCTGGATCATCAACCACTACGGCGACAACGCATCGATCGAGCAGACCAAGTGTCTGAAGCAGGGTGATTCGGAGTGTGAAATCCGCATCCGATGGGCCGCGTAAAGAAGCAGTAGTAGCCATGACCAAACCCCCGAACCCAGACCATGTCGACGAGCAACGGCTTCGCTTGTTGATCGACCAACTGGCCAACCAGTTGTGCCAGGCCGTCGACGGTAGGTTCGACTTCGCCGTGAGGGTCGAGGGGCAAGACGAGGCGATTGAGAAGCTCCAGATGTTGATCGACTTGGTGCTGGATGCCGCCCACCGCAGCGATTCACAGCTCCGCGCAATGATCAACGAACTTTCTGACCAGATGTGTCAGGCCGTGGACGGACGGTTCGACTTTGCCGTGAGGATCGAGGGGCAGGACGAGACCATCGAGAAGCTCCAGATGCTGATCAACTTCGTGCTGGACGCGGCTCGCCGGAGCCTGACAGAGATCGAGACGAAGGCCCATGCACTTGAGGCCAAGACGCAGACACTCTCTACGGTGAATCTGGAACTGGGAAGGGAGATCACCGAGCGCGTCACGGCCGAGGTCGAGCTGCTCCGAAGCGAACGCCAACTCCGGGAAAAGACCGAGGAACTCGAGACGCAGAAAGAGTGCCTGGAGGCGGAGATCAGCCAGCGCACGGCGGCCCAGGATCAATTGCGCCATGACGCCATGCTCGACTCCCTCACGGGCCTATCGAATCGAGCCGTGTTGCTGGATCGAATCGAGCGGTGTCTCCAGCGCACCAAGTCCGAGCCGGGCTACGTCTTTGCCCTCCTGTTCCTGGACTTCGATCGATTCAAGATCATCAATGATAGTCTGGGGCACGGAGTCGGCGACCAGCTTCTGATCAGCATCGCGGATCGGCTACAGGGAAACCTGCGGGTCGGCGACACCGCGTCGCGGGTGGATCAGGAACCGGATCCTGAGAACGACAATCTCTCGGTTCGACTGGGCGGGGACGAGTTCGTGATCCTCCTGGATGGAATCAAGAACGTGGCCGACGCCACACTCGTCGCCGAGCGAATACAGAAATCACTGGAGGCGCCGCACAAGATCGGCAGCTACGCCGTCACTTCGACCGCCAGAATCGGGATCGTCACGAGTGATCTCGGATACGACTCGGCCGATGACATGCTCCGCGACGCCGACACCGCGATGTATCGAGCCAAAGGCGCCGGCAGGGCGCGGCATCAACTCTTCGACCGGGCCATGCATGACGAAGCCGTCGTCCGCCTGGAACTGGAGAGCGACCTTCGCCACGCGCTTCAGGACGAACAGTTTCGCCTCGTGTATCAACCGATCATCGATCTCCAGACCGGCCTCGCCGTCGGTCTCGAGGCCCTGATCCGCTGCGACCACCCTGAACGCGGCGTCATATCGCCGCTAGATTTCATTCCCGTGGTCGAGGAGATCGGCCTGATCGTCCCCATCGGCGGCTGGGTGCTGCTCGAGGCCCGTCAACAGCTCAAACAGTGGCAGGAGCAGTTCCCCTGCGAATCCCCACTGTGCATGAACGTCAATATCTCCAAGCGGCAACTCACCCAGTCCGATCTGGTCAAGACGATCCGCGACGTGCTGACCACGACGAGAATCGAACCGCGCACGCTCAAGCTGGAGATCACCGAAACCGCGATCATGGACAACCTCGACGAGCTCAATCCGGTTCTCCAGCGTCTTCGTGCGTGCGGCGTGTTCCTGTGCATCGACGACTTCGGAACCGGCCATTCGTCACTGAGCCGCCTGCATGAGTTCTCGATCGACGTCCTGAAAGTCGACCGCGCCTTCCTCGACAATATGAAGGAGAATCGCGCGTACGCCGCCGTGACTCACGCGATCGTCACCCTCGCGCAGAACCTGGGGATGGACGTCGTCGCCGAGGGCGTCGAGACGCCGCAGCAGGTCGCACAGTTGCAGACCCTCGAAGCCGACTACGCCCAGGGATATTACTTCGCCAGACCCCTCCGTCCCGACGACGCCGCGGCCTTCCTACAGAATCAACGTCCGTTGGCCAAGTCCGCCTGACATCGGACTTCCGGCTCAGCCGGCACCCGCGCGGCCCAATACCGACGCCGCCCGACCTATAATGATGAGCAACATCCCCGCACAACGAGGAGGCTCATCGCATGCACCTGAATGTCTACCTTTCCGGCGAAATTCATACAGACTGGCGCGACCAGATCGCTCAAGCCGTGCGACAACGGAACCTGCCCGTCACACTGAGCGGGCCGATCACCGATCATGAGGCCAGCGACAACTGCGGCGCGGTGATTCTCGGCGCCGAAGACAACCCGGTCTGGAAAGATCACAAGGCCGCGAAAATCAACGCCATTCGCAACCGCACCCTCATCGAACAGGCGGACGTCGTCGTCGTGCGCTTCGGCGAGAAGTACCGGCAGTGGAACGCCGCGTTCGATGCCGGGTATGCCGCCGCGATGGGCAAACCGATCATCACGCTGCACCCTCGTGAGCACACACATGCGCTCAAGGAGGTCGATGCAGCAGCGCTGGCCGTGAGCGAGACTCCCGAAGGGGTGGTGAGTATCCTCGCCTACGTCATCGGATCCCAAGGATAGAATAGACGATGAACATTCGAATCTACCAAGTCGATGCGTTCACCAATGAGTTGTATCGCGGCAATCCCGCTGCCGTCTGCTTTCCGCACGAATCCGCCGATCCCGACTGGATGCAAGCGGTCGCGGCTGAGATGAATCTTGCGGAGACCGCATTCCTTGCCCAACGCGCCGATGGGACATACGACCTGCGCTGGTTCACTCCGAAGACGGAAGTCGACCTCTGCGGCCACGCCACGTTGGCCAGCGCACACACGCTTTGGGAATGTGGCGACCTCAGCCGGACTGAACCGGCGCAATTCCATACACGAAGCGGCCTCCTGACGGCTCGACCTATTGACCAGGACTGGATCGAATTGGACTTCCCCAGCCAACCGCCGCAACCCGTCGAACCGCCAACGGGACTGATCGAGGCCATCAACGCCGAGCCCTTGTACGTCGGCAATGCCGCCCAGAACCACCTCATCGAGCTTGAGTCCGCGCAAGCCGTGCGCGCACTGGAACCTGATTTCAATTTGCTCGGCAAGCACAGCCTCAGCGTCATCGCGACCGCCGTAAGCGATGATCCGGAATTCGACTTCATCTCACGCTACTTCGCTGTCCCGTTTGGAATCAATGAAGATCCTGCAACAGGTTCGACCCATTGCACGTTGGGGCCTTACTGGCAAACGCGCCTCAACAAGAACGAGTTCGTCGCGTACCAGGCCTCGGCCCGCGGAGGCGTCGTCAAGGTCCGCCTGGCCGGTGACCGCTCGTTCCTTGCTGGACAGGCGGTGACGGTCATGCGCGGCGAGCTGAGCGAACCGGCAGCCGTCGCCTCATGATGAAGTGACGCACCCGGCTATCGAGCTTCGATAAGCGTCGCCGCGCCGACCCCATCGGTTGCAGCGCGGACTGTACCGTCTGTACAGGTTGATCCATGTCGGTAAGTTGCGCTCAACGACGAATGGTTGTCCCACGGCCGGTTGAATGCAATCCTTCCATAGCGGTGACGGCTTGGCCGCCGTCGCGTGCAGGAGGAGAGTCAATGGCCGGTATCGGTCTACAAGCCGTCTCGTTGACCGCGCAGCGGACCTATGCCGCCAACGCCAAGTCGCTGGCCGGTATCCTGGAGAAGCTCGCTACAGGTCAGCGCATCAACTATGGCAAGGACGATCCGGCCGGGCTGATTACGTCCGAGAATCTGCGCGCCATCCTCGCTGCACTGGACGCGGAGACCCGCGCTTTGCAGCGTGTGGATTCGGTCGCCAATGTTGCGGAGGG
>JAZFYE010000229.1:0-9934 GCA_036475395.1 Phycisphaerales bacterium
GCCACGGGTTGAACAAGAACCTCGGCTTCTCCGCTGAGGACCGTGCTGAGAACATTCGCCGCATCGGCGAGGTGGCCAAGCTCTTCGCCGAGGCCGGGATCGTCACCATCACCAGCTTCATCAGTCCCTATCGCGCTGATCGCGATCTCGTGCGCAAGCTGCACGACGATGCCGGCCTTCCCTTTTTCGAGGTCTACGTCGATGCGCCGCTGGACGTGGCCGAGGAGCGCGACCCCACGGGACTCTATAAGAAAGCTCGTGCCGGCGAGATCAAGGGTTTCACCGGAATCGACGATCCGTACGAAGCGCCGCAGAATCCCGAGCTGCACCTGCGCACCGACAAGCTCAGCGTTGAAGACTCAGTGCGGGCGCTCCTGAGTTGCCTCGAGGAGCGCGGCTTGCTTACGGCTGAGTGACCCCCGCATATGCATGCGGGGCTATGACCGGCGCTGACAGCCGCGGATGCATATCCGTGGATCGCCGCGCGCCGCGTTAGGTTAGGGAGGAGGAGGAGACTGCGTTTCCCGCAATGTGACCTCGAACGGGCTCCATCGGCGCATGTCGCGTGAGAGGTTGCTCACTTGCTCCAGGGAAGCGCTGCCGTCCAGTAATCCCACCGCTATCACATCGTTGCCGTTGCGGACAATCGGCAGTCCCGCCCCGTCGGTGTACTCGCCCGCTGGCGTTTGTTCAACGAGGCCGCGGGCGGCGACCGTCCATTGCGGTTCTATCCACATGTTTGCGCCCAGGTCCAGGTTCAGATAGGGCGGGCGCAACTCGCAGAAACCCAGCGACTCATCGTCATAGACCGGGTCTGTAGCGTCGGGGTTGGCCTTGGCCGCGGCGCTAAAGACGATCAGCCGCGCCGGGTTCTTGACCTGTGTGAAACGTGTAGCGGCAAGCGGCACGACATTCGGATCTCCGGTCCAAGGATGTCGATCGGCGACATCTGTCCCGCCATGCTCCGAGTCCCCGCCGACGAAGATCGAGTTCAGGCCGAAGGTCGGTCGCTCGCTGATACCGCCGAGGATCGAGCTTAGGCCACCGAACGGCCCATAAATACCGTCGCCGTACTCGGCCTCAAGTTGCGCCATCAGCCCCTCGTCGCGCAACTCGGTGAAGAAGACCTCCCACACGTTGTCCACGTACGGCGCCAAGCGCCACACGTATGACTGCGCATCCTCTTCATTGAGCACGGTGCCGCCGGGCAACGTCACTCGGAGGTTCCCGAACGGATCGGTGTCGTCATCTTGGAGGTCGGCGCCGATATAGCCGGGCAACAACTGGCCGCGGTTGTCGTCTGAGTAACTGCGGTACGCCATCATGATCTGCTTCAGCGCGCTCAACGAGACGGTGCGCCGCGTCGACCCTCGAACCGTCCTCAGCGAAACGGCGACGAGCGTGACCAGCAGCACAATGATGGCGATCACCACCATCAGCTCGATCAGTGTGAATCCTCGTGTGTTGCGAGTCATGTTGCGCTCCGGATTCATATCGTTCTTCCTCACCAAGCCTTACCCGCCGCCGAAGAGGCGCAGGTCGTCAAACTCGTCTATGACCTTTGGCCCAAGCTCCATGAAGTTATCGAAGTCCAGGCTATCAGGACCACCACCAAAGATCGGCGATAGCGGCGTGCCGGGTCCGTCCGCGACTGAGAAGTACACGCCGTCCTTGCCCGCCGAGATCAGGACATACGCGCCGCGGGCGGTGCCGTTGATCGAATCATCCGACTCGCCGAAGCTCGGGTGACGGATGATCTGCGCTAAGAGCGCGTTGACCTCGCTCTCGTCGGCGGCCAATTTGAGGATGCTGCCCTTACCTGGGCGGAATTGGCTCTGGCCCAGCTCACCCAGAATGTCCGCGTTGATGTAGGACCTCATCGGTCCCAGCATGAACTGCGGTTTAACTTCGTCATTAGGCTCGCCGACCAGCGGCCCGATGGGTCGGCTGCGGCGGAGGTAAATGATCGGTTGTCCCCACGCATCCACCAGGTCCGGTAGCTGGAACGTCTCAGGGGTTTGACCGGGCTCATTCGCCTGGCCTTTGATTGCCACCAGCTCGTCGCCCTTGGGCGTGAAGTACGGCGAATACGGCGTGCCGTTGATCTCCGGGCCGTTGCCGATCAACGAGAGGTTGACTTTGATCTGTCCCAGCGGCGTGTTGTCGTCAACAACAATCTCCGTCCAGTCGGGTGGAGGGAATGACGTTTGATAGTCCGGATGATCACCGCGCACCGCGCCGCCCATCATGTGCAGCAAGGCGTTCTCGGTCCCGCTGAGCTTGTGGTTACCGTCCGGGGCCAGAAGCCCCTCGGGAATGATGCCCGGGTAGCTGCCGTGCTCGATCTCGAACGAATCGCACGCCTTGGAGAATTCCTGCATCGTCGCTCGGGTCTGGGTGGCCAGGGCTCGTTCCCTGACGCCCTTGAGCGCCACGAGCAGGATGCCGGCGAGCACGGCGATGATCGCGATGACCACGAGCAGTTCGATCATCGAAAACGCGCGGCCGCGGCCGGTGCGATGCGTGTCGTTGAACTGAGAAGATACAGCGTTCATGAGCGAGGTCCTCTTGAGGTGCCGAGGCGACTGATACCCTCGGCGACCGGGAAGTACGATCCCGTCACGCTCATCCGCTGCACCGTGAGCATACCCCCGGTTCGAGCGGAGTCGAGGAAAAAGTGGTGAATCTCGCTGCCCTGGCGAGGCGCCGGGAGTCCTTCGGAAACCCCGCTAGCGGCTTCGCGGGAGCCATAGAGGTGCCTGCTATCGCGCGCCAGCTCGCCAAACGGCTCCCGAGCCCAAAGAAACGACTCCCGACCCCTTTTGTGGGAATATGAGGCGTGAGGGGGGATTGGGACGGCTCGCTCAGGCCGGTTGGGTGGGCATCCCGTGGGCCGCACGCAGGAACGGGTCAAGGTAGCGATCCTCGAACAGCTCGACGCCCGAAGCGGTGGCGGCCGCGTTGACCCCCCACACACACGCCTGCATGGTGATGAACTCGAGGTCCAACTGAACCTGGAACGTCTCTTCCAGAACGAATGCCGTCGGCAGCCGATTGGCGAAGAACGCTGAGGCCGCGTTGACGCCCGGCCGGCCCAGGCAGATCGTCGGGCGCGACAGCAGCTCCGCCGCGTTGAGATACCACAGGTCGCTACACACCAGCGGCGCCAACCAATCCGCTTCCACGTGCCGTCGCTGCCAAGCTTCGATTCGTTCCACCAGCATATACGCCAGCGGGCGATCGGTCAGCTCGGCGCGCAAATGCGCTCCCACTACCACGAGCAGGAGTGTGTCGGTGTCCGGGCCGGTCTCCGCATCGAGATAATGATCGTCGATCATGGCGGCTCACCGGTTCTATCGGTTCGGTGCGGGCGAAGCGCTCGATGTGAGGCGGTGTAGTCCCTGAGGTGTCGATGCCGTTGTTCCCCCCGCTGGGGCAAGCCCAGCGGCGAAACGACTCATCGCCCCTTCTCCCCCACGATGCCACGATGCCTCTCTTCTCACAACGCCGCCAGTCGGCTGGCCGTGTCGTGCTCGATCAATGCGTCAACCAACGGCTGTATCCGCCCGGCAAGGATGTCAGCGAGATCGAACCCGCCCCCGCCGGACCCGAGGCGGTGATCCACCGCGATATCCTCTTTGTACCGATAGGTGCGGATCTTTTCGGCTCGATTCGCCGAGCCGATCATCGCGCTGCGCGTCTCGGCTCGCTCGGCCTCGGCCTTGGCCTTTTGTTGTTCATAGAGTCGGGCCCGCAACAGCCGCCACGCCTTCTCCCGGTTCTGGGCCTGACTCTTGGTGTCCTGCATCCGCACCTCGATGCCGGTCGGCTCGTGGATGAGGTGGACCGCGGTGGCGACCTTGTTCACGTTCTGCCCGCCGGGCCCCCGCGCCGTCGTGATCCGCTCTTTGACATCGCTGGGATCGAACTGAATCTGCACGTCCTGCGGCTCGGGAAGCACGGCCACGGTCGCGGTCGAGGTGTGGATTCGTCCCTGCGCTTCGGTGGCGGGTACGCGCTTGACCTGATGCGTGCCGCCTTCGTAGCCAAGCTCCGCCCACACGCCTTCGCCGCTGACGCGCACGATGGCCAGCTTGTACCCGCCTGACTCGGCGCCGTGGCAGTCGATCTCCTCGAACACCCAGCCTTTGATGGCGGCGAAACGCCGATACATCTCCAGCAGGTCGCCAGCCCACAGGGCCGCTTCATCGCCGCCGACCCCGGCTCGCACTTCCAGGATTACCGAGCTCACCGCACGATCTTCCGCCGTCAGCAGACGCTGCTGCACTGATTCGAGCAATTGCCTGGCCTTGTGCCGAACGCCCGGCAGCTCTTGGCGGGCAAGCTCCGACAGCTCCGGATCGGAAGCATCCTCCAGGACGGCCTGCAACTCCTCGGCCTGCTCGATCGCCCGGCAGTGCGCGCGATAGTCGCTCACGACCGACTCCAGCGCCGCCCGCTTGATCGACAGCGCGCGCACTTGCCGATGGTCGCCCAGGATCTGGGGGTCGAGCAACTGCCGGCCGAGCTGCTCGTACTGACCGTCCAGCTCCTGGAGCTTGCGGATCAGGTTTTCGTTGGCGGCGCTGACCATCGCGGTTCTCTACTTTCCATCGTCACGGCGTTGATCTATCAATTGATGAGCATCGGTCAGGAGACGTCGGCGGATTCACCAACTCGATTCGGGCTATGAGCGGCGCTCCCCAAGCGCACAACGCCCGCCACGGTACAAGGCCGCGCCGGTCGTCCCACGCCGCTCGCGAGCTACTTGCCTTTCTTTGGCTTTTTGGACTTGCTGAAGTAGTCCCCGGCGTACTTCTTCTGGAACTTCTCCACCCGGCCGGCCGTGTCCACGAAGCTCTTTTGGCCCGTGTAGAACGGGTGCGAGCCCGACCAGATCTCCACGTGCAGCTCCGGCACCGTGGCTCCGGTCGTCATCACCACCTCGCCGCGGAAATAGACCTTGGCGTCGGGGTAGTACTTGGGATGGATGCCGTCTTTCATGGTCGCTTGCCCCTGGTGGCCGCCATAGTAGCCCGACCCCGTACTGTAGTCCCACTTCGCCGATGAGCCAACTCCCCGAGCACACCTCTCCAACCCGACTCAGCGTCCGTCAGGCAAGAAAAAGACGCTCGCCACGCACACGCCGGCAATCACCCACAACCACAACAGCGAGTGAACGAAGATCGGAAAGACCATCATGGCCAGGCCGATGCCGAGGTTTCGCAGCTGGTCCATCTTCTTGCCGTGGACGAACAGGGCGAGCCCGATCAGGGAGATGGCGAGACCGGAAAACAGCAGTCCGGGATCGGTAAGGTCCATCGCGCAGCCCTCCTCTTGGAGGTGTATCGACCATCGGCGGTCCCGACTCCGGGCCGGGTTCGGTGCTCGCGCCCGACGAGATAGTCGCCGCGGCCGGTGATGCCGACGATTCTGGAGGACCGGGACGGGCGTCAGGCCATGTCCACCCCACCGCGGGCTTGTGTTTCTAGGTCTCGGGTCGGCTTCCACTTTGGCGTTGTCGAGACGCGCTTACCATCCTTCACGTACGAGACCGGTAGCGCGAGGGAGGGCGGTGATCGATCCTGGCTCAGGTTCCAAGAGCATTGCTCTCGAAGCGGAACTCCGCGAGCTGGACCCCCCGGCATGCCGGGACAGGCTTCCCAGTGTCTTAGCGGTTCATCCCGATGCATCGGGACTCGCTCTACCAATTGGGCCAGCCGCAGAGTCTCCCGGATCTACTTTGAGGATTTCATTCGCTTGATCTGTTTTTCGCGAGCCATGGCTTCGGCTCGTGTTCGATGTGATTCCGACCAGACGAGTTTCCATGGGCCGTGCTTTACAGTGTACTTGGACCGTGGTCGGTCTGGGTCGTTGTGCTCGACGACGTGGCGGTCGAGATCATCAGTCGAGCCGATGTAGAACTTGCCCGCGGCGTTTTCGAGGATGTATGTCCAGAATTGCGATTCGCCGCGTGTCAAACTCCCCGAGAGCAACCCTCTTCGTAACATTGGCTAGCTGTCGACCGGTCTACGGGCAGGGGTCCAAGGCCGTGAGGAGTGCGAGGAGGTTGGATGCCCCGACGTTGCCGTCGCCGTTGAGCGAAGCAAAAAACCCCCCTGTGGGTGGCCAAAACCTCATTCGGGCGTCTGTTGGGTGTTGGGTGGCGTTTTCGCCACGCACTGGTCGGTGTCGTAAATCGTTTCAGAGTCGTCTCTTACATTCGATCATCCTTCGCCGGCTTCGCTGGAAACTCCCCGATCCGCGCTCCGATGCGATCCGGTGTCGAAATTCGCTCGTAAGAAAGAGTAGGGAGATTCGTTGCTGGTGATAGATTCGTCGAAGCGCCCGAAACCGGAGCTCATGCCAATGCGCTGGGAACCTCGGTCTCATCGCGACTGACGTCTTGAGCAAGGAGTGACACCATGATTCGCAGGATGCTGGTGCTTGTTGCATGCCTTGGACTGTGCCCGCAAACGGTGGCTGATGACTTCTGCGGCGCCGAAGGCATCATTCAACAGTTGTGTGTAGCGGTACCCGAAGCAGCCGGACTCGGCGCGACAGAGAAGCCCAAGACGCCGCTTGACGTGTTCCGCGAGAAGATCAAGGCGTTCGGTGCGCAGATCGACGAAATACCGGGGCCAGTGGCGGTCGCAGTATGGATCGAATTGGTTGACGAGTACAACGACATCCTCGACGGTCCACGCGCACAAGTCGGCTCAAGTGGCTATGCGGGTTGGGGTGGCAACTATGACCAACCGCGCAGTGGTTTTGATCTTATGATCACTGTCCTGCCCCCACCTGCCACTTGGCCGTTACTTGCCGAGGCAATCCACGCGCGTCCGATCGGCGACGGACAGAAGGCCCTGCGCGAACATTGCTTACGCCTGCTGGCGACACTGCTGCTGGCCGATGAGGAAGCTCAGCGCCGGGAACTGCAGGCCATGGATCAATTCGTGGCGGAGTTCTCCGATTCCTGGCAGCGAAAGAACATCGCTCAGCGACTTCAGTCGCTCACAGATGCGCTCGCAGCGTTGTCCGACAATCCCTTGCTTGAGGTGGAGAGTTTCGAACGCCGACTGGATTACCTCGAGCAAGTTAGCGACCCCGATGATCTCGGCATCATGTCGATGACCGGTCTGGTAACGCCTGATCTAGTGACCTTGGTCGGCGAGGCGAAGGCCGAATCGCTGCTGCGACGCGCGGTCGTCGTACCAGTGATGTTGGAAGTTGCCGAAGGCGAGGAGACACAGCGGCTGGCGAGACGATTGGCCGTGGAGCTCATCGATAAGCTCCGCAAGCCCCAGTGGAAGCTGTGCTACAGCATGACTGCGGCCGAGCTGTATGAAGCGCTGGATGCGCGATTCCTCAAGCAGGCGCAGAGGAAGCGTGAGGAAGCTGCCGCCAAAGATCCGGCCGCTCTCGTCGAGCGGCTGAGCCGTCAGCGCCCTGTGATGGACGAACACCAACTCAAGCGGGCTCGCGGCGGTGCGCGGTGGCATTATCTGATGCATTTGATCGCCGAGAATCGACTGGAAGAAGCGCGCGTATTCGCCCAGGACTTCACCGAACCAGAAGGGCGGTGGGCCTATCACATGTACGGCCGCCACAACCGGGACTACACGGCCGGCCATGCGATCGCATCATCGCCGCATGCTGCCAGAGCGCTGGAGTTCGTCCACGAGCTGCTCGTCGACAAGCCGATACTGCCGTTTTGGGAGCTCTACGGCAAACTCGCGCGCCAACTGAGGAAGACCGACCGTGCCATCGATCTAATGAAGGCGTCGACTGACGCTGATTTCTCCAGCCAGGTAAAGTGGAATTTTGACCGTCTGTACCAAGCGCTGCTCCTTGGGGCCGACCGCGTTGACGAAGTGGTGGAGATGCGCCGGCTACGGATGAACGAGGAACCAGACCAGCGCAGTCGCTCAGTACCGACCAGGGCTGCCGAAGAGTTGGCGAAGCTCGGTCGATTACTCCAGCGAACCGAATGGATCGACGAAGCGATCGATCGGTTACGCCAGCTTCGAGATGAATCCAATGACCATCGGGCCTCGGCGACACTGATCCGAGTGGCAGAAATCTACGGTCGTGCCGGCGATGGTCCGGCGGCGGAACTGCTGTTGGCGGAAGAATTGGCGGTTCAGCTACAGCGAGCCCAGAGCGACGGTTCCTACTGGACGAACACGCCGGCACGAGAGATACTTCGATCGCTCTCGACAATCTATCACCGTGCCCAACGGCATGCGGATGTCCTTGTTCTGGCTGACCAGGCCACTTGGTGGGGCGCCAAAGACCTCATCGAGATCCAGGACAACTACCAATGGAGTGGAACCCGAAACGAGATACCTCTGGCCCTGATCATCGCCGCCGCGTTGGCTGATCGCGGGCGAACGACCGAAGCGCGCCACATCGTCGAGGCACTACTTGACAAAGACCCCACGCTTGATCCCGCCTACGAGATCCTTGTCAAGATGGAAGGTCTTGGCGCGATCCGCCGCCTCGAAACGATGATGCGCCGCGACCGAGTCGAAGAGCGGCCGTTGATTTGGAAGGCCCGAGCGCTGCTTGACGCACAACGAGTGGACGAAGCGGCACAAGCCGTTGAGGAGGCGATCGCCAGAGACCCCTCCGACGAAGATCAACGCCCGGGCCTTCGCCTCAAAGCCTATGAGATCCTGGCCGACGTCCGCAGCGCCCAGGGAAACAAGCAAGAGGAGCAACGGCTGCGTAAGCTCGTCCAGGCGGTGCGGTTGGCGGAGAAGGCCGACGAACTGTGCGAAGCTGGCCTGATTCGACCCGGCATAGACCAGTATCTCCAGGCCCTGGAGTTGTTCGACGAAGCCTATTGCATCCACCTGCGCGTCGCGCACAAGCTTGATGAGCTCGGTCGTACTGACGATGCGCGACGGCATTTCCGACGCGGGTTCGGGCTCATGCCCAGGACATTCGGTCGTCTCTCCCAGGGTTGCAGCTATGGTCGATGCCAGGCGCTGTTCGGTACCGAGCTAGCCAAGAAAATTGCTGAGGAAGTATTCACCGAAAATCTCCGAGAAGATGAAGTTAACCCAAAGCTGCACACACTGCTCGGCTTCTTGCGAGAACAACAGGATCGAAACCGGGAAGCGCTGATCCATTACCGGCGTGCAATCGAGCTCGATCCTGAGAACGCACTGGCCTTGCAACGTTTGCTGGGGCTGGCCCGGACGATCCACGTGCCCGCCACCGAACGTGACCACGCCGCACTCAAGCTGTTTCGACTCCGACCATTGCCGACCAGATACACGGGCTGGCGTCGATCGGTGCGAGATCTCGCCTTGCTGTGGGAGACTGTGACCGACATTGAGCGACTCGAGGTCAAGAAACCAAAGACGTTGTACACCTTCGCCGCTGCCCGGGAACAGCTCGAAAAGGTTGAAGCAGCGCAGATTGAGGCGGGGCAGCGCCCCGGCCAGGATCGCTTCGACCGCGGCATGGGTATGAGCCCCTCAAACAACTGGCCGGGCCGACGGACACCAAATCCCGGAGAGGCGTTGGCCGAGCACAGAGCAATCTCCGAGCTGGTTCGCGTTTATGCCATCCGTCTTTCACCGCGTTGAGCGATAGCGTCTCGGGACCACATACACGATCTCGTTGACGACGTATCGGCCAACGGACGTCCTAGGGACTCCCGAGAGCAACCCTCTTCGTAACGTTGGCTGGCGGCTGTCGAGCGGTCTACGGACACGGCCCCCAGTTGACGAGGAGGGCGAGGAGGTCGGACGCGCCGACGGTGCCGTTGTCGTCGAAATCGGCGGGGCAGCCTTCGCACGGCCCCCAACTTACCAGCAGCGCCAGGAGATCGGCCGCGCCGACGGTGCCGCTGCCGTCGAGATCCCACGGGCAAGGCCCCGGGATGTTGTCAACCATGAACGGCGAGACAATAAAGCCAGGG
>JAZFYE010000230.1:0-13470 GCA_036475395.1 Phycisphaerales bacterium
CGCTGGTCTGGGTTGCCTGTCCGACTGCGGCCGGCGTGATTGATGCGATTGACCGGGTGGGGCTCGTCTATCAACGAACCGATCGTTATGAGTGCTACCCCGGCGTGCAGCCGAGCCGCATCAAGGCATTTGACGATCGTCTCAAAGCCGATGCTGATCTCACGGTCTTCTGTGGGGACTTTCTCTTCGAGCGCGAGTCGGCGCAATGTCGACATGCCTGCCGGATCGACCATGGAATCGATTTCGAGCGCTTCGAGAACGCCGGTCGGCGACGAGAGGGGGAGCCGATCGACATCGCTGATCTTGGACGCCCTCGCGTGGGGTTCGTGGGCGGGATTGATGCTCACACGTTCGACGTGCGCCTCTTTGTCGAAACCGCCCAGCAGCTTCCCGAGATTCAGTTTGTTCTCATCGGCGCATGCTCTTTGTCGGCCGGTTGGTGCGAGCTGCCCAACGTCGCGCTGCTGGGCCAGAAGCCGCATGAGGAGGTGGCGGACTATATGGCGGCGTGTGACGTGCTCATCATGCCGTGGCGGCGAAATCAGTGGATCGAAGCATGCAATCCGGTCAAGCTCAAGGAGTACCTGGCGGTTGGGCGACCCATCGTTTCAACCGACTTCGCGCAACTTCGCCGGTACGACAGACAGGTTCGCGTCGCTTCCACACCACAAACGTTTCGCGCAGAGATCCGTAGCGCACTGTCTGATCCGGGAGACGCAGCGGCGCGTCGAGCGCAGGTCGCCGGCCAGGGTTGGAGCGGCGCTGCCCGCGGGTTGCTCGATGAACTGTGCGTGAGCGGGTGGGCACCGGTCAACGGATCAAGAATCCCCAAGGACGACCAGGCGGATACACTGGCTCCAGCGACCGTTGGGCGGCTCCGTTTGGCCGGAGTTGACTGGCTCGATAACGCGAGCGAACGCCCAGGGCTACGCGCCTGTGTGGTGCTTGCCGGGGGATTGCGTCCCTCACCGCTGGTCGAGGCGGCCGGCCAATCGGTCCTAGATCTTTACCTCACACCGCAGAAGACCGTTCTGGATGTGATGGTCGAGCAACTGACGTTGCTGCCATCCTCGGACGGGATGCCGCTTACGATCCGCGTCGTCCACAACGCCCGCCTCCCGGCTCCCTGGCCGGGGACCTCGGCTCCCAACGTGCGGTTCGAGCAGGATCCTCAGGCGTATCGCGGTGCCGCGGGCCTGGTCGCCGACCTCTGTGCGGGCTACGAGGACCACGAGCACGTTCTCATCGTTGAGGCTGGCCGGGTTCTCGCCGGCGACGTCGAATCGATGTGGGACGAACATCTGGCCAGCGATGCCGACGTCACGGTCGGGTGCAATCAAGACGACAGTCCAGGGGGGGTCTATATCACGAAGTGCGGCGTGTTGCACCATATCCCGCCGATCGGGTTTGTCGACATCAAGGAGCAGTGGCTGGCCTCGGCTCGCGATCGCGGCGTCAAGGTTCGCGTACACGGTTTTTCGAGCCCGGGAGCCATCCCGCTGAGAACGCGGGCCGATTTTCTGGCCGCCGCGCGACATGTGAACAATCATCTCGCATCACGTGCTGGCCGATCCATCGCGCCGCCGCCCGCGGGGGCCGAGCCGCTTCGAGTCATCGGCCACGGCGCCGCCATCGGCCCCGATGTCCGCATCGACAACGCCGTGATCATGCCCGCGGCCGTGATAGGCGGTGGGGCGTTGATTGAGCACTCCGTGGTCTGTCCCGGAGCCGTGATTGAGCCGAAACTTCGAGTCGTCAATGCGGTCGTGAGCAGAAGCGGATTTCATGTTGATCAGTTTGTAACAACCGCCTCGATACCGGGGCTGTTCTCCGAATCGAACTCGCATGCCAAAGCAGCTTGAAGATCAAGCGTAAGGGAGGTAGCCACCATGAGCGAATCCACTCGAGAGTACATCCGGACGGAAACCGAGGAACTTGTTGACCAACCGATCGACGCGCTGCGCGCCAATCCGCTGCAGACTATCCATCGGCAGTTGCGGGGGCGCTACCGCGTGGCGGTGCTGCTGGCCGTTCTGCTGGGTCTCAGCGGCGGCATTGCCGGCTTCGCGCTGGTCCCTGTGAAGTATGAGAGCACGGGTCTGGTCCGGATTACGCCGACGTTGCCTGCCGTTCTCTACGAGAGTGAAGAGAACCGAATGCCACCGATGTTCGATTCCTTTGTCACGACGCAGGCCGCCTTGTTCCGCAGCACGGCGCTCCTCCAAGAGGCCTTGGACCACGGCGGGCTGGTCGCGACCGGTTGGGAGCCGGGGCCTGAGGGCGTTGCCCGTCTGCAACGCGCTCTGGAAGTCAGGCGGAACCGCGGCGAACAGGTGATCTCGGTTCGCGTCACTCATACCGATCCGCGGCTCGCTCAGGGCGCGGTGAATGCTCTTCTGTCCACCTATGTGCAGCGCGAAGACAGCCGGTACGGAATGACGAACTCGGCACGCGAGGGCAAGCTCGTGGAACGCGTGGCGCAGCTGGAAGAGGAGTTAGGCGACCTGAACGTGCAGATGCTCCGGGCTTCTGATCACCTTGGGACCGAGGCCGTTGAGCGCCAGCACACGGCCAAGCTTCACGAACTTGAGGTTCTTGAGAAGCAGCTCGCGGACCTTGCCCTGGCCGGCTCGGTGCTCGAGTTGCCCAACGGCGCCGAGAGCAGCGCCAAGATCCTCGCAAACCTCGATAGCGTTCTTGGTATCCACATGGACGGGCAGCTCGAAGATCTGCAACAACAGGAAGCCGAGCTGAAGGCCCGGATCGCCACGCTGAGCCGGAGGCTCAAGCCGAAGCATCCGGTGATGATCCAACAGCAGCGCCAGCTCGACGCGGTTCGGGTGCAGATGCGCCTGCGCGAGGCGGAGCTCGCAAGCCAGCTCGGTGAAGATGAATCCGCGAACGCCGTCGACGCCGCGGTGGCCACGCCGAGGAATCGCATTCGCCGCGCAGAGTCGGTCTATCGATCGCTTCGTGATCAGGTGAGTGCCGAGGTCGCCACGCTAGGACGAACGCGATCACAGTTGGCCGATCTCCGCGCCCAATCCGAGAAGGTGAAGCGGCGCCTGGATGAGGCACGGACACGCCTGGACCAGCTTCAAGTGGAGCGGGGCTTTGACAAGATGGCTCGAATCAGCGTTCTCGCCTTCGCCAATCTTCCCTTGACGCCGGTGTCCGACAAACGCGCCGGCACCACGTTCATCGGGGCGATGTTTGGCAGCGGGCTCGCCGTCGGGCTGATCGTCCTGTTCGGCTTGGCCGCCGCCCGGTGCCGATTTGCCGAGGAGCTGGACGTCTTCCAGGACGAGGTACCCGTCATCGGCGTCGTGCCGGACATCGGCAATCGCTCGCGTGACGCCAAGGCGCAAGCGGGCATCGTCGTGCATCAGATCTGTAACGCCCTGTACGTGACCTCGAGCCGCGATATTCATCCGGTGTACGCCGTCACCAGTCCATCGTGCGGCGACGGCAAGACGAGCATCGCACTGGCCATGGGCGCTTGGTTTGCCGCCGTCGGGTGCAAGACACTCGTGGTCGATCTCGACCTCGTCGCCCAGGGAATGACTCGCCATTTGGAGCTCCAGACGAAGAACGGCCTGTGTCAGGCGCTGGGCATGGCCGAGGGAGCCCGACAGGTGCACCGCACAACGACCTCCAATCTGTGGGTGCTGCCGACGGGTCGGCCCCAAGACATGGCGCCGCGGCAACTCTCACCACCGAAACTCAAGTGGTTGATCGATGCCCTGCGCGCCAAGTTCGAGGTGATCGTGCTCGACACTGGACCGATCCTGGAGAGTCTGGAGGCGCCGGTAGCGGTTGGGGCCGCGGACCGAACCGTGCTCGTCACTGCCCGCGGCCGCAAGCTGGGCGACGTCCGAGCGGCGTTGGCGCGACTTCGGCAGCTCCATGCGAATTGTCAGGGGCTGGTGCTGAACCAGGCCACGTCCGTGGATTGCAGACACGCGGCCGCCCTCAACTCGCGCACGAACGCCTGGGCCGAGCGGCCTTCGCTCCAAGCGGTCAGCGAGCAGCCGTCCTCGGCGCCGGCATCTGCCAAGAAAGATGGACCACATTCGTCCAGCCCGCACGATCAAAAGCCCAAGCCACGCCTCCGTCTGACTCCCTCGCCTATCGAGCAGGTGAAGGACCCAGCGGTTGAGGATGATCGACGAAGGAGACGAGTCGCGTGATCCGACGCTTCCGGGGAGGAGAGGATTGGATTGATGAGGGACCACACTGCGCTCACCATGTACGAAGCCGTCAACGGCTCGGCCCTGAGTTCAATCATCGGGGAATCGCCAGACCGGCCTATCACGATCGTCCATCGTGGGCGCGACGCCGCCGACCTCACGCATGCAACGTCGTATCTTCTCGTCGAGTCGAGCGATCCAGCTCCCTCTCGCAACGACCTTGTCCAGATGGCCGCCGAGCACCTTCGATCGCCCGCTCCGCGCATCTGGCAGATCCATCGACCCTTGCCTTCGTACCGCGAACGAGTCACGGCAGACGAGGCCAACGAACTCATCTGTGTTCGGCGAGAATATGGATGCCCAGTCCTCGATACCGCCCCCATCATTTTGACCTCCGAGCGGCAGATCGCTCAGCAATGGGCACGCGCTCGTTCCGACCGGCAAGCGCGCCGTCAGCTTCAAAGGGCGATCAATCAAGGGTCCGGCTCAGTTTCGCAAATGCCCCGGTGCCTGCGACAGTGGATCGGACCGTTCCCGGCCAAGCGGCTCTTCGACATCGCCTTCAGCGTGATAGCGCTGCTCCTGACGGCGCCGCTGTACCCGATCGTGATGCTGGCGATCTGGCTCGAGGACGGGGCCCCGGTCTTCTTCGTGCACCGCCGCCAGTCGATCGGAGGTCAGGAGTTCGGCTGCATCAAGTTTCGTGTCATGCGCAGGGACGCTGAGCGAATCAAAGCCCTCCTCGGCTCGCGCAACCGTTCGGACGGGCCGCAGTTCCATTTGCCGGATGATCCGCGCCTGCTCAAAGTCGGTCGGTTTCTTCGGCGATGGAACATTGACGAACTACCACAGTTTCTTAATGTCCTGATCGGCGATATGAGCATCGTCGGCCCGCGCCCGAGTCCTGACAATGAGAATCAGTTCTGCCCGGCCTGGCGAGAGGCGCGTCTTAGTGTTCGCCCCGGGTTGACGGGCCTCTGGCAGGTATGCCGCACCCGGAAGCCGAATACTGATTTCCAGGAGTGGATTCGTTACGACCTTGAGTATGTGCAGCGCCAAAGCTGGATTCTCGACCTGTGGATCATCGCGATGACGCCGCTGGCTATGCTGCGCAGGCCGGCTTAGTAGGGCCATCATCTGCGGGCCAAGACCAGTACCACGTCTTGCCTGTCGTGGAGAAAGGGCGATCTCATGCGAGTCGGTGAGGCAAGGTAGGGGGTCTACAATAGTGGTAAGGACCACTCTATCCCGAACCGAAAAGGCTACCCGGCTAGATGACGCTGTTAGCTGTCTGCGAGAATACCGCAAGCGGCTACGCCAATACAACTCAACGCTGCCTTAGCGCAACTACGATCCTTACAGCATCGCCTTCGCCGACCTCCAAGGCGAGCAATCCTCCATCGCCCTAGGGATCGACGACAATACCGCTCGGCATCTTGCTCAGAATGTCCGCGACGACCCAAAGCGGCTTGATAGTCGTGTGCAGCCCCCTCAGGCTGGCGTCCACAAGGTGCGTCTTCTCGTAACAGTCGTGGCAATAAGACGTTGGTTCGGGCCACGATGGTCGGCCCCTCGAATGGATCAGGATGATATCGCCGGTTCTTTTCCGGGGTACGACTTTCTGTGCTCACTAGCGCTACCGCGCTATGAACCGACGACCCAAGAGATACGCACGTAAGTAGCGTCAGACAAAAGAGATAGGGCCGCCAAGGCGGCCCTAGCAGATGCCTAAAATATAGCGGGGGCAGGATTTGAACCTGCGACCTCCGGGTTATGAGCGGTATTTGGCCCGAAAACCCGAAGTGCCTGCCCATCAACCGCTTACGAGTAACTCAAGCTCTCGCAAAGCCTTACCGACGCGCGACTCTACACAGCATGCTCAGCATGTCAAGCATGTTCGGCACCAAATAGGGGAAGAATAGGGGAAGGGGCAGGCATCCGATTTCGCGGCTCTGGAAGAGTCCTGATTCCCCCCATGGCCCAGCGCCGCGTGCATAGGAAGGCGTACCGGTACCTCAGCAGAATAGTCGATTGAGGAGAAGGTTCGCCTTCTGAGGTGCACTTAGGCCGCGAGGTCGAGGATGAGCGGAGCATGATCGCTGGGTGGTTCCTTTGCGGGCGAGACCCTCCGCTCGCTGTGATCGACCCAGACGTTTATCACGCGCGATGCCACCCTCTTGTCGCCGAGTGCGAGGTCGAACCGGAGTCCCTCGTCTCTCTCGAACGCACCTCTTTGGTAGGGCCACCATGTGTAGTGGCCTGCGTTGTCAGAGACGACGCGAAGCAGGTCGTGAAGCTCGTCGCCTTGGAATCTGAGGAGCCATGCCCTTTCTTCCGGGGTGCAGTGAATGCGATGACGGAGCCCTTCGGGGTCCCAGACGTCCCGATCATCGGGGGCAACGTTGAAATCGCCCAATACAAGGATAGGCGGGTCTTTGGGAAGCTGGCGAAGCCAGCGTCCGAAGCTCTCCATCCACTGACCCTTGAGATGGAAGATGTCGCTTCCGATCTCGCTGCCGTTTACGACATATGCGTTTACGATTCTCAGCCCACCGACGCAAGCGGAGACGACTCTTGCCTCGTTGGGTACGGGGTTCCCGGCAAATCCACATATCACGCCGGTGGGAAAGCCCAAGCCCGGACGCTGTGCGTCTGCTTCGCGTGACCCGTTCGTGAACGTGGCGAGGTCACCGCGACGCGAAGGGTCTCGGACGAGGATCGCGACGCCGTTGTAACTGGGTTGACCGTAAAGGACGAGCCGATAGCCGAGCGAGCCAACGGCCATCGACGGGAACGTGGCGTTCGAGGTCTTTGTCTCCTGGAGACACACCACGTCCGGGTCGTGGCGTCGCAGAACATCGACGAGGCGGGGAAGTCTTGCCCGCACCGAATTGATGTTCCACGTTATTACGCGCATGCTAAATCTATCCCAAGGGCGTTTATAAAGCCGATGTGCACCGCGAGTCGACCTCCACGCGCGTGAAGAGCATCGGCCCGCGCTATGCCTCCTGCGCCAGCTCTGACCGAAGCTGACTCACCAGTGATGCGTAGGACCTGCTGGAGAATCCATGCGAGGTCAGTGCACTCGGGTCCACGTAGAGATGCTTTCGATCCGGATAGAAGATGCCGGACTTGACGCTCCTTGGCGCAAGCACATCAGATGCGAGCCGATGCATCGTGCACGTTTCGGCGGTCGTTACGGGGAGCGTGCGCCCACGGAACGGTTCCCGAAGAAGCTGCTCGAGGACCTCGAGGAGGTGTTGGGTGCCAGTTGGTTGGAAAGTCCAGTAGTCGTCGTACGTATCCGGAGAGCCCGTGCGAAGCGTGTTCAGGAGCTTGTTGAACGGGCGGTGGCTGGTGCGATTGGGGCTGAGCCCGAACGTCATGGAGAGCTGCAGTATCTCGTATCCGGCGTCGACTGCGCGGACGCGAACCTCGGCCTCGTGCTTGGTCCGGCCGTAGACCGTTGAGGGGTCGCGTGCGGCAAGCGACGAGATGAGGGCTACTCGAGCGCCGCACGCATTCGCTGCCTCGACCACGTTTTCGGTGCCCCCAACATTGGTTCGCATCGCGTCCTCTGGAGTCGCTTCGCACGCCGCAACACTCGCTATCGCCGCCGCGTGCAGGATGAGGTCCGGCTTCGCCTCGGAGATGCACGCCCTCGTTGCGCTCCTTTCCGTGATGTCAAGCCGGAGAGCATCCGCGTGGCTGGGGTCGCTCCGTGACGTCTTGATGACGTCGTGAATCTTCTCCAACTCGGACGAGAGGAGGGCCCCAAGATATCCGTTGGCCCCTGTGACCAGGACTCGCATTCTAGCCTCCTAGGCAGAAACTGGTCCAGTTCCCTCATCGACCTCGACGTGGGGTTGACTCTCACCTTGAACTGGTTGAAGGCTAGCGCCGTAGTCAGATGGGGTGCCGTGCCCGAAACGACCCCAAGACGTTATTGCCGTGCTCCAGTATCGCCAGCGCGTCCTGCAGCCACACTCAGTGTATGCCCGTGGCCCGGCGGTCACAGCCCGCGTCGTCTCGCACCTACGGCCACAACTTGAGGCCGCACCTTCCACACTTGGTGAGCCCCTCTTTCTGCGAGTTCCAGAACCCAAGTAGCGCTAGAATCGACCCGACCAGAATTGGTTGGAACCGCGACAAGGAGGAGTTGCCTGATGCCATCATCGCCTACCGCAGCACCGAGTCTCATCGCGGACAACCCGTTCCGCGATCCGTGTGTGACAAGAAGCCTGATCCTCGAGCATGCGAACGTGGAAGCCAGGTGGCCTTTCAACGGGAAGGGGTTCATTTGCGTGCTTATGAACACGAAATGCCCCCTTGCTTGTGAGCACTGCATGTTCGCTTCCATACCGGACGAGGAAGAGGATCCATGGGAGTGCCTTGATGGACCACGCGTAGACAAGCTCTTGAGATTCATTACAGATGCAAACACAGGATACCTTCTGGTCTCAAGCGCTGGCGAGAGCTTTCTGGATATTGATCTCCTGTGCCGGATAGCGCGGGATTCGACAGCGGACATCACTTGGTTAGTCACTGGAGGCTTTTGGGGTAAGCGCCAAGAGCAGGCTGCCGGAGTGGTTCGTCGAATCCACAAGGCTTTTGCCGAAGGCCAAGCGCGACTTCCATACCGGAAGCTGTTTGTGCGACTTAGCGTGGACCAACACCACGTAAAGCAGATCTCGAAGGGTGGAGAGCCTCCCCTCGCATATCTGCAGAATATCGTGCATGCTTTCGAGCAGCATCGCCGCACGACTCCGGGCTTCCATTTGATGTTGCACTCTATTCAGGGGGACGAGGACCTCGTAACCGCACTCGCAGGTGTGCTTGATGCGGACCTGTTGACCTTGCAGGAAAGTGAGCCGATGCAGGATGCCGATGGCGCCCTTCACCCAGCGGGATTCCATCACCAGGTGAAAGTGACGGAGAGTGCAGGAGTGTTGAGGCTGCCGAGCGGCTATTTGATGGAGGTGACGTTCGCCAAACTGCTATTGTCCGACTTGTCGGCCGATCTGACAGACGCGGAAGCGTTGCGGAAGCGTATTGCTGTCTTTGACCGGGACGCCTTTGTGAACGCGAAGGGCAACCCAGCCCTGATGTTCAATCCAGATGGGACGGTCGGTCCGAATATCCTGGTGAGCTTCGATGGAAGCATCGCTGCTGGCTGGCAATCAGAGATGCCGGACGCGTCACTAAATCTAGACGTCCATAGTTTTCAGGACGCAATGCAAGCGAGCCTTGCGGATCCTGGGTTTTTGGCCGTCATCGAGAATGGTTTCCAGTACAGATTCGACATCATCAAGGAGGTGGATCCGAATGCTGTCTTGCGCGCGAAGGCCGTGAATTTGCGGGATTACACGAGCCGGGTACTTCTGGAGGAAGATCGAACAAGACTCTATTACACCGTTCGGGCCCTTCGGGACTTCGTCACGGCAGGCCGCATCGATCGAGATCAGCTCCAGCAATGGCCAATGGTGCTGCAGAAATTGGTTCAAGTTGATGAAACCCAGTTGCGCGCGCTGTATGTCGATTCACGGCACGACATTGTGCAGCAGCACATGCAGCGCCCAGATGGGGACAAGCTGCGCACTCTGGTGGAACTGCTCAACGGGAGTAAGGGAGCGGAGATGGAAGTTGTGGTGGAACGATTTGTGAGGCAACATGGTGACGTTGCACCAGAGACCCTAGAACGCTGGTACACGCTCTTCCGGAGAATCGCTCGCGGATGGTACAGGATCCAGTCACTACAACCCATCATTTGCGAGGAAGCCGCTAGTATCGCCATGGCATTCAGCCCTCACGTCCGGCAGAAGTGGAGAGGCTTTGTACGGGTATCGCAAGACGTGGCGAAGCGCCCGCGGTCGTTTGCGCACTTGGGACAATGAACGCGCGCGGACCGACAAGCCCACGTCTCGTTTGTCTCACCGGGATTCACGGCGCTGGTAAAGACGAGGCTGCAAAGTGCCTAGTTGAGGAGTTCGGCTTCACTCGAGTTGCATTTGCAGATCCGTTGAAAAGGGCTACCGGCCTGCTCTTCAATCTCTCGCACGAGCAGCTTTGGGGAGTGGACAGAAACCGAATTGTGGCGCGGATTGGGTACTCCCCTCGTGCGATGCTTCAGCATCTCGGCGATGCCTGCGCAGCGCTGTATCCTGACTTCCTTGTTGATCCTTGGCGAGAACAAGTATCCAAGCCTCTTCTACGAGGATGCGATGTTGTTTGCTCCGATCTCCGAACCAAGAACGAACGTCTTGCCGCAATCGAGTTGGGGGCCGCGATTTGGCGCGTTGTCCGAGCCGAGGAAGGGGTGCCAACCGGCGGTGGGAAAACGGAGTCGTGGAGTCGTCAAACGGAGGGCATACACGACCCAACAGACGTGATCGTGACCAACGACAAGGACGTTGCACACCTTCGCCAACAGATTCGACGCCTCATCGCTCGCCCCTGAACTGAATAGGGCTCCGTTGAGTCACGAAGATTGGAGTTACTGAGCGCACGCTGTACCGGCCCTGACGGCACGTCCGGCAGCGCCCTTCCGTTCCCTTTAAGTGCGCGACCTCCAACCTGGAGGAATGGTCGCAATATTCATGCCGTCTATTGTGACGGACACCAAACCTCTCTCCGAGGAGTTCCTCCCCACCACGTTTCCGGGCCGGGAGGCGCAGCTGAAAGAGCTCATCGAGCAGGTGACTCCGCCGGGCAGGGAGTGGCGGCCGAGCCATCTCTGGATCCATGGCCCGCCGGGGTCAGGGAAGAGCTCGACCGTCCGCAAGATGCTCGGGCAGCTCGAAGAGCACAACATCAAGACGGCGTACGTCAACTGCTGGAGCGCCCAGACCTTTTACGCCGTACTGGAAGCCATCTTCCAAGAGTTACGGACACTGGTCGCGGAGATGCGGGACGTGTCGTTCAAGTTCGACCGTTTGGGCCGAATCGCGAAGGGGCAGCGGCTGGTCGTCGTCCTGGACGAAGTGGACCAGATGTTCCTCAAGGAGAGGAACGCGGCGCTCTACAACCTTGCCCGCCTGGACCACTCGGGTGTCGTTGCCCTGAGCCAGAGCCGGCAGGGATACCTGGAACTCGACCCCCGGGTCAAGTCGCGGCTGTTACCGTTCTTCCTCGAGTTCAGTGCGTACAGCGTCGAGCAGCTGGTGCAGATCCTCGAAGCCCGGGCCGCGCAAAGCCTCGAAGCAGATGCGTGGTGCCGCAAGGATATTGAGATCATCGCCAAGCAGAGCAACGGTGATGCCCGCGTCGCCATTCAGACCCTGCGGGCGGCAGCCTACCGAGCGGACAAGGGCCGCGGATCACAGATCCGGCCGACGGACATTGAGGAAGGGCTGCGATCCACGAGTGGTCTGCGCCGGCGGTATGCACTCAAGTCCCTCTCAGAACAGCACCGGTTGCTGCATCATCTCGTCAAGGACGCCGGAGTCATCAGCACGCTCGAACTCTGGAAACGGTACCGAAAGGAGGCGAGCAAACACGAGATGGAACCGATGGCACGTCGGACGTTCACGCACTACAAGCAGCAACTCATCGCCAACCGCCTCCTGAAGGAGCGAGCGGGACACGGGCGGCGGAACGTGCGATTCCTGGAGGTGATCGAATGAAGAAACGAAAACGAGGAAGGCCCAAGCGAGGCAGGTGGTCACGATTGAAAGCCATCATCATTCGGTGAATTCTTCCGCACCCGACGAGCGTCGTCAGCGTGGGAAGGAGAGCGAGGAGTACTTGCGTGAGAAGCATCCGTGTCCAGTGCCCCAGTGGGTCGCCCTGGTGGAGGAGCTTCTCGTGGAGGCACGTTGTCAATGCCGTCGATGTTCATCTCTTGGACCATCTGTTTGAAGAGTTCACGTACTTGCGGCTTGCGAAGGAATTGAGCGAGCACGTCTTCTGCCCGTTTCTCACGGGCCTTCGCCTCGGCTGGCGCAGTTACGTCAAGCGCACATCCGCAGCCATAACAGAATCGCGATCCACCAGGGTTAGTAGCGTGACACATTCCACACTGACGAGCTTGGGACTGCGTTGATGGATCATCCTGCGGCTGAATCCCGTACATTCGAAGGATGGCGTCATTGGCGTCCTTGTCGACGAGATGCACGTAGGTTGAGAGCATTTTGCTGTCGGGAGTCCAACCAAAGAACTTCTTCGCCTGTTGTTCGGTGAGCGCACCAGATGCGACGAGATACGTGGCACGGGAATAACGGAAGAGGTGTGGAAACACCCGCTTCCGAATACCCGCCTCTTTCGCGGCGCGCGTGATCCAGTTTTTCATCGCGTGGTATCGAGCTGCGCGCACTGGTAATCTCGGTTTTGACACGGGCCACAGGGGTGCTGCCGGATTCTCATTGTCTGGATGGGCGTTCAACCAAGAGACGAGGTGACTCGCGTGTTCGATGAGGCGAACGGAGCGCCTGCCAGTCTTGCCAGCGACGTCAACCATGAATCCATACTCGTCCCGAGAGATGTCGCCGATTCTGAGCGTTCCTGCCTCTCCTATGCGGACTCCGAGCTCCCAGAGCAGGCCCAGAAAAGCCTTGTTGCGCGGAGTTTCGGCTGTTTGTACCAAGCGAGTCGCCTCGGCCGGCGTCAGCAGGTCGGACGCGCGAAGATGAGCGACGTCCTTTCTCTTGAGCGTCGTCTTGACCCATGCCACGATGTCGGGGAAGTCGTCACGTGAGAGTGCGTCTTCTCGGAATACAACCCACTTAAAGAACTTGCGGAGGATTACCCTGTATTCGCGCGTGGTATACGGTGAGAGCGGTGCGGCTTGGATGCGAGCCACGGCGTCCTGGATGTCCTGCTTTGTTGCAGTGGCAAACCTCATGGTAAGGTAGCGACGGGCGATGTCAACGAGGGTCTGCAGTATTTTGGAGCGTCTCGCTATACCGAGACCTTCGGTAATGCATGCCCGGTCAAATGCCAGAATGAGACGCTTGTTCTCGCAGTGGCAGGGCAATCCCCGAAGTCGCTTGTGCTGGAGAGCAATGAGCTTCGGGTAGTCGTGGATATCCCAGTTGGCCATAGTCACGCTCCGTCAGATATGCACAAAGGCACGCTGTGTGCGCGGTGCGAAACTTGCCCAACCTCGACCGCGAGCAATGTCAGTCGGAGTGAACGCTGAAGCAGACGTACGACGCCCTATATAAACGTTGGTGAGCAGCTTCAACGTTGCGGACAGATGTGCCGTGGCAATCTGACAGAGTAGTAATTGACGAGTAGAGTTATAAAGGTTGCGCTTGCTGACCCGAAACGACGGTGAACTCTG
>JAZFYE010000231.1:0-9319 GCA_036475395.1 Phycisphaerales bacterium
GATTTCGACCCGATCGTCCTTTCCGCCAACACCGTGTATTGGATCGGCGTCTCCGCGAATGGCTGGGAGGTGGGGCAGTCGTCGCTGCTCAACCCACATCCGGATGACGGAATGATGGCCCAGTTCAGTGGCAGTGTCTTCTCATTCCACACGGGCGTCGGCGATCAGATGTTCCAGCTTCGCGGCAATCCTGTTCCCGGACCGACCGGCTTTGCCTTGCTCGGGTGCGCGGGGTTTGCCCTGGGGTGTCGCCGACAACGAGTACTTCCGCAACACGATTCTGCGACCACCAAATTACGCCAAGAGAAACACCTCGCCGAACAGACTCTCGCACGTCAGGATACAGCGCGCCGCCGACATCGCGAAAAAGCAAGTGTCCAAGATCATTGGTACTCCGCGCCCAACAGATCAATTAGAGAGAATCATACAGTGGGTCAAGTACATCCGCACTCAGGCGCGCGTGATTATGGTCATCGTCGCAGATCGTGGAAAGGCATTCACGATCTTCGAGACGCTGAACGACCGTGGATTGAAGCTGTCTCAGGTTGACTTGCTGAAGAACTATCTATACGGACGTGCGCAGCAATCCAACAGATTGTCGGAAGCCGCAGAGCGATGGGATTCGATGGTTGGGGCAATTGAGGCGACGGGATATGGAGATTTGATCCTTGATTACATCAGGCATCTATGGATTTCGTATTACGGGCATGTCCGAGTAGGCGACCTGTATGACAGAATCAGGGACAAAGTAAAAACACCAAATAATGCAATTGAATTCGCCGGACTTCTACAAGATGACACGCCACACTACCTTGCGATCTTGAATCCAGCGCATCCGCATTGGAACAAGTACACAGACCGAACAAGGAAGTGCGTAGAGATCATTACTGTTCACCTCCGAATTGATCGTATTCGTCCGCTCATGCTGGCGATCGTCCGTCAAATGAGTCCGAAAGACGTGGAGCGGTGTTTCGAGCTTTGCGTCTCATGGACGGTCCGATTCTTGATTGTCGGTGGAATTGGAAGTGGCACAATTGAGAAGTGGTACGCAGAGCAGGCGCAGAGAATAAGTGATGGCAAATTATCGACACCAGCAGACCTTGCAAAAGCAATGCGGAAGGTCGCTCCTCCGGACGAAGAGTTCCAGAGCGAGTTTGCGACAGCGACTGTTAGCAGAAACTACATCGCTCGTTACTACTTGCGGGCGCTTGAACTGCAATACAGGAAGCAAGATTCGATTCTCATTCCGGACGACGACTCTGAGAAAGTAAATCTTGAGCATGTCATGCCACAAAATCCGGGAGAGGACTGGACAATCGATAAAGTGAAGGCTCGTCTTCTCGTCAAGAGAATCGGCAACTTGGCCCTGCTCGACAAGACGACGAATTCCAATTTGAAGAGCGAATCGTTCCAGGCCAAACGGGAAGCCTACAAGGATTGCCCACTCGAATTGACCAGCTTGATCGCCAAATCCACAGAATGGGGTGAGGCCGAGATCATTGATCGGCAAGAGAAACTGTCGGAACTAGCCGTCAAGACATGGCCCATGACTGTTCCGGCCTGAAGAATCTCAAATTAGGACACTACCTTCCGGACCACAGGCCCTTGACGCCGGGGGTGGATGAGGTAACGTATGAGCGTCGGATCCCCGCCATCTACCGACGAAATCTCAAGCCTGCCGCCCGACTGTTGGCGTTCCCCTGGCGGGGATCCGCGTCAGCACCGGGCGGCTATTGGAGGATCCCCGCCATGACTACCACTACCAAAGATGCGCCCGAACAGACCGGGCAAGCTAACGGAAAGCCGTTCGTCCTCGGCACATTGGACGCCGACGAACTGCAAGAATACGTCACTGATTGGATCGATACGGCGCTCACGCAATCGAAAGGAAAGAGACGATGACCAAGATCACACTGCACAAAGTCCAACGGAAACGCGGGGCCGTGTGGATGCTTCGCTGGTACGATTCGCGCGGGCGCCGATGCGGCGAGACGATCGGCAAGGTCGGCGTGATGACGAAGCGGCAAGCCGAGGCGATCCGGCGCGAACGCCAGGGCAAGGTTGACAACGGGCTGGCGAAGCTGGATCGGCCAGAGCGGATGACGCTTGGACAGTTCGCCGAGTACGATCGAAAGGCGATCGCCGACAAGGCGTACAAGACTCAGGCCGGGCAGGATCACGCCTTCGATCACGCCAAGGCTGCGCTGGGCGCGGACATTCAGTTGGATCGCATCGCGCGGGCGCACGTCTCTCAGCTCAAGGCGCGCATGCAGGACAACGACTTGCGGCCGGCAACGATCGACAAGGTCGTGCGCGTGCTACGCGCGTCGTTCAACCGAGCATTGCGCGATGGGCTCGTGACGGCAAACCCGTTCATCGGCGCCGGGGTGCGTTGGGATCCGCGAGACTCTCGGATCTTCACGGCCGAAGAGATCAACGCCATGCTCGCGGTTTGCCCGACCGACTGGTGGATCTGTTTCCTTCGCCTGCTCAGTACGTCGGGTCTGCGGCTCAACGAGGCCCTGCACCTGCGCTGGGAGCACGTTGATTTCGAGGCGGGTATGGTCCGGGTATCCCGTCAGGACGCCGGACGGTTCACCGTTGACAGCCGCGAGTATCCGCTCCTGCCGTGGACGGCGAAGGCGAAAGCAAGTTACAGGGAAATCCCACTGCCCGACGAGACGATCGCGGGGGTGCGCCGATGGAAGGTCAAGGCGGGCAAGTCGGCATACCTATTCGTCACGCTTGAACGGCTCAGGACGATTGACCACCAGCGCCAGGCCGGCACACTGCGCGGGGACTATGAACTCTGCAACAACGTCCTGCGGAACTTCAAGGTCATCCAGACTCGGGCCCGCAAGCTACTGGCCGAACGGCACGGGGTGACGGTCGAGAAGATCGCCTGGCGGGTCGGGTGCATCCACGACCTGCGGGACACCTACCTGACCAGCGTCAAGGGTTTGCCCGTTGACGTGCTGAAGCGGATCGCTGGGCATAGCGACCTCGCGACCACGCTGAAGTACTACACCAGCCCGACGGATCAAGACGCGGCCTCAGTCCGTGCTGCGCTCGCCGCCAGCGGCCTCTCTGGGTCACCGCTTCAGGACACGTCTAGGACACACTCGACCACTTCGGCCGGTTGAGAGCGATAAAAACCGCGTTTCCAAGCATCCGCGGAGGGATTCGAACCCACGACCTTCTGCTTCGGAGGCAGATGCTCTATCCAACTGAGCTACGCGGACATGCGGACATAATCAGCCTTACGATAGTGACGGGTAGGATGATGGTCCAGCTGATCGCCACGTGATCGGGGATGGGCCGTTTCATTCACCGAAGATGTGAATCGACGCCTGCCTACGGCGAGAACCCGGTGACGGCCGAGCTGGCCGCCGTCCATGTATCCAACTGTGAGGGGGCTGATCGGCCGGAGGCGTCGATCCCGGGCGTCAAACGCGAGGCCTCACAGGCGGCGCCAGGCCCGGCCCCCCCCGCGGGGTCTCTCGGGAAGAAGCGACCCCGATGCAGCCCTCGGGCTCCAGAGGCGTATCAGAGTATGTATAGTGGTAGTAGCCGCAATCAGGTGGGTCTGAGCACGCGCGGCAAGCGTTCGGTCGTGGGAACAGATCACGGTCGAGCCGATGTGAGTTCTTGTCGATCATCACCGGCAGAGAGTCGGCCTATCGACCACGCTCGACGCCGGTGTTTCAATCCAATCACGGAGGTAGCCACCATGTTGCCGAAGATTGAGCAAAGGAATCTTTCAAGGAGTGGGAGAAGGGCCGCGATGCTGACGAAGATCGCTGTCATCTTTTTCGTCGCGGGTCCGGCCATGAGTCAGCCGGAGATCCCGGCGAACATCAAGGAGCAGATGGAAAAGATGGCCGCGGCTCAGAAGAAGCCGAAGGAGCTTCCGAAATTCGAGGACATCGCCAAGGATTACGAGAAGGTCATCTCCACGGCTGATGGACAGGCGAGCCTGTACACGATCTGGGTTCGCAAGAAAGACGGCCAGATGCTCGCGGAGTTGCCGAGCAATTTCGAGAAGCAGTTGCTGTTCATCGCCTACACGATCTCGGGCGGCCTTCCGACCGCCGGCGTTCAGTTCGGCGACATGTATGTGAAGTGGAAGAAGTACGACCGGCGGATCGCGCTGATTCAGCCCAACTTCGCGGTCCGAACGACGGGCGATCTCGAGTCCAAGAAGGGCAGGGAGCGCGTCTTCACGGATCGCGTCGTGCTTGACGTGCCGATTGTGGCCAAGGGTATCAAAGGCGGCCCGGTCATCGACATGGACGAGTTGCTCGTCGGTCAGGCGTCGAAGTTCTTCGGGTCGCGATTGATGGCCAGCGCCAACCGCAAGCTTGCGACGATCGCCAAGGCCAAGGCCTTCCCGAAGAATGTCGAGCTCGCGTTTGAACTGCCGTTGCGAGACGGCCGGTTCGGGACGCTGCACTACTCGATCAGTGTGATCCCGGACAAGACCGGCTATAAGTCGCGCACGGCCGATGCTCGCGTCGGCTTCTTCACGACGACGCATCGCGACGTGGGCAAGCCAGGGGCGGAGACGCCGTGGGTGCGCTATATCAATCGATGGAAACTGGAGAAGGCTGACCCCTCGCTGAAGCTTAGCCCGCCCAAAGAGCCGATCATCTTCTACCTCGAGCACACCACACCCGTGCGGTACCGCCGATGGGTGCGCGACGGCGTGCTGGAGTGGAACGAGGCCTACGAGAAGGTCGGCATCATCAATGCCATCGAGGTCTATCAACAGGATGCGCGCACGGGAGCGCATATGGAGAAGGATCCCGAGGACGCGCGCTACAACTTCGTGTTGTGGACGAACGCCGGCATGGGCTTTGCGATCGGCCCCAGCCGTGTCGATCCGCGCACGGGTCAGATTCTCGATGCGGACATTGTGATGGACGAAGGTTTCATCACAAGTTGGGCGCGGACGTGGAGGCAGTTGATCCCCCAAATTGCGATGGAAGCCTTCGGCCCGCAAACGCTGGCGTGGCTTGAACACCATCCCGATTGGGATCCACGCGTTTTGCTGGCTTCGCCGGCCGAGCGGCCGAACGTGATCCGCGAGTTGTCTCGACAACGAGCACTGCGCGATGCCCGCGCGTTCAGCGGCCATCCCGCGGCCAATGCCGACCCCACGATGCTCGGCGATGATCGCTATGACGGCCTGGCTGGGCGCGTCAGTCAGGTCAACGGCGCGTGCATGAATGCGATGGCCAAGTCGATGGATATCGCGATGTTCCGACTCGATCCGGCGCTGTTTGCAGAGCTTGCTCAAGGGCAGGACGACGACGATGGCAACGGCAACGGTGACGACGACGACGATGACGACGACAACGGCGAGGATGAAAAGGACGAAGGCCAAATGCTCGACGGTGTCCCGGAATCGTTCATCGGCCCGCTGCTGAAGGACCTCACCATGCACGAGGTCGGCCACACGCTCGGCCTGCGCCACAACTTCAAGGCGTCCAGCATCCATAGCATTCAGGAGATCAACACCGAGGAATTCAAGGGCCGGGCCCAGACCGCCTCGGTGATGGACTACAACCCCGTCAACATCAACTTCAACGACGGCCCGGTGCAGGGCGACTACACGATGGTCACCATCGGCCCGTACGACTACTGGGCGATCGAGTACGGCTACACGTTTGAGAAGGATCTCAAGCCGATCCTCAGCCGGGTCTCGGAGACAGATGTTCCCTACGCGACCGATGAGGACACGTGGGGCCCCGATCCGTTGGCTCGCCGATCTGATTACGGCGCCGACCCACTGGACTTCGCGGTTTCGCAGATGCGGCTTGCTCAACACCTTCGCACCAAGATCCTGGATCGGATTGTGAAGGAGGGCGACAGTTGGGCCAAGGCCCGCGAGGCGTATGAGCTGCTGCTCGGCCGGCACTTCAATTCCGTAGCCATCGCGGCGAACTGGCTCGGCGGGTCGTATGTGAACCGTGACCGCAAGGGTGATCCGGGGGACCGCGATCCGGTCGTTGCGGTTGAGACCGCCAAGCAGCGCCGCGCTCTGAAGTTCGTCATTGATAACGCGTTTAACGACGAGGCATTCGGCCTCACACCTGAACTGCTTGCGAAGATGACTGTCGATAAATGGTGGGATGAGGGCGGGTTCCGAGCGATCTTCGAGGACCCGACCTGGCCGATCCACGATCGCATCAAGGCGATCCAAGGCGTGGCCCTGACCATGCTGATGAATCCCACCACGCTGAATCGTGTTTATGACACCGAGTTCCGGCTGCCGTCTGATCAGGACGCGGTGACGTTGCCGGAGGTGATCTTCGGCATCACCGACGCGATCTGGTCGGAGCTGGACAAGATGCCGGACACGAGTTTCACGGCCCGCAAGCCGATGATCTCCAGTCTGCGCCGCAATTTGCAGCGCGAGCATCTGGAGCGGCTCATCGAACTGAGCATGCTCGATAAGGGGTTTGGTGCATCAGCGCAACCGATCGCCAATCTCAGCACGTACAAGCTCCGAGAGCTGGCGGCCAAAATCGAGCACCTCCTGGGCAACGGCGGCCGAACCGTCGATCCGTACACCGTCGCGCATCTCAGTGAGGCGAACGTTCGGATTGACAAAGCGCTGGACGCTGATTACATCTACAACATCGACGATATGGGCGGGGGTGGCCGTCTGCCGTTCTTTTTCTTCCAGCCCAACGGCGGAAGCTGACACGCTGAGCATCGTCACCACGGTGATCTACACCGGGCCGCGTCCCAAGCGGGAGCGGCCCTTTTTCTTCGGCTTCGTCGTCACTCAAGGTTCCCCCGCCCCGAGAGCCGCGGATCGTACGCCGATGCCACAACCGCGTTCCCGCTCGTTTGAGCCGCGATTTGCGATGGTATGGCCGGTTCACAAACGGCCGACCCAAAGAAATGCTTGCCTTGAGCCGTTGGAGCCGCTAGCCTGCGCGCATGGCACAACCTTCTGTGTGCCTACGGCCACCGGGCGCCATGAGGGGCCGAACGATGGGACGGAACGAGCCGACGTCAAATCACCATATGAAGATAGTTACTGCGGCAGCGGTCCTGTGCGTCCGCTGTCGACTCATCGGAGCATCAACAGAGGAGTGATAGAGATGAACGGGAGACACGTACGTTTCAATGCGACCGAGTCAACATCGTGAGGAGGCTGCCCGGCCGTCGCCCTTGTGCTCGCGCTGGCGGTGTGCGGCGCAGCGACCGCTCAGTTTTCGTCACAGTTCGAACCTCCCACTTACGCGGGTTCGGCCGGTGGAATCGAGCTCAACGGTCAAGATGGTTTTTACAACCCGGATCCGCCGAACAGTATCTCCGCGCTGGTGTACACCTATGCGGGCAACGCGCTGGGACTGCCGGTCAATCCGGATGGTGGTGAACAGTTCGTTGCCGGAACGGGACCGGCCGGCGCGGTGTTTTCGCGTTCGCAGCGCGACGTGGATTATGGAGCGATCAGTGTATTTACGATTACGTACGATTTCGCGGCGACGTTCACGGGCAAAGGCGTAACAACTCAGAATCTGGGCAGCTTCTCGACCCAGCTGTTCCCCGGTGCGGCGACCTACATCCATCTCATGTCGTGGGTTGATGTGAATAATCCCGTGGCCATGAATGCTTTTTACCTCCCCTACGACGCCGGTGGAACGCTCTTCGCCCAACCGGGCGCGAGTCCGGGCCCGCAGTGGGAGGCGTTGGACATCAACCACTGGTACCGATCCTCGACGACAGTCGATCTGGACAGCAACCGCATCATCCATGTTTCGATTCTGGATCTCACCACGGGTGAATGTGCCACCTTCGAGCCCGCCGATTGGTACCTCGAGGGCGGTGCGGGCGGTGGGTTGCCTGACCCAAGTGGTTTCCGCTTCTTTGCCGGTTCAACGAGCGTGCCCGGGAACACGCTTGCGTTCGACAACACCACGATTACCAACTGTCCGATCGATCTGAACGGGGATGGGACCGTTGGCGCTGCCGACCTGCTCGGTCTGTTGGTCGCCTGGAGCACTGATCCCTGCGGTCCGCCTGATTTCGATGGCGACGGATCAGTGGGGGCGACCGACTTGCTCACCCTGTTGGTCAACTGGGGTCCCTGTCCGTAGGCCAAGCGTTTTCGAGAATCATCGACACCGTACTCAACGCAGGGCCGCTTCCCAATCGGGAGCGGCTCTTATTCACCACTCTGGTTTCACCGATCGAGGCGCATTTTGTCGGTGGGCCGCGCGGCGTACTACACTACTGTGTGTTCTTTTGAGGTGGGCTGCGCATCGGCCAGCCACGCGCATCCTCCCACACCCCTGGAGCTTCGTAATTGCTTTCGGTCGGCGGTGTTGATGTACGAGACCAATACGGAACCGGCACAACTTCACGTTTCACCGGAAGTGCTACACCGCTAGCAAACGCATCAATTTCTTCTTTGGTCGCACTGGCTCGCAAATTCCTAGGAGGCCCCGGAGGTTTGCGGGAAGCGCCTGCTTGCACGAGCGTTGAGGTTCCACTCGATGCGACCGAAACATGCCAGCGCGGGTGATCAGCTGCCGTTACACCACTTATCGCTCGTGCGAGCATTTCCAACGCCATCCCATCAACCCATAGCGATGAAGCCCACGCCACGGCGACGTTGATGATCGCGCCGAGGAGAAGGAACACGACGAGCTTACCCAGCCGACGTTTCACGGCTTCATGCCACGATGCCACGATGCCACGATGCCACGATGCCTTGATGCCTTCTTTAGGGACACGGTCCCCACGACACGAGCAGGAAGAGCAAGTCGCTCGCGCCGACGGTGCCGTCGCCATCGAAGTCGGGCGGACCGCCGGGATCGCTGCCCCACAGAACCAAGAGGGTAAGCAAATCGGTTGCGCCTACCGTTCCGTCGCCGTCGAGATCAGCCTCACAGCCGCCGCAGCCGCCGGCGACCGCTTCGCTGACGTCGAGCACGAACAGCCCGCCGCTGCGGTCGCTGACAATGACGGTTCCGCTGGGGAAGAACGGATAGTTGGACCACGCACCGCTGAAGCCGGGGTCGTCATTTGCCGGGAATGTATCGAAAAACCCAACCTCTACCGGGTTCACAGGATCGCAGGCGTTGAACACGCGCAAGCCGCTGGTGTAGTTGGTCTCGAAGATGAACCCATCACGCACGTAGAGGTTGTGATCGGTCGCCGTCGGCGCGGTCGAGGAGAAGTCGCCGATGAACTTCGGGCTCGTCAAGTCGCTGACATCAAACATCGAAGTGCGCCCTAAGTTGTCAAGCTCATCACTTACATAGAGGTAGTGGCGATCGTCGGAGAGCCAGCCTTGATG
>JAZFYE010000232.1:0-11826 GCA_036475395.1 Phycisphaerales bacterium
CAGAGTTCACCGTCGTTTCGGGTCAGCAAGCGCAACCTTTATAACTCTACTCGTCAATTACTACTCTGTCAGATTGCCACGGCACATCTGTCCGCAACGTTGAAGCTGCTCACCAACGTTTATATAGCAGCTCGACGATAAATGAATAGCTGGCAAGTTTGGCAACGGTGACGTGGCCGCGGCATTGCGGTTTCTGCTCCCACGCTCATCGGGGGCTTCCCAGTATGATGCGCAAAGCCCGTTCTCTTTCGTTGACAAGTTCAAGTCGCAGTGTAGATGCTGCCTCAAGATTGGGGCTGGAGGGGCGCAAGCTTTATATGGACGTCTGACCAATAAGGCTTCAGCAATGGTTCTGAGGGCCGGCAAGCTTGGCATGGCCCTGGGGCTACTACTCGGTAGTGACAATCCTCCCGGGGCTAAAGCAGGCGCGGCATAGCCTTCAGGCACTGCTCAAAAGCTGCAACTGAACTGAGGAAGTATGCCATCGCCCTCTCTACACGACTTTCAGAAGAAGCTTGATCTTGTGTATCGCAAGATCGATCGATCGGATATGCCCACGGCCAACAAGACACTGCTCCGACAGTTCGACCGTTACCTCGTGGTCGAGGGGCTATCCGCGGCACGACGATGGAAGCTGCTCGAGTACCTTCATGTTCTCGGCACCCGTTACCTTCGCCGCGCGTTTCGTAACGCCAAGCCCAAAGACATCTGGGATGCCGTCTTCCAGATCGAATCGAGCGACCTCGCGCCGTGGACCAAGCACGACTTCAAGGTCGCTATCCGCAAGTTGTTCAAGTTTGCCGAGTGGGGCAATGCCGCCCTCAGCAAGAACGGTTATCCCGACTCTGTCGCTGGCATCAGCATCCGCATCAAGAAGAAAGACCAGATTCGCATTCGAGCGGCTGACATTCTCACGGAAGACGAAGTGGACCGGCTTCTCGGCGCACCGACGAGCACGCAATCTCGCGCGCTTCTCAGCCTCATGTATGAACTTGGAGCCCGCGTCGGGGAGATCGGTTCGATGACGATCGGTGACGTGTCCCGCGACCGTTTCAGTTACGTCTGCGATCTCAACGGAAAGACCGGGCCTCGAAGCGTGCGTGTCATTCGCTCTGCAGCTGTGTTGACGGCGTGGCTCAATGCCCATCCCCGCCGTGATGACCCAGCGTCGCCGCTCTGGGGCACCAGCCGGAGGGGATCATGGCAACCGGTGCGGTATCATGGAATCCAGCGAGAATTCAAGCGCCTCAGGGCGGAAGCTGGGATCAAGAAGCGAGTGCACCCGCACCTCCTTCGTCATTCGCGCATCACGCACGTACTCGCCGGCGGTCACTTGAACGAGGCTCAGGCCAAAGTCTTCTTTGGTCTTGTCGCCGACAGCAGCATGCTGGCCACGTACGCCCACCTGGTATCAAGGGACGCGAACGACGCCGTCCTTCGGATGCATGGGCTCACGCCAGATCGAACACCGAAGAAGAAGGCAATGACATCATGCGGCATGTGCGCTGAACTCAACGTCGAGAACAACCAGTTTTGTGCCCACTGTGGCTATGCCCTGGACGTCAGGGCTGTGAAGGATCGGACCGCCAGGATCGACGTCGCCGGTGATCACGTCGCGCGCTTCCTCGCGCAGCCGGAGATCGCCGATGCCTTCCGACAGGTGATCCGAGAAGAAGTTCGGAACGCACTCGGTCGGTCTCTTCCTGAACGATCTGCTCGATTAGAGACACCCAGTGAGGGATCCCCTCGTTCGACTCCGCATCCTCAACGCCGTCGCCGGCGAGCCTCTGTCGCCTCACCGGGCTAGCCGGCGCTTGCATCGTCTCCACCATCCCGTCTCCTTCTTCGGTCGTCCTCGCTTGCGCTTCTTCATCCGATCACCTCCACAACTCGCGTGTTCCGGCGCCCTCGGCCCGATCGCTCTCCAAGCAGGCGGAGCTGAATCAGCTGCTGCTTGTAGTGATTGAACGTCCGTCGTGCCATCGGTTCCATCTCGTGCTTGCTCGCCTCCTCGCGATATCGCTTCCAGAGTTCGAGTGTGCTGATGACTCCCGCGTCCTTGACGAGATGATGCAGCAGCCGATGCTGTTCTGAGAGGGACTTGAGTGCGTACCGCCGGCGCAGACCGTTCGTGGATCGCAGCCCTTCCTCAATGTCCGTCGGCCGTATCTGCGATCCGCGGCCCTTGTCCGCTCGGTAGGCTGCCGCCCGCAGGGTCTGAATGGCGACGCGGGCATCACCGTTGCTCTGCTTGGCAATAACCTCCAGGTCCTTCCGACACCATGCTTCTGCTTCGAGGCTTTGCTCGGCCCGGGTTTCGAGGATGGGGACCAACTGCTCGACGCTGTACGCACTGAACTCGAGGAAGAACGGTAACAGCCGCGACTTGACCCGGGGGTCGAGTTCCAGGTATCCCTGCCGGCTCTGGCTGAGAGTGACGACACCCGAGTGGTCCAGGCGGGCCAGGTTGTAGAGCGTTGCGTTCCTCTCCTTGAGGAACATCTGGTCCACTTCGTCGAGAACCACGACCAGTCGCTGCCCCTTCGCGATTCGGCCCAAACGGTCGAACTTGAAGGATACGTCCCGCATCTCCGCGACCAGCGTGCGCAGCTCCTGGAAGATGGCTTCCAGCACGGCGTAGAAAGTTTGTGCGCTCCAGCAGTTGACGTACGCGGTCTTGACCTGCTGGTCTTCAAGCTGCCCGAGCACCTTGCGGACGGTCGAGCTCTTCCCCGATCCCGGCGGGCCATGGATCCAGAGATGGCTCGGCCGCCACTCCTTGCTCGGCGGAGCGACGTGTTCCAAGAGCTCTCTCAGCTGCCGCTCCCGGCCTGGAAACGTGGCGGGGAGGAACTCTTCGGAGAGAGGTTTGGTGTCCGTCACGATCGACGGCATGAATATTGCGACCATTCCTCCAGGTTGGAGGTCGCGCACTTAAAGGTAGTGGAAGGGCGCTGCCGGACGTGCCGTCAGGGCTCGTTGTGAACTTGCGCGGTGCTTCCGACGTAGATCGGTGCCGAGGTGGAGTGGCGCTTTACGAAAGCTCCGGCCGACCGCCTTGGCGCTTGCAAGAACAGTGGTCTTTCGCAGCCGCTCCCACGAAATGCCGACTGCTTGCCCGCTACTACCCCGGAAGATGCCTACTGCCGAGGGCGCGCTTTAGGGCGCGCATCCCAGTTTCCGCCGTTTCAGGGCGCAGTTCGGGGCGCACTCCACCGCGCCTGCCGACGACGTCAGCTCGACCACGAGCAGGCTGTTTTCGAGCCGGTCCATCGACGCAGCGGCCGTGGGTCTGGCTTGCCGAGTCGTGGTTCGGCGATCCGCATCATGTCATCCGTCGGCCTCGCATCTCCAAGCCTGACATCAACTCCGAGTCGACTGACAAATGGAACACCACCGGGTCGACGGTGCTGATTCCCCAGCTGCCCGCCAAGAGAGCTCGCGTCGCCGCCTCGAGCACGCCCTTCGCGGACCGCCGTCTGCATGCCGACGTATACTCTCTCGTGGCGGTGCTCTACCAAAGAGTGGACGACGAACGGCACCACACCGCGTTTCACGAGTCCGGGCATGCGGTGGCCGCGTATCGGCTGGGCTGGCCGTTCTCGTATGTGACGATCGAGCCATCGGACATGACGGCGGGTCACCTGCACAGCCTGCCTGTCCTCGCGGAACCTCTGCCGTACTTGGGCCGGAAAGACCGTATCGATATCGTCCGCTCCGTCAAGGTCAGCCTCGCCGGCGTCATCGCGACGCGGGCCGCGGGCTTCCACGATCCCTACGACGGCAGTGATGGTGATTACATGGATGTCCTCGCCCTGCTCAATGTGCTGTGCGACGGCATCGACGATCTCGAGACGACCATCGTCCGGCTTGCCGATGAGACGGCGGAGATGCTGAGGGAGCAGAAGACGTGGGCGCTCGTGGAGGCCGTCGCCTCGGCGCTTCTGCATCGGAGGACGCTGGGATACCGCGCGGTGCACAACCTCGCCATGCGGTGCAGCGCCTGACGCCTCCGGCGCCCAACGACGCCGACAGGCCAGGGCGCGACCGTGTGGCGATCTGGCTCAGCCTCCATTCGATGCACGTTAAGGGTCAGAAGCTCTCGCTTCTCCTCCCAGGTCGCGATCGCCAGTACGTCGTCCAGGCGCGGTCGAACTCGGCCTCGGCCCGTTCTCGAAGCTCTGAGGCTTCAGCCCGGATTTCCCAGATGACGTCGGCGTTCTTGAACAACCGACATGGTGTTCACCCTGTAGTTTGCGGTGAGTTTGCACCGCGAAGCACTGAATAGGAACCACGACGGCGATGTCGAACGGGCGCTACTATGCAACGGCAACGTCGCCAGCGCCGACGACTGGCGATCGGCATTGGAGCCGGTGATGGGGCTTATTCCGACGCGAGTGGGGTTGTGTTACGGGATCGAATGTGGATGCGCGCTTGGCAATCAAAGTGTAGTGGAGGTGAGAGTAATGGCTTCCCGATTATCTGTTCGCAAAGAACTTGAAAGACTGCATTTTCACGACAGCGTCTTTCGTTGCATCGAGATACTCTTCTCTGAGAGGAGCGATCGCCGGTGCAGAATTCACATTGATTACTATGACTGGGAGGGCAACGAAGCCCGACAGGAGAATGATCCGTCTGCAGAGTGGCTCTGGAAGGCTCTCACAATTGAGTTTGGTTACTTAGCGCATTTTGAGTTTTCTGCGCCAGATCACTTGAATCGTGCGCAAGACATTGATGCATTGGAATTTGACCACGAATTTGAACGCTTGCGTCGGCGCGAGACATGGTTTCGTAAGACATGCCCGGCATACGAGTCTCCGTTGTTCGGTGCCCACGTTGAACCTCTGTCTCTCAAGTTTCTGTCGTCGAACGGCATTAAAGATGAGCAGGGACACATTCTGGTAATTGGTAGCATGGCGCAACTGATTTGGAATGGCTTCGAGCCTGCTGTCGGCCAGACTCATTTTCCTTTGAAGGTTACGTGAGTCTAAGGGATTATGGGCAAGCAGATTGTCAGGTTCTGCCAAGATCACAGCGCCTCTGAGGTCACAAGTCACATGTCTCTGATTATGCCGGGGGTCGAAATGGCCATTCGGCGGAGATTCGAGGAATGATGAGCATAGGCCACAAGAGGGGAGTGTCATGGTGCGCGGATCTCATTTCTGCTTGACTGGCTCTGTGGGTCTGGACACCGCCGTCTTGGGGCAGGACTCGGCCTGTCATCGTCGATTCCGCTCAGTTGAAAGCCAATGGAACTTGGGTCTCCGGTAGGCGCGGTACACTCCTGCTCGGCAAGCTCGGCGGTGTAGCCGGGCGAAGGTCAAATGGGAAATGTCGACCAAGGAGAGTTGGGAACGGTTCCGCGATACCATCTTGATGCCCAGGATGAAGCAGGGCATCAGTGGCGGATTCACCACTCCTCCAGTGGAAACAACCTTTGAAGTCCACAACCTGATGCCGTAAGAACCGGCACCGCGCGTCTGCGACAGTCCCCGTCGTTATGTGTCCCCGATCGCCGCTACGCCCATGAAGCTGCTCACCCTCCTGGGTCTCCTCACGGTCTGTGCCGTCAGCGTCAGCTGCTCAACGAGCCGAGCTCCGCAGTCGAGCAACGATCCACTGGCACTCGCTTTCGATCATCAGGCACTACAGGTAGCGGATCTCTCGAAGAGCGCAGCATTTTACAGCGATGTGCTGGGACTGGCGGAGATCGCCAAGCCTTCCGGACCGGAGATCATCCGGTGGTTCGACCTAGGCAACGGCAATGAGTTGCATTTGATCGCACTGGATGAGCCTCAGACCGTCCCTAAGGCGACGCACTTCGCACTCTCGGTGCAGGATCTAGACGCCTTCCTCACCCACCTCCGCTCGCGCGGCATTCGCTACTCAGACTGGCCTGGGACAGACGGGGGAGTCAGCGTCCGCGCGGACGGCGTCCGCCAGGTATACATCCAAGACCCGGACGGGCATTGGATTGAGATAAACACCTCGTACTGATTACTCCATACTCCTCGTCGTAGCGAGAGCCATATAACCAATCACTCCCGATGTGACGCTGCCTAAGTCATGTCGGACCTGCACGGAAAACACGACGTCATGTCGCAGTCGATGGCACAAGAGGCGAACTGGTCTCAGGTGCGGACAATCGGTTTCACGGAATGTCGTGTTGTACAGCGGAAGGCGACATCACGGCGAAGCCTCGAACGGTCGCGGTCAGTCGAAATGCTCTGTATGAGCTGAAGAGTGGATCGATGCCTGAACCATTGCCAGAATGCCGGCCTTGACTGGCTGTGACAGACTGGGCCACGCGAGGACCACTTCACGCAATTCTCGATCAGACAGCACGCCAGTAATGCCATTGTCCCAGAGTGCCTCATTGTGACGGTGGGACTGATCGCCCCTCTCTGTCGTGGTTTGTGCGTGTAATTGTGCGTCACCCCCCTCAGACATACCCGTGAATGCGACATTTCCGGGGGTTCGATTCCCCCCGGCTCCACTTCTACTCTTTGGGCTCTGTGCGGCATCGGCGAGCGCTGACACTTCATGTCGCTCGCCGATCTGCGCGGCGAGGTCGTCCCCTGGAGTTATGGACGACCCCGTGCCGGCCGCTGTGTCATCTCCTGCACCATGGCCGTGAGGGTCAAGATCGCATTCTGCACGTGCTGCGGCAACTTGCCCCAGGACTCGATCACGGCCGCAAGGCCACGTCCAATCCCGTCATTGCGCCTGCCGTCGCTCGGCTGCATTACTGTCTACCGAGGGCCGTCCTGACCATGGCGAGGATGCCGGCTCGGATCGCCTCAGGAAGACTCGGCCACACCTCGACCACAGCCGCCAACTCCGGCGAGTCCTTAGTTGCTTCGGGAGTCGATCCGTGCTCATCTTCGGCGTCGCTGGTACAAACCGGGGTACAAACCAGAGCGGAACCTTCGGAAAGCCCTTTGTTTTCAGCGATATCGTTGGGAGAGCGCTTGCATGGCATGCAAGAGGTCGTCGGTTCAATCCCGATCGGCTCCACTTTCCAAGTAACAGTTCAGGAGAGCGGTCGCCTCAGCCGACAGGTCGTCGGTGCGGGGTTGATCGGGTTTGCGGTGTTGCGGCCTACGACCCGCAACGACGAATGGGAAAATAGCCCGCATTGCGGGGGACAATGCGGGCTGTTGTGTGTGCTGGGCGAACCCAGCATGGTCACACGGGGGTCATAGTGATACGCCTAGTATACACTCTGGTGGTTGCGGGTCTTCCGTCTTTCTCAGTCATCAAGGTCGTAGGCGACGGCGGGGTCCTCGGTCGTTTGGTATGCTGGGCGGCATGGCGATCATCCGTAGACTCACCGTCGGCATAGGGGCGGCATTGCTGGTTGGGGGATGGGGCATGTGCGGGTATGCCAAGGAGCACGATCTGCGCAGACGAATAGAGTCGCTCCCTCACACTACGCTATGGGACCGCGACTTCGGTAAGACCTATCGGTACGGGGTCGCCGCGATGGCCGTTGGTGCGGGGCTGATGGGGTTTGCGGTGTTGCGGCCCTACTACCCGCAACGATGAATGAGCCGGGGGCGCGAGGTGCAGCGTGCAAGTGCGAATAGGAGATAGCTGAAGTGTTTAGGTTTGCGATTGACGTTACGGATTATGCAGCGTGATTCGGTCGCAGGCGGAAAACGTTGGCGTCGGTATGTGCCTGTTCGATACGGAACTTCGCTACCTGCAGATCAACCCGTATCTCGCTGCGATCAATGGACTTTCCGTGGAGGCGCACCTGGGACGGACGATCAGCGAGGTGATACCGGACGTGGCGGCTAGGGTCGAGCCGTTACTTCGCGGCGTGATGAAGACGGGGAAACCGGTAATCGACGGTTTTGTCTTCGCGGAGACAGCGGCTTCGCCGCAGAAGAAGCGAGTTTTCCAACACAGTTATCATGTCGTCAGATCCGGTGAGGGCGTTGTGGTTGGGGTGAGGTGCATCGTTCAGGAAATCACCTAGCGCGGAAAGACGGGTTGATAGTTTCCTGTGAGCCGGAGAAAAATGATGTGGATGAAGCGTCATCTACCGACTTGGGTTTGTTGGCGGATTGCGACCGCGATCTTGGTATTGATGATCGTGGTGGCGAGCTAGACTCGTCGGCGTCCCCATCGTCGCGGACCACGCTCGGGAATGTTCGCCCGATCTCGACGCCAACCTCGACCGATCCGTGATCCCGACCACGCGATCCGCATCCACCGCCGACCCGGATCTCAGCAGGGGCCGCACGATCGCCTGAGAGAGACCTCAGCGAGAGAGCCGGTGGTGGTTGGTGAGAGTCGGCCCAGCACGGTGCCGGTGACCGATCAGGCGGCCTTGGAGTGCGACTGAGCCTTCTCCGAATCTTCGGCGAGTTGCTGCACGATGGCCTCGCCGACGTGGTAGATGACTACCGACAGCTCTCGGATCACGTCTTCGACCGGATTCATGGACACCTTACGGGTGCTGAGTTTGGCAAGCTTTTCAACGTGAATCTTGGCGAATTCCATCGATACTTTTGTATTCTCGTTCATGGTGCATAGCTCCTTGGATTGAGCATCATCGACGTGTGCCGGAGACGTCTTTACCGGATGTTGGACATCCGGACACCGTGACCGAAAGTCCCAGCCGACGGGGGATTCTCGGACCGTGCGTGCCGCATCAATCTATAGGGGTCAACTGTGGGGCATCGATGATTTGCAGCATATCCGCAGCATGCGTACCGCCGATGTTCACGAAATGGTAGGGAACGGGTGGGGGAATTGGCGTTGGCGCTGCCGTAAACCCGCTGTACCGCAGTTTTGTCTCGCATGCCTCAATCTTGCGTGGCATGCAACAGGTCGTCGGTTCAATCCCGATCGGCTCCACTGACGTCACGACGGCCGTTGTTCTGATGACCGGCCGTTTGTCATGTCAGGGAGAGTCGATTGAGTTGATCGCAGATTCGTCTGACGCGTAGGTTGCGCTGGACGTTAGCCCCGCAAGCACCGCAACGTACCTCACTCGCATGGCCCCCAGTTGACCAACAGTACGAGCAGGTCCGCAGCGCCGACGTTTCCGTCTTCGTCGAAGTCGGGTGGGCCGCCGGGGTTGGTTCCCCATTGCACGAGCAACGAGAGCAGGTCCGCAGCGCCGACGGTGCTGTCGTCATTGAGGTCCCAGGGGCACGGGATCACGCGGAACTTCTGCACGCGATGGTTGCTCGAGTCGGCCACGTAAACGAATCCGTCTCCGCTGGCTCTCAGGGCGTAGGGAAAGTTGAACTGGCCCTCGTCCGTGCCGAACGATCCCCATTTCGTTATGAATTCTCCGACTCCCGTGAACCGTTGCATACGATGGAGGTTGCGGTCCGCGACATACACGTTTCCAAACTCATCCGTCGAGAGACCGCGCGGGAAGTTGAACTGACCGTCTCGGGCGCCGGAGGAACCCCAAGCGGTGATGAAGTCGCCATCGTTGGTAAACTTCTGTATCCGCGGGCTACTGTCGCCGACGAAGACGTTGTCCTGTAAGTCGATCGCTACGCCGTTCGTGCTGGTGAATTCTCCATCTCCGGTGCCGGTTGTTCCCCAAGCCATGATGAAGGTTCCGTCGCTTGTGAACTTCTGGACGCGATTCTGGTTCCTGTCGGAGACGAAGACATTTCCGTTGCTGTCCACTGCGAGGCCGTGGGTATGCTGGAACTGTCCGTCACCGTTGCCGAAGGATCCCCATGTTGTCACGAACACGCCATCGCTCGTGAACTTCTGAACGCGGTTGTTGCCGGTCTCTGCGACATAGATGTGGCCCTTGGGACCGATGCCGACCCCGTGGGGATGGTTAAACTGCCCTTCTCCAGCCCCGAAGGAGCCCCATGTCAAAAGGAATTTCCCCTCGCTAGTGAATTTCTGGATGCGATTGTTGCCGGTGTCGACGACGTAGACGTTGCCCTCGGCGTCGACCTCGATCCCGTGCGGCCCCGAGAACTGGCCTTCCCCGGCGCCGTTCGAACCCCATTGGAACATGAACTCCGGGGGGTCGTCCCCGGCCAACGCGCTGGTAGGAACCAAAACGCAGCAAAGAGCAAAACTCCAGGCTTGTGTCGAAACGCCCATCGAACGCCTCCTATCTGATCGAAGTGACATCCGGTCATTTCGATCATAACCGCCCATTGAAGTGCGGTACAAAGGAAATCTCCAATCGCTTTTCGTGGCGGCCGGATCAGGGCGTTCATGGCCGAACCGGACCCGCCGGCCATATCAGAGCCAGGGGCCATGGGGCCATGCGAGTTTCGGGACGGGCGCTAGTCCTTCGTCATCCCGTCGTAGACGATGCCGATCCAGACGTCCGGCCGCATGAAACCGGCGCCCCAATCGGCGTCGAACTCGGCGCTGGGCTTGGCGGCGATCACTTCCTCGCGCGTCTTGCCCGCATCCACCAGTGAACGCACTCGATCGCGCACTGCTTGAAGCACTTCGCGGTAGGCTCGCAAATCGTCCGCGTCGGCCAATTCTCCGTGCCCCGGGATGATCTTCGTTTTGTCGTTACACAACTTCAGCGCCGTATCGGCCGCCGCGATCACGCCGTCGATCGAACCGCCGCTGGATACGTCGATGTAGGGATACATTCCGTTGAAGAACGTATCGCCCGTATGAAGCACGTTGGCGTGGCGGAAGTGAATGATCGAGTCGCCGTCGGTGTGGGCGGGCTCGACGTGGAAAACATGCACGTCGTCCCCGTTCCAATGGAAGTTCATCGCATCCGTGAACGTTACGACCGGCAGCGCTGCTTCGGGCGATGCGGGCAGGCTGCGGTTGAAGGCTTCCATGAAGTGTTCGGTGCTCATGCTCTTGCGAACGTTCTCATGCGCGACGATGATGGCCCCGGCCTTGCCCATGTTTTCGTTTCCGCCGACGTGATCACCGTGCCAGTGTGTGTTGACGAGAAACCGCACGGGCTGATCAGTGAGCGTGCGCACCGCGGCGAGGATTTTGTCGGTCAGCGGCGCGAACTGATCGTCAATCATGAACGCGCCGTCTTCGCCGATTGACAGGCCGATGTTTCCGCCCGAGCCGACGAGCATGTAGACGTTCTCTGAGACTTTGACGGTCTTGATCTGGACGTCGTCGAACCGCCCTTGGGCCGCGACTGAGGACGACAAGGCGGCCGCCACCGCGAAACCAAGCAGATATGACGGTGTTCTCCTGTTCATGGATTTCTCCAAAAGTGGGATGAGTCTGAGCGAGGATCAGTCGCCGGGCATTATGGCGTCAAACGCCCCCGGGTGCCAACACCCAGGCCTCAGCAAGGTTGCTCGCGGATCTTTCGGGTGAGGGCGCATGGCGGTACAATCGCCCCCGCAAACGGAGGTGAACCCATGCAAAGCCGACGTCAATTCCTCGGTGCGATGTCAGTTCCGGCCGTTTCTGCGGTGGCGGTCGCCTATCTCGATCCGGCTCGGGTGGCGCGAGCGCTCGCAGCGGTCACGGAGCTTTCGCAGTATCCCGGCTCGCCCCAAACGATCGCGGCTGACGAAGACTTCTGGTTTGAGGTCAGTCAGGCGTTCACGGTCGATCGCAGCATCGTGAACCTGAACAACGGCGGCGTGAGCCCTTCGCCGGCGATCGTCCAGCAAGCGATGAAAAGGCACTTGGATTACTCCAACACCGCGCCGCCCTACACGATGTGGCGAATCCTCGAACCGCAGCGCGAAGCAGTGCGCGAGCGGCTCGCGCGCGAGTTCGGCTGTGATCCCGAGGAAATCGCACTGACGCGCAACGCCTCGGAAGGATTGCAGATATGTCAGTTTGGCATCGACCTCAAGCCGGGCGATGAAGTGCTGACGA
>JAZFYE010000233.1:0-2024 GCA_036475395.1 Phycisphaerales bacterium
ACGCGGGGGCTCCCTGGCAGCAGAAGGTATCGGAGATCACCGAAGACGATTGGGAGGCAATTCTCGACCTGTTCCTGAAAGGCCCGTTCTTTCTTTCTCAGGCAGCGGCGCCTCATTTACTCGTTCACGATCGCGGCCGCATCATCAACATCGCGTCCGAGCAGGCCTACATCGGTCATCCTCGGCTGGCACACTACACGGCGGCCAAAGGCGGGCTGCGAACGCTGACCAAGTCTCTGGCCTTAGCGTTTGCGCCCGAGATCACGGTGAACACAGTGTGCCCGGGGCCGACCGCATCGGATCGGTTCAAGGAAGGCTCCGAGTACACCGAAGAGGTGCGGATGCGGATTCCACTGAAACGTTGGGGCCGACCCGAGGATGTTGCGGCCTCTGTGGTGTTCTTGGCCTCGTCCGATGGAGATGCTTACACCGGCCAGACCCTGGACCCAAACTGCGGTGTGGTCATGCCCTAGCCACAGGCGGCGGGGTCGAGTCCGTGTAACCCTGCATCAGCGTCACAGCGAACGCACCATGCCCGTCGCTCCCAAAACTCAATCTGGGCGTCGTTTAGCTTGGTTGGCACTGTAAAGAGAACCGCTGTTAGAAAGGCTCGCCGCCGAGGAGCACGGATTGCACGGTTTGCCGCTGTGGCCGAAAGGGCTGGTGGAGGGATCGGCGTCGCTGTGCGCTTGGGCGCATAACTCTGCCCGCTGTGGCCGCCGGACCTCGCGGCACGCACAATCTGAACTTTCTTTGATGACGCCAATGCGTGGTGCTATGGTTCACGGAATTGGAAACCGTGACCGGCTGTCTGAACGGGCAGTAGGGTGGCTGGTCCGGTGTCACCTTTCACTGGAAGGATGGGCTTCGTGACCTCGCGAATTACGCTTACTCATGGCTGCTCGCTTTCAAATTTACCGCTCTTCGTTGCTGAGGGAGCGGGCCTATTCGAGGCCGAGGGTCTCGAAGTCGACGTGCCACGTTTTTCGACTCTTTCATCGACTGCCGCTGCCCTCGACTCGGGTCTGTCCGAGCTCGGGACTGTCGCCTTCACCCAGCCCTTGATCGATGGCTCGAAAACGAATCCGCCAATCATCGTCGGCGGTAGCGGGCTGATGGGCATAACGGTCCTTGCTCAGCCGGGTATTGCGACGATCAACGAACTTAAGGGATTGAAGGTGGGTACCTTCCGCGGCGACCCGCTCGAAGTGTTGTTGTACGATGCTCTCGCTGCTCACGATCTGAGCTTCGGCGATCTCGAGATCGTGTACCTCGACGATATCGATGACGCGCTGGCCGATTTCGAACATAGGCGCATCGACGCGATCACACTGGCCGAACCACACGGGTCGCGGGTTCGGCGCCTGGGCGCGGTCGAGTTGAGTGATGGCACCGAGCTGTGGGGCAATCCATTTCTTGACACCGTGCTGGTCGCGACGGCGGAATTTCTTGCGGCGAAGCCAGAGCTCGTGTCCGCCGCACTTCGCGCCATGATCCAGGCCGAGCGGATGATCGCGGCCGATCCGCGCGGCACACTCGACTACGCCGCGCGACACTATCCCGGCTACGATCGCGGCGACCTCGAATGTGGTGCGAGACGGCAACCCCCCTGCATCGATATCCGTTCGCTTACGCAGACGGTCTACGACCGCTGGCCCTCACTCCAATCTCTTGAACTCGTGCCATCCGACGCCCAACCACCGGCCAATGTTATTGCGTTTGATTTACTGGCTGCTGAGTTGGAACGCCCGGATCGAGAGGCTCCGATAAACCACCCCATATCCTGATGGATGGGCACTTGCACGGAAGGCGGTGTATCCAGAACCGCCTTCAAATTCACCCCAAGCCTTAGGAACTACCGAGCAGCCTTCCACTTAGGACGACCGCGCTCCTTCTTCGCATCCATCAACAGCTTGTCGAGTTCGTCCGCCGCGATCGCTTCATTCACATCTGTTTGATTGGTAAGAGGTACTGTGCCGAGGTCAAATCGACCGACGGAGGTGACGAGTTGAGGGCGCGCTACC
>JAZFYE010000234.1:0-2495 GCA_036475395.1 Phycisphaerales bacterium
GGCCGGGAGCTGTACGATCGGCTGGCGAAGTTCGTTGAGCATTTCCAGAAGATTGGAGCAGGTCTGGAACGCGCAGGCGATTCGTACAACAGTGCGATCGGGTCGCTGGAGCGGATGGTGTTGCCGAGCTCGCGCAAGCTTAAGGAACTACACGCGACGACCGAGGCCACGATCGACTCGCCGGCGCCGATTGAGATTGAAACACGCTCATTGACGGCCCCCGAGCTGAGGCGATTGCCGCAAGGGGCTACGGGTTGTGGCGACTTGTGACCGGTTGGTCTGCCTCGCCGTGTCGCTCCGAGGGCCGATCGTCTGAACCTTCGTGCGACGCCTCGCCGCGTCGTTGGCCTCGCATGCCCTCGGGCGATCCGCCGTAAGGCCGATCAGGTGAGCCGGGCTGCGGTGCCATGGCGGTTTCTTGCGGAGCCGGCGGTTGTTCTTCGTCGAGCCTGGCTACGATCTCGCCTGCCGTCGGTTCGCGCAGCAGGACGACATCGCCTTCGGCCAACCCGTCGTTGATCTGCACGAACAGATCGGACGCCTCACCGAGTTGCACGCGCCGCTGGGCGAAGCCCGAGTCTTGGGGAAGGTAGACGTAGGAGACAGGGCCGTTTCGGAAGACGGCCTGAATCGGCACGAACAGCGAATCCTCGACTCGCCCGACGTTGATCTCAGCCTTGCACCGCATGGAGGGTTTGAGTCCCAGGTCGTTGCCCTCGGTGAGCTTTACTTTGACGGTGTAGTCTCGGCGGTTGGGGTCACGCCATCCGCCGGACTCGGCCAGCACGCCGATGCTCAGCACCTCACCATGCAAGACCACGTCGGGCAGGGCGTCCGACGTGACGATCACCCGCTGGCCGGGCTCAATCAGGCCAGTCAGCGATTCGGTGACCTTGACTTCCGCCATCATCTGGGAGGTGTCGGGCAGAATGATCGCCAGCTGGTTGCGATACAGCTCGGTACCCACCTGCAACGACTGTCCGCCGCCCATCATGTATCGGTGCCTCTCGAGACTGGTGGCATGGACGACCAGGCCGTCCTGGGGTGCGGTCAGCGTGCAATACTCCAGTTGTTGCTGATACTTCTTGAGGCGGTCCTGCTTGCTGTCCAGTTGGCGCTGATTGCTGAAGACGTTGCTCTGGGCCTTGCTCACCTCAGCGTCTTGACGCTGTTGGACGCGGATGAGTTCATCCCGGGCCTGCCGAAGATCGGACTCCTTTTCCATGCGCTCCTTTACGTAGATGTATTTCTCGTAGACCTGGCCATCGAGTTCGGTCTGCTTGAGTCTCGCCTCGGCCTCAACCAGGGCGATCTCATCTTGCTTGAACTCGTCGAGGCTGATAAATTCTTGCTCGTAGAGCCGTTCGGATGCCTCGAAACGCTGCTGGAGCCGGTTGAAGTTCATTTCGGCGGTCTGCTTGGCCAGAGCGAGATCCTGTCTTGTGGTAATGACCTCGCCCTCCCGCCACCCCTTGAGCGCCAGATCCCCCAGCTCAACCTTGAGCTTGGCCTTGGCGACCTCCGATTCCCTGGTGTTCTCTTTGATCTCCAGATCAGCCTCGGCACTGTCCAGGTCGTTCTGGGCACCGATGACGGCTTCTTCGGCATCCTTGGTCTTGGTGCGGAGCTCCTCGTCGTTAAACCGAATGAGAAGGTCGCCAGCTTTGACCAGTTTGCCCTCTTCGGTGATCTCGGTGATGACCGCTCGAGTCTCCAAGCGGTTGCGGATCTCGATCTGCTTGAGCGCCGCCAGTTCGCCGGAGGCGGGGACCGTGATGTCGAAGGAGCCTCGTCGAACGACATGTCGGTCCGCAGCGCCGTTCCCATTTCCAACGGACGAGGTGCTGCGGACCAGCAGCGTTGTTGTGCCAAGCACGGCCGCCAACGCGATAATCGTGACGACCACCACGGTCGTTCCCGCGCGACGATTCGAAAGAGCGTTGTTCACAGTTCAAGCTCCGGTCAAGAACGGGCAGACCACGGACGCCCGTGGTTTGTTCGATGGGCGAGGCGTGCTTTATCCCCGCAATGACGTACATTAGTCGGAGACTCGACCCAAATCGAGCCTATTCAGCCCCGAATTTGCCTCTGTTTGTCCTCGTTGGGTGCCTATCCGGCCGGTTCGCCCGCTGGATCGGGGGCGTGGTCGGGGTCATCGACTTCGCCCTGCGTTATTCCTCGTAGCGGCTGAATCGATCCGTCGGATTGGACGCGCATCCGGCCCGTATCGAGCAAGTACTGCAAGATGCCCACCTGCAGGTCGCGCACGGCCCGATCATAGGCGTCGCGGGCGCGGTTGAGGCCCTCGATGGCGTCGCTGCGCTCCAGGGCGGTGGCGCGGTCCGGGGCAGCCTCGATGACGTCCACGCGGCGCTGGGCGATGACCCTGTTTTGGTCCTGAAGCACCACGCTGAATCGTGCGCGGTCCACGTTGCGAACCGAGGCCCGCGCTTCCACCGTCACCGTGTCCCGGAAGCGCTCAAACTCGCGAGTCG
>JAZFYE010000235.1:0-6567 GCA_036475395.1 Phycisphaerales bacterium
AGGTGGCGATCCCGCATTGACGAGGCAGGGAGGTGCCGATGAACGCGACGCGCTGCAGCGCTGGACGTCTCTTGCGGGCCATAACGCTCCTGGATCTGCTGGTGAGGCCACGGCCGGACGCGGACTGGCGGCAGCTTGGCATCACCGACCGAAGCCCCTATTCTAGCCCGCCCTCGAGCCACCTGCCGAGGCGGCGAAGCGCCGCCAGCGGGCGGTCTTCCCCTTTGCATCGCAGGACGTCGCGCATGGCCACCACCGGCACCATCATCCAAGTCATCGGCTCCACCTTCGACGCTCAGTTCCCCGAGGAAGACTTGCCTGAGATCTATAACGCCGTCAAGTGCGAGATCGACATAAAAGGCGACAAGACAACCCTCGTCGGCGAGGTCGCCAAGCACCTCGGCGGTGGCCAGATCCGGTGCATCGCCCTGGGTGGTACGGACGGCCTGCGCCGCGGCGACGACTGTGTGGACACCGGCGGACCCGTCACCGTACCCGTCGGCGAAGCGGTGCTCGGTCGCGTGTTCAATCTCTTCGGTGAGCCGATCGACGGGAAGGGACCGATCAACGCCACCCAACGCCGGCCCATCCATCGCGAGCCGCCAACGTTCACCGAGCTCAACCCCAAGATCGAAATGCTCGAGACCGGCATCAAGGTGGTCGATCTGCTCTGCCCGTTCGTCCGCGGCGGAAAGATCGGCCTGTTTGGCGGGGCCGGCGTGGGCAAGACCGTCATCATTCAAGAAATGATCGCCCGCGTCGCCCGTGAATTCGGCGGCTACAGCGTCTTTTGCGGCGTCGGCGAACGAACGCGCGAGGGCAACGACCTCTGGCTGGATATGCAGGAAGCCGAGTACACCGACGAGAACGGCCGGACCGCCAAGGTCATCGAGAAGGTCGCGATGGTCTTTGGGCAAATGAACGAGCCGCCCGGCGCACGCCTCCGCGTGGGTCTGTCCGGCCTGACCATGGCTGAAGTCTTCCGCGACAGTTCCGGCAAGGAAACGCTGCTCTTCATTGACAACATCTTTCGCTTTACCCAAGCGGGTTCGGAAGTCTCGGCGCTTCTGGGTCGCATGCCTTCGGCGGTGGGCTATCAGCCGACGCTTGCGACCGAGATGGGGCAGCTCCAGGAGCGAATCACCTCGACAACCAAGGGTGCGATCACCTCGGTTCAGGCGATCTACGTGCCGGCCGACGACTTGACCGACCCGGCGCCGGCGACCGCCTTCAGCCACCTTGACGCCTTTGTCGTACTCGAGCGCAGCATCACCGAAAAGGGCATCTACCCCGCGGTCGATCCGATCGCCTCGACCTCGCGCATCCTTGAGCCGCAGGCCATCGGCGAACGGCACTACGCCGTGGCCCGCAAGGTGCAGACGATTCTTCAACGCTATCGTGATCTTCAGGACATCATTGCGATCCTCGGCGTGGACGAACTTGCCGAGGAAGACAAACTCGCCGTGGCCCGAGCTCGCAAGATCGAGCGGTTCTTCAGTCAGCCGTTCTTCGTGGCCGAGCAATTCACCGGCACCAAGGGCATCTACACACCGCTTGAGGAAACGATCGATTCGTTCGACCGGTTGGCCGAAGGTGAAGGTGACGATCTGCCGGAAAGCGCCTTCATGTACGTCGGCACACTCGACGACGCGAAAGCGAAGGCCGAACGCCTGGCCGTAGAAGTCTAGTCGCTAACACATCCCACAAACCAACGACAATACCCACGGATTCAAACCTTGGGCGTCGTTGATTGCGAGCGCGCATGGAATTGGCTCGGGCGGGGGCGCAACCGGTGGCGCGACTGGGGGCGCTGCTCCCAGCGGTCAGCTTAGCGGTGGGTCAGTGGTGACCGTGGCCATCGTGATGGCCGTGCCGGTAGTGATGGCCGTACCCGTAATGGTGCGGGTAATACGCATAACCGTAATGCCCGCCGTACACGAGCACATCGCTGGAGTAGCCGTACCCAAACCCGCCGGAATAGTACCCATGGTGGCAGCCCGTCAGGAGGGCCGTCGCCGCGATCAATATGAGAATCATCATTACCCTGCGCATGGCTCGACCTCGTCGTTCATGGAGCGCCCTGCCCATTGGACACGTCTGCTCAAATCCTATTCCGACCGCTGGGCGCCGTTCCACACCACCAGCCTGCCATGCTACGTATCCCCAGCCGCCACGCCCACGACACGACGATAGACTACAGGCCACCCTAGCAGGCTGGTGGGGTCTGACTGAGCGGTTTTGAAGGACGGCGGCGAAGCCGAGCAACATGACTGGTGCGGCCAATCATCCCGGTTCGGCCGAGCAGATGGCGAGTCGAATCGGCTGGTACGAGATCCGGCGCGCGACGCTCGCTTATGTTGCGCAACATAAGCGTTGGCGTACTATGAACGGCGAGTTCCGCAGCGGCCGCGTCAAAACAAAAGGAGGACGAATCAATGATCACGGGCGTCCACACCATGTTCTACACGTCGGAGCCCGAAGCGCTCCGGTCCTTCATCCGAGACAAGCTCGGGTTCTCGTACACGGATGTTGGGGACGGGTGGCTGATCTTCGACCTCCCGGAGGCGGAAATGGGCTGTCACCCGGCCGAGACCGAAGACGGTCAACCTTCGGGCACCCACTACATCTCGTTCTATTGCGACGACATCGAGAAAACGGTGGCCCAGCTCAAGACCCGGGGCGTTGAATTCACAGACGAGGTTCGTGATGTCGGCTATGGGCTCGCGACTCAATTCCGGATGCCGGGCGATTTCCAGGTCCAGCTCTTCCAGCCGAGGTACACCAAGCAACCGTCCGGCCAGTGAGTTGGTTCGTGCCAGCGGCCTCACAAGGCGCGGCCGCGGATGCGGCACCGTGCTGCGTAGTGAACCGGCGGCCCAGAAGAAGCCCCGCATTGCCATGCGGGGTTATTGAAGCATCGCTTGGGCGGCGACGAGGCGCGCGATTGGCACTCTAAAGGGCGAGCAGCTTACGTAATCCAAACCGATCTTGTGGAAGAAGAGGATCGACGATGGGTCGCCGCCGTGCTCGCCGCAGATGCCGAGCTTGAGCGTGGGTTTGGTCTTGCGTCCCTTTTCGCAGGCCATCTCGACAAGTTGTCCGACGCCTGATTGGTCGATCGATTGGAAGGGATCAACCTCCAGAATCTTGCTGCTCAGATAATCGGGCAAGAAGGTGTTGATGTCATCGCGACTGAAGCCGAACGCTAATTGCGTCAGGTCGTTGGTGCCGAAGCTGAAGAAGTCCGCAACCTCAGCAATCTCATCGGCGGTCAACGCGGCGCGCGGAATCTCGATCATCGTGCCGATCGGGATGTCGAGTTTGTCGGTATATCCCTTGGCCTTGCAGACTTCCTCGATCGTCTGTTCAGTGAGCTTACGAAGTGTCGCCAGTTCAGTTCTCGTTCCAACCAACGGGATCATAATCTCAGGTTGGGCATCGACCTTTTTGTTCTTGCAAGCGATGGTCGCCTCAACGATGGCCGTGACCTGCATCACCAGGATTTCAGGATAAGTCACCGCCAGCCGACACCCGCGGTGTCCCAGCATCGGGTTCATCTCATGCAGCGCCGCAACTCGTTCTTGAACCGCTTGCACCGGCACGTTCATTTGACTGGCGAGTTCTTCTTGTGATTTCTCATCATGCGGCAAGAACTCGTGCAACGGCGGGTCGAGAAGGCGGATCGTCACGGGCAAGCCTTCCATAGCCGCGAAAATACCTTCGAAGTCATGCTGCTGATAGGGCAAGAGCTTGTCGAGCGCTCGCTTCCGATCCGGCTCATTATCCGCAAGAATCATCTCTCGCATCGCCGTGATGCGATCGCCCTCGAAGAACATATGCTCGGTGCGGCAAAGTCCTATGCCCTCGGCGCCGAAGTCGCGAGCGCGCTTGGCGTCGGCGGGGGTATCGGCGTTGGTGCGGACGCCAAGCGCGCGAAACTCGTCCGACCACTGCATGACCGTCTCAAAATCGCGTGTGAGCTTCGGCTCGGTGCGTTCGATTTCGCCGACCATGACTTCGCCGGTCGAGCCGTCGATCGAGAGCACATCCGTGTGGGTAAAGGTTTTGCCATCAACGGTAATCGTGCGCTTGTTCGCATCGATTTGAAGTTCACCTGCGCCCGCCACACAGCACTTGCCCCATCCTCGCGCGACGACCGCAGCATGGCTGGTCATTCCACCGGTGGATGTAAGGATGCCGGCTGCTTCGTTCATCCCGTCGATATCTTCGGGCGACGTGGTTTTGCGTACGAGTAGCACCTGCTCGCCATCATGGGTACGTTGGACCGCTTCCTGGGCGGTAAAGGCGAGTTTACCGGTCGCAGCGCCGGGCGAAGCGGGGAGCCCCGTCGCAATGACCTGGGCTTTTCGCTTGGCGTCCTCCGAGAAACTTGGCAGCAAGACCTGCGTCAAGTCCTCAGCCGGAATCCGCTGAACGGCTTGCGTGCGCGTGATCAGCTCCTCGGACACCAAATCGACCGCGATCCTCACGGCCGCGGCCCCGGTTCGCTTGCCCGTGCGCGTTTGCAGCATATACAACTTGCCTTGCTCGATCGTGAACTCGATGTCCTGCATTTCGCGGTAATGCCGCTCAAGAATATCCTTGATCGCCAACAGTTGGTCGTACACCTCGGGCTTCCACTGGCGCATCTCAATGACCGGCCGAGGCGTTCGGATTCCTGCTACGACATCTTCACCCTGTGCGTTGACCAAGAACTCACCAAAGAATTCGTTCTTACCGGTCGAGGGATTTCGGGTAAAGGCGACGCCGGTCCCGCAATCATCACCCATATTCCCGAACACCATTGTTTGCACGTTCACGGCCGTGCCCTTTAGCCCGGCGATCTGGTTGATCTCGCGGTAGCGCACCGCACGTGAAGTATTCCACGATTTGAAGACCGCCTGGACGGCAAGCTCCAACTGCCCGTAGGGATCTTGCGGGAAACCTTCGCCCGTATGTTGACGGTAGATCTTTTTATACGCGTCACACAGTTCGCGCATCCCCTCGGTCGGTACCTCCATATCCAAAACAGCCTTGTACTTGGTCTTGATCCGATCGAAAACCGCCTCGAACTTCTCGTGGTCCGTGCCCATGACCACGTCGCCGAACATGTTGATCAATCGGCGGTAGGCGTCGTAGGCGAAGCGCTCGTTGCCGGTCGCTTGGGCCAACCCGCCCACGGATTGATCAGTCAGACCCAGGTTCAGCACGGTATCCATCATCCCGGGCATGGAGACGGCCGCGCCGCTGCGCACCGAAACAAGGAGCGGATTCTCGTTCGAGCCGAACGCTTTGTCCGTTTCCTTCTCCAGCAACCGGATGTGCTGGGCGACCAACTTAGTCAATCCGTCGGGCAAGTTCTTGCCGGCGGCGTAGTACGAAGCACAGACTTCCGTCGTGATGGTGAACCCCGGCGGCACGGGCAGTCCTAGCGAACTCATCTCGGCGAGGTTCGCTCCTTTTCCGCCCAGCAGTTCCCGTTGCGATGCGTCACCCTCGGTGCGGGTCTTGCCGAAGTAGTAGATCATCTTCGAGGCCGTCGCATCGGGCCCGCTTCCGCCCGGTGTTCGATTCGGTTCGCTTGGTGGGGTTCGCGGTGTCGCCATGGTCGTCATTGAACCGGTTCCTGCCTGATCGTGGCGGTGGAGCGAGGAGTCTAGCACCGACCGCCCTGGGTTCAACGAACACTCGTCCGGCCGCTCATTGCTCTGCAAACTCACGTCGGATGCTTATCATCGCACCCATGAATCATCGGCGCTCGATCACCAAGCTCTCCATCACGGCGAGCCCCTTGCAGGTTGCCGCCGCCTGGCCCGTCCATCGACCGCTATGCATGCTTCACTCCGGCCGATCTCACCCGCGATGGTCGCGCTGGTCGGTGCTGGCCGAACCGGTCGGCTTCTATCGATTCGACGGGCGATCCCACTGGACCGGTTGCACGCCGCTCATGTTTGATGTCGATTTCTCCCACGACCCACTTCACGATCTGGATGCCATCACCGCCGCCACCGGAACCCATGCCGATTCAACGCTTCCATTTGTCGGCGGGTGGATCGGCTATTTCTCCTACGACCTCGGGCGATGGATCGAACCGGCCGCCGCCGGTCGCACCGGGCCCGCCGATGATCGGTCCTGGCCGCTGATCGAATTGGCCTACTGCCCGTGGGCCCTGGTATTCGACAACCTCACCGGTCAGTGGCATGCGGTTGGCGACGTTGCCCTCGACGCCCTGCTCAGGGCCCAGGATCAAAACGATCACGCGTTCAACACCGGCCCCATCTCCATTTCCGTCAATCCGGATGAATACCTGACGATGGTCTCCAACACGATCGACTACATCGCCGCCGGTGACATCTTCCAAGCCAACATCACGCAACGTCTCTCAGCGCCGTTCGACGGATCGACGCGCGCGTTATGTCAGTCAGCGATGGCGATCAGCAAAGCCTGGTACGGCGCATACGTCGAACTTCCCGACGGGCGCTGCATCCTATCGCTGAGTCCAGAGCTGTTTCTCGACGTCGACTTTATCGGTCGATCCGTCATCACCCGCCCGATCAAAGGCACGCG
>JAZFYE010000236.1:0-7225 GCA_036475395.1 Phycisphaerales bacterium
AACCCGCCGCTGACGGTGAAGTCGACCACGCGCGTGTCATCAACGCCGTTGCCGGTGGTGTCGGAGGTCCCTGCATCGGCGGTGACCTCGAAGAACATCCCATTGCTGCCCCAGACGCCAAACGAGCCGTCGTGCAGAGTCAGGGAAACCGCCTCGGCATCCGTGAACAGGAACGTCGTTGTCGTGAAGCCCGGGTTCTGCAATGGGCCGCCGACCGGATTGTAGTGGTCTTCCCACTCGGGTCCGCCGGCGAAATTTGTCGCCTCGGAGCCGAGGCCGTCACTGTTAACGTCCATGTACCCGTCGATCGAGTCATCATCTCCGGTGGCGATCACTGCCCCCGCACCCTGACCGACGGCGCACATGACATTGAATATGGCGGTGTCGGCGCAGGTCTGGTCCCAAACGACGAAGCAGCAGAACGCATCGATTTGGCAGACCGCGTCGCAACACTCCGGGTCTTCGCAGCCGGGGGTTCCGTTGGCTTCGTTGCAGGGGCCGGCGCCGGGTGCGCAGGCGGTAAACAGCTCGATGCACTCGATTAGGAGAATGTAGTCGTTCGCGCCCAAGTTACACTCGACGCCGGTGAAGATGCCGCCGCCGCCCGGCATGCCCGGGGCGGCGTACGCGACGATCCCGTTGGGATGGTCGGCCAAGATGACCACATATTCCGCCGAGTCGCCGGTGGCACAATCAGGACCCCCGAATCCCGTCTGCCCGACCACGGCCACGGCGTCGCAGGTCGGATTGCCGAGGGCAACGATGAACGTGACGGCTGGGAATTCGGAGGTCACCGTCGTTCGAAGCAGGACCACGCCGTTGCCGTCCGCGTCCGCTTTCGCCAGTGTGGCGGCATCCAGGAGATACCAATCGGTGTCGCGCACGTTATTACCGCCTGCATCGACGTAGGTAGATGCGGTGCCGCAGATGGTGAGGCTGCAAGCGCCGTCGGCGAACACGGCGGGATCCGAGTTGCACCCGCCGTTGGTGTCATCGACGTCGTTATCGACCAGGCACGGCTCGCCTTCAGCGACGTCGCCCGAGCCGCAGTCATTCGTACATTGTCCGTAGCTCCAGGAGGCAAGCCCCAGCGCGACACCTGCCGACACGAGCAGGCTCAGGCGCCGGTGGCTTCCCTCGCAGCATGTGGTTTGTTTCATGGCTTCTGTCTCCTTTGTCATTGTCCAGTCCCCGTTCTTGTTCCGTGTGTTGGGTTGTTCAAACGAGGGGTCCGCAAGGCAAACTAGGCCACACGCCGCCCCGCCCAAACGCTTCGTACGCTATCCCCATTAGTGGAACGGATTTCCCGTTACAAGTCAACAAAAAAATAGCGAATGGGGCGAAGTTCGTACGACGGCCGGTGCCTTCGACCGGTGCCGATCAGGGAGTACCGACGGGGCGCGTGATCCAAGGGCACTGGTCCAAGCCGAGGGTCAGCAAGATTTCCCAGTTTGCCTCCAGCGCCCATTTTAAAGGTTCGGCCCCGCTTCGTCGGTGCTCCTGACCGGGCCGCGCGAGCGCCCCGAGCACCTCGACCCTGACAAAAGGTGTACCCGGCCCAAAGAAAACCCCCGGCCGAGGAAGGCCGGGGGTGTGATGGTTGGAACAGGATTGCGAGGTCCGCTTACGGGCAGGGGCCCCAGTTGACCAGGAGGGCGAGCAGGTCGGTGGCCCCGACGGTGCAGTTGCCGTCAAAGTCAGCCGGGCAGTCGTTGCAGTCGGCGCACTTCCCCCAATTGACGAGCAACGAGAGTAGGTCAGTCGCCCCGACGATGCCGCTGTTATCGAGGTCCCACGGGCACGGTGGCGCGCCGCCGGCGACGAGACTCACATCGTCGTAGTAGACGGGGGTGGAGGAGTTGGCATACAGGTCCAGGGCCCTGATGAACAGCCCACCGCCTCCAGACACGCGCTCGGTCCAGCTGTCCGAATACAGCAGTTTGCCACCGTAGAAGAATTCCTGGATGTCTGTGTCAAGGTTGATTTCGACGCGGATCTCGACCCACTCGTCCGTGATCAGCGGCAACTCCTCCCCGTCGAAGTCGGCGGACACGATCCCGGTGGTGGCGGTGAACTGGACCTGGGTCGACCAGTTTTTGTTACCGTTGTCCTCGTAGGTGTTCAGCAGAATGAAAAACTGCGTGCCGACCATGTCAGAGGGGACGTACTGCCAGATCGTGTAGACCCATTGGCCCTCACAATAAGCCCCCAGGTACTGCTGCACAGCGTCGTCGTCCGAAGGATTATTATCGATCAGGACCGAGTGCGGAGCGCTACGAGACTGGGCATCGGTCACCGTGGCGATAACTCCCGCGTTGTCGTCCCAGCCACCCCAACCGTTTACGCCGACCAACAGCATTCCGTTCGCGTAGCTGTCGAAGTCTTCGGACGACGGTACGGGAACACCTTCGACGCCCTTCGGGGGAATGCACGGTTCCTCGACGCAGCCGATCGTTATGGCGAGGTCGACGCAGGTCTGGTCCCAAGTGATGATGCAGCAGAAGTTATCGAGTTTGCAGACCGCAGCGCAGCACAGCTCATCTTCGCAGCCTGGGGATCCGTTGGGTTCGTCGCAGGGGCCGGCGCCCTTGCCGCAGGCCTCAGGAATCTTCGAACATTCCTCGGTGACCACTCCGCCCACGGTGGCGCTGACGCTCTGGATCAGGTGGGAATCGGGGAAATCGATGTCGGCAAGGTCTGTCCAGCCAGCGAGGCCACACGAACCATCCGGCGTGCGAATGTAGCTCGGAGCGCACTGCCCGCCGTCATTGCTCATCGCGCGGAAGAAGAACAGGGGCTCTTGCGTGCCATCATCCACTGATACAATCTCGACGATCAGGTCCGTGCCCGCGGGCACCACCGGCCCTGACGGGAAATTGACCGTGATCATGGTGCCCTCGTCAGCCGTGTTCACCACGAGCGACTGCGTCGCTAGCACCGTGGTGTCGAGATCGTCAACAGGCGGGCAGTCGTTGCAGTCAAGGTAGAGAACGATGTCGATATTGATGCCGTTGATCGTCGCCTGCTGAACGCCGAAGGTGACGCTGTTGATAGTCAAGTTCTCGCCCGGGGGCACGCCTTCTGTAACAAGGTTGTAGCAGCGGGCCCAAGCGTTCGGGGTCGTCCCATCGGGAGAAGCACAGGCGACCTGGTTTTCCCCGTTGGTGACCAGATCCAGGCTCTGGGTCAATGTGCACACGCCGGCCACGCAGGAGCTGGCGGGGCAGCCCGATATCGGGGTTCCCGTTCCATCTGCACGTGGACTGGCGCGACGAGATCCAAGCGCTTCGCCAATCACCTTGGCCGGCGATGGTTTCGCTCTGGACAACTGGTTGACGGTGTCGGCGGCTTGTGGCGCGGCACTCACATTGTTCGCCGCCTTATCCTTGTTGGCGTACGCACCGGCCACCAGCGCAAGTGCTATACAGATTCCTGGAACGAGGCTCAGCCGAGCTAGCCGTTGCAGTGTCGGGGGTGACATGTCTGCATTCCTCCTGTAGGTTGGTTCTTCGATCCCGAATCGGACACGGAGGCGAGGCGGTTGCTGCTCGGCTCGTCCCGAAGAAATCGGTACGATCGAACAGCCCGCCTGTGGGGTATCCTGGCGATGTCGGATATCGTACCTCATGCCCGCGCGATTCCAAGTAGGATTTCTGAGCTTTTTTTCGGTCTCAGGAGGGGCCGCCAGCGGTGGGCTCGGCGTGCCGGACGCTTTGATCCATGCTTCGCCGGCCTGCCCAGTTCCACGGGTGGTTCAGTATCGTGCCCACACCCACCGCTCGAATCTCGAATAGCATGAGTAACCGTCCGATGGCCCGGCGGTCCGCCTTTGGCTTCCGTCGCAAGCCGACCCTTGGTATCTCCCCCAACCAGGTGGGATCTATGCCTGCCTCGGCGCTCGAGGTTCGAAACTGGCGGCAAGGCGGCCGAGGGTTCTGCGGACCGTCGGGCGAACTGGTGTCCGCGTCCGACGCTTGCGGCTCGACGCCGACGGTTCATTGACGATGATTGACGAAGACCCAAGCCCCGAGGACCTGGAGCGGTTCAGCCGCGACACCGCCTTTTGCCCTGATTGCGGGACCCAGGTGTGGGACCAGGCGGAAGTCTGCTCGTCGTGCGGCACCTATCTCCACGGCGAAACAGTGAGCCAGCCTCCGGTGGAGGGGTGGTTCCGTCGCCGATGGCTCACCCTCGTCGCCGTTATCACGGCCATCGCCTTCGGGCTCTTGGCCATGCGTCTCTTGCGGTAGGAGCGCGTCCCGGGCTAGCTAGCGGGCGTCATCCACGCCGCGGCCTCGAGAGATGATGCTCATGACGATGATTTGCTCGCTGGAGGGATCCCGGCCCGGCCGAGGGTCCCAGCCCCACACCGCCGCATTCTGCGGCGCTTCCACCGCAGCCGGCGGCACGAAGTGGTACGCCAGCGGTATTCGCCGATTCAGATCATCCATCGTGCCAAACTCGGGCCAGGGCTGGCGCACATCCAGGTGCCGGATCCCTTTGCCGCGCATCTCAACCGGATCGAACGGAATCCAACCGGCGCCCGGGAGATAGAACTCCGCCCAACTCACGAAGACGGCGCGGTCGGTTTCGTCCTCCTCTACGCCGATGACCGGCCGAGCGGGAATGCCTGCGGCGCGCAGCATCGCCACGCACAGACACACCAGGTCGTGCGGCCCGCCCACGCCGGTGGCCGCGGCGCGGGTCGCCCCGACGATCTCCAATCCGTGCAGCAGCCCGCCGATGCCGCGGTTCACGCCGTCTCCGCTAAGACGCATGTTGTTGATGCAGTATCGCACGATGTCCTTGGCGGCCAAGTACGGCGGGACCATGCGAAGCTGCCCTTGACTGATCTTCGCCACGGTTTCCGCGAAGACGGTGTTGTCCGACTCGATGTACATCTGCCGTTGCAGACCATCCTGAACTTCCTTGGGCCATTCGCGCGGCCAGGCGATCTGCGCTGCTCCCGCGTCGTTGATTCGGCTCGACCAGACCTGCACCCGGTATCCCAGTCGCCATCGCAGTGAATAGCCGCCGAACCGTAGCACCGTGAGCACCGCCAGATGCGAATGATGTGGAAAGCCCGAGTCCACGCGTGTTCGCTGGGACAACGTAAGATCTTCGCGACCTTCAAGCCAGAGTTTGGCCCAAAGCGACTCGGTGGGGATTCGGCTGTAGGCGCCTTGGAAGATCACCGGGAAGACGATGGGGGCGTCCTGGAGCCGGTAGCGCCGTCGCTGCATCACGTTCTGCTGCCAGACTGTGCTCACCGTGACGTTGAAGTTGAAGTCGTACACCCTTGGCTCGGCGCGCTGCAAGGGCCCGGTCGGCGGACGGCCCGACGGCACGTCCATCGCCATTACCGCACAGAACACCGCCATCGCAACCTTCATCGCACGTTCCTCTATCAAGGGCGTCGCCTGCAGTATACCGGGCCGAGGCCTGAGGGTCGGCGCCGGTTTCATAGATACATACGCCGTTCCTTCCTGACGGATTCCCCTGACCGCCGGTTGTCGGTGCATATCGATCAAATCGCTGCGCCAGGGTGATCTGAGCGTGCAAAGGAAAACCCCCCGGCCGGGGAGAGCCGGGGGTGTGGTGTGGTGGTTGGAACGACTCGGCGAGGGCCGCTTTCGCGGTTACGGGCAGGGGCCCCAGTTGACCAGGAGGGCGAGCAGGTCGGTGGCACCGACGGTGCAGTTGCCGTCAAAGTCCGCCGGGCAATCGTTGCAGTCGGCGCACGCCCCCCAATTGACGAGCAACGAGAGCAGATCGGTTGCCCCGACGATGCCGCTGCCGTCGAGGTCCCACGGGCACGGGGGCGGGCCGCCGGCACCCGGCGCGGCGCGGATCCGGAAGGCCGCGTTGTAGAGGTCGGCCGGATCTTGGGTTTTATCGAAGACGTCCAGCACCTCCGGCTCCAGGTTGTAGGATCCGAAACCGGGATCTGGATAGAGCCTGGCCCGAAGCATCATCGGCTCGCCGTTGTCGCCGGGGCCTGAGCAGCCCTGGAAGCCGTCGGCGGGCGGTGGCGCATTGTCCGTGCAGAAGTTATTGATGCCGAACTCAGCGTTCGTGAACCACGCGAAGTTCGCCAATCCGCCCGCAGCGTTGGATGGCCACATCGTGACCCAGTAATCCCCCGGCGGCAGCGAAACACCACTGAGGAAGATCACGGTTGATTCCGTAGGCCCATCGATATCTCCGCCAGCCGCTGTATTGAAGTCCTGGGTGCCGGTGGCAAGCGAGTCGGCCGGTCCGGGCGCCACATCCAACGCGGTTCGCGTGAATATCTCGAAGTTGATGAACTCGTTGGTCACACCACCCGGATCGAATCCCTCGACCTCGACCTGGTTGACGTCCCACAGGCCGGGGCCAGGGGGCAACGCTGGGAGCGTAAACGCTTGAGCCGTTCGAATCTGCATGTCGATGTTGTTGTCGAGGTTGCCAGAGGACCAGCCGAGGTGGGTCGCGCCCCCGTTTACCAGCACCGTCCGGTGCGGCCCGGTATCGAAGACGACTTCGATGCCACAAGGCACATCGACCGGCATCCCGATGCAGAAGGCAAGATCACGCCCGCTGCCCACGAGATCGCCTTGGCCGTACGGGTCGTCGGTGGTTCCATCCATCACCATCCGTCGGTTGCCCACACCGGTTGGCGCCCAAACCCAGAACCACCCAGCGTTTCCATCGTTGGGGTTGCTGATCTCGATCCAGTAGCACACACCGGCCTCAACGGGCACGGCCGCGTGGGTGGCACTGAAGATGAAGATCGGAAAGCCGACGATGTCGGCGCCGGTGTCCTCGCGAGGTTCGACCGTCAGCGTGTTGGCCGCCGCTGAGAACTCGGCGATCATGTTGCCGGGCAGTCCGTCAACATCGTCGTAGTATCGGACGGTGAAGTCGTCGGACGCGGCGGGATCCGGGGTGTAGACGCCGTACCAGCAGAGGTCGGTGATGTCGCCGTCGGCGGCCGGCGTGAAATCATCAGCGGAGAAGAACGCGCCTTCGCCGGTGCTGTTGAACGCATTGACCGTGTCGAAGACCTGGCAGTTCTCTGCCGCCTGGCACAGCGGCGCCGATGCGCAGCCGAGCCCAATGGCGATGTCGGCGCAGGGCTGGTCCCACTCAATTATGCAGCAGAACGGATTGCTTTCGCAGACCAGGGTGCAGCAGCAGGGGTCCTCACAGCCCGGTGAGCCGTTGGGTTCGCCGCAGGAACCCT
>JAZFYE010000237.1:0-3520 GCA_036475395.1 Phycisphaerales bacterium
GGAGACGGCAGCAGCGAGTTCTTGAGGAACGCTCGGTTCGTCAGTCGATGGGCCTGTGGCAACGGCTGTCGAGAATGACCGTCGTTGGGGCGGTAGAGCGCTCTCAATATCATCGATGGAAACACCAAGCCAGTGTGAAAGGTCAGCCGACGTCTGCCGTTTGCGAACGCCCGGCATGTGGTGCCAACCGAGGTCGACGAGTTTGGTCATGAACCGTTCGAGACATCGGTACTTGGCCGCTGCACCGTCAGTCCGCCTCAGTTCACGACGGAACTGGTTTGTCATGTAGGGGAGGGCATCTTCGGCAGCAGTTATGTCGTTACGTAGGCGATCGACCCCCGCATCCTGCCTCAGGACGTCGTCCGGATCGCTCCCGTCGGGAAGAATGCAAATCTTGATGTCAACCGACTCAGCGAAGAAAAGCTCGACCGCTCGATCTGCGGCGCGCTGTCCGGCGGCGTCACCATCAAAGAGCAAGACGACAACATCGCACAGCCGCTTGAGCAGTCGGACGTGCTCGCGGGTCAGCGCTGTGCCCAGCGTCCCGACGACGTTGTCAAGCCCGGCCTGATGGCAGGCGATGACATCGGTGTATCCCTCGGCCACGATCGCTTGCTTGGAGTCGATGATTGCACGTTTCGCCAGATGCAAGCCGTAAAGGGTTCGAGACTTGTGGAAGATCGAACTTTCAGCGCTATTGAGGTACTTGGGCTCATCTGCGGGGTCGAGCTGCCGTCCACCGAAGGCGATAGGCCGGCCTAGCTCGTCGCAGATGGGGAAGATGAGCCGGTTGCGAAACGCATCGTAGTGCCCGTCGGTCCGGGGTCGCGGTTTCACGAGCCCGGCGGCCACCAATGACTCGATGCCCACACCGCCGACTCGGGCACAGCGCACAAGCCCGTCCCATTCTGCCGGTGCGCTGCCGAGCCCAAATGCCTCGACCATCGTATCGTCGATCCGTCGATCACAGATCACTGACCGGGTAGCCGCGCCATGCTCGCGATCTTGAAGCATCTTTCGGAAGAACGACGCCGCCATTGCATTGGCCTTGCGGAGCGCGGCGGCGGTCGTCCCTGAGTCGTCGCCGGTGCGATAGTGTCTTGCGGTGAGTTGTACGCCGGCTCGCTCGGCGAGGTGACGCAGCGCCTCCGGGAAGCTCATCTTGTGATAGTCCATCACAAAGTTGAAGGCGTTACCGGCTGCGCCGCAGGAATGACATTTGTAAAAGGCGTTGTCTTTATGGGTCACCACCGTCAGCGACGGCGTGTGGTCATCGTGGAACGGGCAGAGGCCGACGTGTTCGCGCCCCTTTGGATGCAATGAGACATGTTCTGCGATGAGCGCGACGAGATCGGTGGCATCACGAACCTTGTCAACGTCGGATTGATCAAATCGGCTGGGCACGCAGGGGAATCCTTCCTCAAGACCGCCTGATCGGCGCCGCATTCAGCCGGCGCCGTCCCCCCGAAATCAGCCATTCCCACCGCTCAGCCCGATTCGCGCCACGTGGCCGTGACATCAACGATCAGTGACTCTGCGGCCCTCACGTCACGGCGCTTCGGCCACCCGGCAGAATCGGTGCTGGTGTGGGATCGGGTCGCACGGACCGCGGTTTTGGGTCTCTCCGTCTGCGTTATCCCAGTCTGAGCTGGCGTAGCCGGATGTCTTTCCCCTGGCATTTGCGCGCGACCAAATCTAAGGAAAACGGTACGCCCTCTAGGGGTGAGGTCAAATTGAGTCTGCGATTTTCCGCACAATAGTTTCGATCGCCATCGCCGGCCTCAGTTCACTGTCTGGCCCAAATTGACTGGGGTCTCGTTCTACCCGGCCCCAATTGGGCCAGCACCGCCCGTTTCTCAGGACGATTGGGCCTGCTTCTGTGGCCGCGTGTAGGCGTACTTCCGCTTGAGCGGCTTCACCACGAGGCCCTGCCGGATGGCCCGCGTCGAGACCTGGATGCGCTTGGCATGTCCGCCGACCACGGCCGTCACCGACTGAAGATTGGGCTTGAAAGCCCGGCGGGTGCAGGACGTTACCTTCGTGCCGATACCGCCAAGGTACTTCGCCCGACCACGATGGCGCAGTTTGTTGCCCTTTTTTGTATGGGCGCCGGTAAAGTAGCAAACACGTGGCATCAGGCCGTCCTCAACGTTCCGGTAAAACTTTGGCCGGGCAGTATAGAGAGGGCGTTGCCCAAGGCAAGGATGCGGGCTTTGGGGGGCGTCGAGTCCGGATCTCAAAGACCGGTAACGACAAGTGACTCGATCCCCTGGGATGAGCCGTAGTTAGGCCGATTCCTTGGCCTTGCGTTGCGGAAGCTGGGCCAAATTGAGGTTGTTCTCGATCGCCTCGGCGTCGATCACATAGCTGACCCCCTCTGAATCCGCCTCCGGCAGCTCATACATGACGTCCAGCATGTAATCATCGACGACGGCCCGGAGGGCTCGTGCCCCGGTCTTGCGCTTCATCGCCCGATCGGCAATGCACTCCAGCGCATCGTCGGTGAACTCCAGTTGGGCTCCCTCCAGGGTGAACAGGTGCTGGTACTGCTTGATGAGTGCGTTCTTGGGTTCGGTCAGAATCTGCACCATCGCCTCCTGGGCCAGCGGCATCAGCGGGCAGATGATGGGCAGGCGACCGACCAGCTCGGGAATCAGCCCGAATTCCAGGACGTCCTCGGGCGTGATCTGAGCCAGAATCTCGCTGAGCTGCTGTTGCTCGGTCTGCTCGGCGGCGGACCCCTCGACGAAGCCGATGCGACGCCGGCCGATGCGCTTCCGAACGATGTCGTCGATGCCGGTGAAGGATCCACCGCAGATGAACAGGATGTGGGTAGTGTCCATCTGGATATATTGCTGTTCCGGGTGCTTGCGTCCGCCCTGCGGCGGCACGTTGGCGATGACGCCCTCGAGCATCTTCAGCAGGGACTGCTGCACGCCTTCGCCGGAGACGTCCCGCGTGATCGAGACGTTCTGGGAGGTCTTGCCAATCTTGTCGATCTCGTCAATGTAGATGATGCCGCGCTGGGCCGCTTCACGGTCGTAATCGGCGGCCTGCAGCAGCTTCAGCAGCAAGTTCTCGACGTCCTCTCCGACATAGCCGGCTTCGGTGAGCGTGGTGGCGTCGCCGATGGCGAAGGGCACGTTGAGGATTCGGGACAACGTCTTGGCCAGCAGCGTCTTGCCGGTGCCGGTCGGGCCGATGAGCAGAACATTGGACTTATCCAGCTCGACGGTGGCCTCCTCGTTATCGATCTGGGTCAGCCGTTTGTAGTGGTTGTGCACCGCCACCGCGAGCGCTTTCTTGGCGTGGGTCTGGCCGATGACGTACTGATCGAGGAACTCCTTGATCTGTCGCGGCGCGGGGATCGCGGTAAACAGCGGCCGAGCGCTGCTGACTCGACGGCGCTCCTGCCGGAAGATGTTCTGACAGAGATCGGTGCAGTTGGAGCAGATGTAGATGTCGTTGGGCCCTTCCACCATGGGCCCGACTTCACGGGAGGTCTTTCCGCAGAACGAGC
>JAZFYE010000238.1:0-5373 GCA_036475395.1 Phycisphaerales bacterium
CGCGACAAGGCGGGGAATATCGCCGTTGCTATCGCGATGCCGAAGACGCCGAGCGGGAACTGATACAGGCGCTGGGCATAACTGACCGCGGCCAGCGCGCCTTCTTCTAGCGGATACTCGACGCCGAAGATTGTCGGCCCAACGATCGTGGGATAGCTGGCGATCAGACCGTCAAAGAACGTATTGAGCTGCAGCACGCCGAGGCCGAGGATCATCGGTCCCGCCCGGCGCAATACTGCCCGAACCGGCGCTCGAGCCGCCTTGAAATCGCGCGACCACCATCCCCGGCCGCGCAGCGCCCCAAGCATCCAGCCGATTTGAAGGAGTCCTGCAACAACGACCGCGATCGCCACGGCGCTGATGTGCCGTGCTTCACTGAGATCACCAAAGACCGGCACGACCCCGGCCGCAGCTCCGATCAGGCAGATGTTCAGGACGATCGGAGCGGCAGCAGTGGGACCGAAGCGCCCGTGCACCTGCAACATCGCGCCGAGAATCGCCACCACGCACACCAACGGCATGTACGGCAGCATGATCATCATCAATCGGACAGCCAGGTGATCGTGATCCGCCTGGCGCGATATGAGGTAGAGCACGACCTCGCTGAGCAGCGTCACGCCGCTGAGCGCCACCACGAGCACGGCGATGATCAATGACGCCAGGCGTTTGGCGGTTTGTGGATCGGACTTGTCAAGCTGGGCGTAGCTCGGGATGAACGCCGCGGTCAGTGCGCCTTCGCCGAACAGTCGCCGAAAGAGATTGGGAATGATGAAGGCGAAGAAGAACGCGTCCATCACGCCGGCGGCGCCGAAGACGCGGGCCAGCGTTGCATCGCGCGCGAGCCCGGTGAGACGACTGACGAAAGTCAGCAGCGAAAATGTGCGCGAATGACGTTCAAAGTGCTCGGTCATGCTGTGGACCATATCGACCACGCGGGGAAGGACTCACCAGACAGGCACGAAGAGCACGACGGCTATGAACCAGGGACGCTGCGCGTCACCCGCTAAACCAATCACCAACAACCAACTACTTCACGAAGCGCACGAAGGGTGTGCCACATTCGGGGCACACGCCGACGCCCTGGGTGATCGGCGTGCCCTTCAGGTCGTGCTCACAAGCGCGGCACCACTCGTGCTGACGATCATACAGTTTCGCCTGACGCCAACGATACATCCGAACGGCGCACGCCACGATTATCGCGATCGCTGTGAGATCAACCGCGGTCTGCATATCAGGCGACAAGTCGTTCCACATTCGAACGAGCGACTTGGCCCAGCCAAAATGCATCGACAATCGCAGCACGATCAAGAGCAACGCTGTGCCTGCAATCAACAGTCCACCTGCGAAGGCAACGGCGTGCCCACCTCCACGCAGTACAGCGGTCAACGGAAGCTGCATCGGCTGAACCCATTGCCCAAGCTGCAAAGGCGCATCGCAACCTGAGCAACGACCTCGACCAAAATCATCGAACGAAACATCATCACATGATGAACCGCACCCAAAGCAAGGGCGCTGCTTCACTCGTTGCGCCGCATGTCGAGTCAGAAGTCCGGCCAGCGACACCTGCGTGCCTGCGAGCGCACCGACCATCGCCGCCACCAGTATCTTGGACAGTTGCTCACCACCGTAGCGCGTGAAGACGAACTTCATCACCAATGCGATCGATCCGCCCGTCATGAGCGCGCCGAGCAGCGCTGCCGATGCCACGATAATCCACGTTCGGGGTTGACGAAACAGCTCGGCCAACAGGAAATGTTGTTGCGCCAGTCGAGTGCGATTGGCAACCCCGCCGATCGAGCCCAGCGCCCACGCCCACGTGACGACGAGGGCGACGCCGAGCTCCCCCGCCAGGATGTCCGTGACCGACGATTGTCGCCCGAGCACAGGGAGCGCTTGCGTGAGCTCATCGAGCAGCGTCCACATGAATGTGAGGACGCCCACCGCCCAGATCGTTCGGAGCCAGCTCGTTTGGATGAGCAGCAGCGCCAGACCGCCGAAGGCGAATAGGTGAAGCAGTTTGTCGGGGGCCGGTTGGGTTTCGGTGCCGATATCGAGTTGGGGCCAGTGGGTAGCTCCAGTTAGCGCGCACGCATACAAGACAAAGACCAAGCGCCAAGGTCTCGTCAGGCGCCGCAGGTACTTGGTTGCGTTAGAAGTCACGTTGCTTGGTCATACCGCGCGGTCTTCGGGCCTCGACGGATGACGCGGGCCTGTGGCGTCGGTACTTTTCGCGACCTCGACACGAGCTGGGAGGTGACTTCGATCGTGGCCGACGCCTGCGCGTTGTCAACGGCGGATTTGGTCTGGGCGTCCCACGCCTCGATGAGCCGCTGGGCCAAGATGCGATAGTCGTTCGCGCCGGCGCACCACGGCGCGTAATCGAAGATCGTTTGACCGAAGCTGGGCGCTTCGGCGAGTTTGATATTGCGCCGAACCACCGGGCGAAGCACTTGGCAGTCCCGCCAGGGGACGTCTTGGCTGCGCGCCGCTTGGAAGAACGACTCCAGGTCGGCGACAACTTCCTTCGCCAGCGAGGTCTGTTTCTCGTGCATACAAAGGATAATGCCCGCGACGCGCAAATCGGGATTCACGGATTGACGAATAAGACCGACCGTCTCAAGCAGTTTCCCCACCCCTTGCAAGGCCAGGAAGTGCGCCTGCAGCGGCACGAGCACCTCCCCGGCCAGCGCCAAGGCGTTGAGCGTGAGCAGCCCAAGACTCGGCGGGCAGTCGATCAGCACGACGTCGTAGAGGTCTTCAATCGCTGCGAACTTCCGCGAAAGGAGCTGCTGACGATCCGGCCGACTGGCCAACTCGGTCTCGGCGGCGGCCAGATCGACCTCCGAGGGAATCACGTCTAGGTTCTGGGCAGCGGTGATCAGACAGTGCGCCGCAAGACAGTCAGGATCGACGAGCAGATCGTACACGGTGTGTTGGGCCTGCTCAGCATCGATTCCCAGATGCAAGGTCAGGTGAGCCTGCGGATCAAGATCAACCAGGCAGACGCGCCGCCCGGCCTCGGCGATCGCCGCGCCGAGATTCACGGCCGTCGTCGTCTTGCCGACGCCTCCCTTTTGGTTCATCAGCGCGACGGCGCGAGGGCGATGTCCGGCGGCGCTTGCGGTGTCGGCCATAGTGATCAGTATATCGACTGAAGAATCCGTTCCCGACCATAACGCCGTGCCCCAAGCCTTCGGCCTTCGATCCTTACCAATGCCGACCATCACCGACAGCGCCATCTGCATTCGCCGCTGGGATTACTCAGAAACGTCTCAGACGGTGAGCCTGTTTGCGCGAGCGCACGGCGTACTGCGGGGCATCGCCAAAGGGTCCAAGCGCGCCAAAGGCAAGTTCTCCGGCGGGATCGATCTGCTCACGTGCGGACAGGTCGTCGCGATCGTCAAACCGAATCGGGACCTGGCCACGATCACCGAGTGGCACCTTGAGGAACTCTATCGTGCGCTGCGGCAGTGTTTGGCGGCGAATCGCGCGGGTCTATATATGGCTGACCTTATCCATCACATGCTCAGTGAGCATGATCCGCACCCCCAAGTTTTCGACGAGTTCAGGCGATCGTTGGCCGCGCTTCAGGACACGGATCAGGTCGCCCTGACGCTTCTACGGTTCCAGTGGTCGATTCTGTGCGAGACGGGATACCGACCGCAACTGGATCACGACGCTAAGCCGGGTCATCCGTTCGAAGCTGAATCTTCGACGCTGGCGTTCTCAGCGGCCGCGGGCGGCGTCGTCGCCGACACCGGCGCGGGTGATCGGTGGCGCGTCCGCCAGGAAACGATCTCGCTGCTTCGGGCCGTGGCCGGCGGCGAGTCAGTCGACACGGCCGATGCTTCAGCCGTCGATCGCGCTAACCGGCTGCTCGGGGCGTACATTCGGGAAGTGTTGGGCGCCGAACCGAAGTCAATGACCTGGGCCTTCCCGGAACCGGGACCGCAAGCGTTCGGCTCAGCTGGCGCCTGATTCCGGTCCCATTCGGCCGGTGACTCGGGGTAAGAAAGGGTACTCGCGGTAGACGGCTTGCAGATCATCGAGCGTGACAGCGTCGATCCGTCGCAGCTCCTCTTCCAACGAGCGGTATTCAGCGGCGTAGGTCCACAGCCGTCCCAGACGCTGCATTCGTCCGGCGGGCAACTCCCCGTGCAGCGTAACGCTCGTGGCGATCTTGCTCCGCACGCGGACCAGATCATCCTCGGTGATCGCGTCGCCCAGCGCTTCAATCTGTTCGCAGGTGATCCGTTGGACCTTCTCAGCCTCGTTGGGGTTGCAGACGAAATAGACGACGAATTGACCGACTCGATCGTGACCGTCGTACTCGGCGCGGACCTCCTCGGCCAGCCCGGTCTCCACCAGGGCCCAATACAGCCGTGATCCCTCAGCATCACCGAGAATCTGCGCGAGTATCGCCGCGGCGTAGCGATCGTCGTCCTGCTGGGCAGGCGCAGGCGAGAGCATGATGCAATAGTGCCGATTGACTTTCGCCGAACGTATCGTCAACTCATCGTCGTCAAGTTCGATCGCCTCGTATTCTCGAGTTGGTTGTGTCGGTTCCCAATGCCCGCAATGCTGTTCGATGCGCTGGATCATCGCATCAAAGTCGAGACCGCCGGCCATCGCCACCACCGTGTTGTCGGCTGAGTAGCGCTGGGTGAAATACGCCTGCATCTGGCGGCACTGCATCGACTCGATGGTGTCCCGCGTGCCAAGGACGCGATGCGCCATCGGATGCGTCCGAAAGTACGCCTCCATAACACGCTCGAAGAGAACCCAGAACGGCTGGTCCTCGTACATTGCGATCTCCTCGAGGATCACCGACTTCTCGTCGTCGAAGTCCTTCTCGCGCAGGGCGGGCCGCAGAATGTCCGACAAGATTTCTTCGGTGCGGGGCAGATGCTCGGGCAGCGCGTGGGCCCAGAACGCGGTCATTTCGCCGGAGGTGTAGGCGTTGTGATCGGCGCCGATGTCGTCGAAATCCTTGTCCACTTGCTCCGCGGACCGCGTGTCGGTTCCCTTGAACATCATGTGTTCGAGGAAATGACTGACGCCCATGACGGCCGGATCTTCATCGCGCGCACCAGTTTTGACGAAGAAGCCGATCGCAGCGGTGTGCGCGCTCGGATCGACCTCCGCCACAACCTCCAGTCCATTGGCAAGCGTCGCCCGTTTGAACTCTACGGCCATACGTCACAGTGTAGCGACGCGCCAAACGCGAGCGCGTTCGGCATCGAGTTCCGTTGGTAAATGGAGACCACTCAGGTCGGAAGCGGCGTGCGGCGACAGCGGTTCAGTTGCGCCGGAAGACCGCGCGGAGTTGCGGCACCGCCGGATCCTCGTCGTCGGAAAACGACGACAGGGGGC
>JAZFYE010000239.1:0-24620 GCA_036475395.1 Phycisphaerales bacterium
GGTCGAGGCCGATGGTGTGCTGGCCCTTGGTGGGAAGTATTGCGCCCTTGGTGAACGCGCCGGTGCCGTCGTTGAACAGAAGCCACACGTTGTTGTCATCAGCGTTCGCCACGGCAAGGTCCACGAAACCGTCTTCGTTGAAGTCGCCGGCGATGACAGCGCTGGGTCTGGCTCCAACAATGATCGGCACCGGCACGTTGAACGTTCCGTTGCCCTTTCCCTGATTGATGAACACGAGCACGTTATTGTCCCCGGCATTGGTGACGGCAAAATCAATAAACGCATCGTCGTCAAACAAACCGACGGCCACGCCGCTTGGTTCGCGTCCGACGGGGATCGGTTTGATCGACGCCAAACCGAGCCACTCGTCGAACTCGTCGATGCCCTGGTTGAGGAACAGTTGCACAGCGCCGTCTAACCGGGGGTCGTCGCCGGGCACGGTCACGACCACATCGTTCGTGGCGTCATCGGTGAAGTCGGCCACCGCTTGAACGATCGGCTCACCGACGGCGGTGAACTCCTCCGGTGGATCGAACTCGATCTCATCGGACAGCCCGGTGATGATGTATGCCCTACCCGGTCCGACGCCGGGGGGAGAATCGACATCTCCCTGTGGAACACCGACGACAACGGTGTCGGCATCAATCGCATCGAGGGCACCACCGAACTGATCGCCCTGGTTCGGCGTCGGGCTGTTGAGCGTCTCCCTCAGAACGCCGGCGTCATTGAAAAGGTAGAGTGTGCCGGCATCATTGATTCCGCCCGGATTATCAAGATCGGCGCCGACGACGAACGCGCTGGTTCCCAGGGCAGCAACGGTAAAACCGAACGCGTCATCGAATTCCGGCTCGGGGTTGGGGATCGTCAGCACCAGATCGCCGGTCAGGACGTCAAAGATGAACGCACCGCCGGCGCCAATCTCGCCGTTGACTTCAAAACTCTCCGAACCGACTAAGACTTTGTCAGTGCCGAATCCGTCGACCGAGTTCACCAGCGAGAAGGTCGGGTCCGGGTGCTGGATGGTCGAGACCAGTTCCCCTTTGACGATTTCGAACACGTGGAACTCGCCGGGGCCGACGTTCTCTTCTCGCGCGCCGACGATGAACATGGTCGGCCCGAGCGCCGCGATGGGGAATCCCAACATGTGGTTCACCATCGGCGGGGGATCGGAAAACTCCTGAACCGGATCTTTGACGCCGATCTCGAACTGGAACACCTTCCCGGCGTTTTCGGCGTCGGTGTCATCGCCGAGCGATCCGATCACAAGTGTATTGGGACCCAACGCCGCCGAGACACCGAAAACGTCGTCGATACTGGGATTGGGATTTGTGAAGGTCTGCACCAGGGTCCCGTCAAGGTCGAAAAGATACGCCGTGCCGGGGAGCGTGGGCTTTCCTTTTTTTTTGAAATCCTGGATCGCGCTGATCAGCACCCGATTAGCGCCCACCCCGATAAGCCACCGTCCGAAGAATTCGTCCTCAACCGGCTTGGGGCTGGTGAATGTCTCAAGCAGGGTTCCCTGAAGGTCGAAGAGGTAGGCCGCACCAGCGTTTGACCCCATGGTGTCGTCGCCCGGGGCGCCGATGAGGACCTTGTCCGTGCCCACCCCCGCTACGTGCGCCCCGAAGAAATCGCCGAGCTGCGGCGTGGGGTTGGTGATGAGGGTGAAGGTCTGGGCGCCGGCCATGGACGCCGTAATCGCCACGGATACCAAGGCCACCCAGATCACCAGATCGGTTGAAAATTGACGATCTCGCATATTTATCATTCCCTTCTCTCTCCTGGACGGACACGGCCCCGGGCTCGAAGATGCCCCGTTGAGCGGGGGCTGGGGTCCACAGTCGACCCAACGAGGATACCGGCGGGAAGGTCGCCATGCCAAGCGTTTTTTTCGATCCTGCTCATCAACACGCCTCTAGTCGCTGAATGCGGCATTCGGTCGTCCTATATTCGGCTCCCAGTCATACTCGCCCATTCTCAACGCGACATCGGCGCGTCGCCGACGACACGATTTTCAACTTCCCGGTCGTGAGTCTGTGAGCCTTGAGCTTCGCCCGGGGCGGGTCGGCCGAATGCCTTGCCTCGGGCAGGCTGGATTACGAGAATCAGGTGCTTCCCGTACCCTGTGGACATCGCTCTTTGAGACAGGACCAGACCACGTTGGCCAGCGAACCCGATCTTACCGAGCTTCTCAAAGACGCCAGCCGGGGAAGTTCGCGCGCTGCCGATGAGCTGCTGCAATCGGTGTATGAGGAGCTGCGGGAGATGGCCGAGAGATCTCTGCGGCGCGAGCGGGCGGGGCATACGCTTCAAGCCACGGCGTTGGTGCATGAGGCGTACCTGAAGCTCGTTGATCAATCGCGGGTCGACTGGCAGGGAGCGACGCACTTCAAAGCGGTGGCGGCGATGGCGATGCGTCGTGTGCTGGTCGATCAGGCCCGAGCGAAAAATCGCGAAAAACGCGGAGGAAAGTGGCGGCGCGTCACCTTGCACGACGCGTTCCAATTGGCGAACGATCAGGCTTTGGACCTGTTGGCGCTCACGGAGGCCATGGAGACGATGCGCAACCTCGATGAACGTCAACATCGTGTGGTGGAGCTTCGACTCTTCGGCGGGCTGACGAGTGAAGAGGCGGCAAGGATCCTCGAGGTGTCGCCGCGGACGGTGGAGCGCGATTGGAAGATGGGACGAGCCTGGTTGCGCCGAGCGCTGAGCGAAGGAGCATCCGAGTAATGGACGAGCGATACGAACGAGCCAAAGCGTTGTTCCTGGCGGTCTGTGATCTTGATCCGCCCCAGCAAGCGGCGCACCTGGACCGGGAATGTGCCCACGATCCCCAGCTGCGTGCGGAGGTGGAGTCGCTCCTGGCCCATTATGGCGCGCCCACCGCCGCCACGGCGACGTACCGCGCCGCGTTATCACCCAAAGATCCCGCCAACGGCCCGGATCGCCGGCGCATCGGCTCGTATCGGGTGATTCGCCAACTCGGACAAGGCGGCATGGGCGTCGTCTACCTTGGCATGCGCGACGACGACCAGATCAAGCACCGCGTCGCCATCAAAGTGATGAAGCGCGGCATGGACACCGAGCAGATCCTTCATCGCTTCGAATTGGAGCGCCAACTTCTTGCCGCACTCAACCACCCCGGGATCGCAAGACTCTACGACGCCGGCCAGACCGATGACGGCCTTCCGTATCTCGTCATGGAATACGTCGAAGGTCAACCCATTGATGAGTACTGCGACGTTCATCGTTTGCGGATCGCCGAGCGCTTGGACTTGTTTCGCCTGGTTTGCGCAGCCGTCCATTACGCGCACCAGAATCTCATCGTCCATCGCGATCTCAAGCCAGACAACATCATCGTGACGAGCGACGGATCGCCGAAGCTGCTTGATTTCGGAATTGCGAAAATCTTGAACCCGGAACTTTCGTTGATCAAGGGTGATCCGACGGCGCCGGAGTTCCGGGTCATGACGCCCGAATACGCCAGCCCCGAGCAGGTGCGCGGCTACCCACTCACGACGGGAAGCGACGTGTATGCGCTCGGCGTGTTGCTGTATGAGCTGATGTCCGGCCACCGGCCGTACCGCCTGCGGAGTCTGGTGCGCGCGGAGATCGAGCGGGCGATCTGTGAAGAGGAACCAGAGAAACCCAGTACCTCGGTTAGTCGGGTCGAATCAAAGGATGAAACGGACGCATCCAAGACGACGGCGACAATCACCCCCGAATCCGTCAGCAAGGTGCGCGAAGGTCGCCCGGATCGACTCAAGCGACGCCTGGCCGGTGATATCGACAATATCGTCTTGATGGCGATGCGCAAGGAGCCGCAACGGCGCTACACCTCTGCTGAGCAGCTTGCCGACGACATACGCAGGCATCTCGACGGTTTGCCGGTCATTGCGCATGGTGACTCAATTCGATATCGCTTCACCAAATTCGTGCGCCGTCACCGGGCAGGGGTCGCCGCCGCCGCCGTGATCGTGCTCTCGCTGCTGGGAGGGATCGCCACAACCTTATCGCAGGCCCAAGTCGCAGCGGCCGAACGTGACGCCGCAAGACAGGCCGAGTCGGCTGAGGCCGAGCAACGTGCACGCGCGGAGACCGAACGTGACCGCGCCGAAAGAGAACGGGCAAGAGCCGAGCGACGCTTCAATCAGGTGCGCTCACTCGCCAACACGTTTATGTTCGATTTTCATGATGCGATCGTAAAACTCGACGGCTCCATACCTGCACGCCAACTCCTCGTCACAACTGCTCTTGAATACCTCGACGCGCTCGCTCAGGAAGTCGAGGCGAATGATGAGTTGAAGCGAGAATTGGCTTCCGCCTATGACCGTGTCGGCGAGATACGCGGCGGCACACGAAACCCAAGTACCGGCGACATAACCGGTGCACTAGAGAACTATCGACAAGGACTCGACCTCAGACGAGACTTGCTCGCGGCGTCGCCCGAAGACCAAACGCTTCGCCTGGAAGTCTCCACAAGCCACATTCACATCGGTGACATGTTGCTCATTTCCGGCGCCTCTGCCGACGCGGTCGCTGCCTATCGAGAAGCGATGCGCATTCGTCAATCGCTGGTGACCGTGGACCCCAGATGGAGACGAGATTACGGCATCATCCTCAGCGCGCTTGGCAAGGCGCTCTTACGCGACGGCAAAAGCGAAGAAGCGAAGCAACATTACTTCAGGTCCTTGGCGATCCGTGAGGAGCTTGTCGCCGACAACCCCGAAGATCCCGTGTTGCAGCGTGACCTTTCCAGCATCTACCTGCGTGTGGGAGGACGGTTCGCAGACGCTGGTGACCACCAAGGCGCGCTCGAGAGATACAAGCAATCAGTCGCCGTTCGCGAGCGGTTACTCGAATCAGATCCGGATACTGGCCGAGCAAAGCGCGATCTGGCCGTGGCTCACTACTTCGTCGCGCAAACCTATCTCGCGTTGAATAATGCGACCGCTGCTATCGATCATCTTCAGCACTTCGTTCTAGTGACACGCCAACGAGCCGAAGACAATCCGAACAACTCTCGCACGAAGCGTGATCTTGCCGCCGGCCACGAGCTGCTCGGAAATGCCTTCGCCCAAACTCGTGACTGGGACAAGGCTCGCGCATCCTTCGTCGAGTTCAACTCCGTAATCCGTTCGCTTTCCGAAGCGCTCCCCGCCAATACACTGTATCGCCACATGCTTGCCAGCAGCTATGAACACCTCGGCGATGTGGCCGCGGCCACTGGCGACCCACACGACGCCATCAACCAACATCAGCAGGCCATCAAAATCGTCGAGGCACTCGTTGCGAAGGATCCCGACGACGTTCGCTGGCCCACCCAACGCGCCCGAACGCAGCTCAAGCTGGGGGCAGCGCTCGCCGAGATCAACGATTACGCCGAAGCCCAGCTCCAGCTCCTTGCCGCTCAGGAGACCTATACGTCGCTCATGCAAACGCAATCGCAAGATGCGGAAATTCGCAGCGGCTCGGTGAGTGCACTCCAGGAACTGTCTAGACTCATGGCGGTGCTGGGACAGGGAGCTGCTGCATTGCCTTATATCGAGCAAGGGCTGGAGCTTGCCCCAGTGCGCACGCCGTCGCTGCTGCGCGATCTTGCCGTCGCACACTACCTGGCCGGTCACTACGACCTCGCCATCCAGGCCGTCGAGGAAGCACTTGGACTTCTCGAGCAGGCGCCCAAGACACAGGATGTCGATGAACTGCGGTCGAAACTCCAAGCCGATCTTGATCGCTATCGCAACGAGGCCGTGTCCCTGAAGAAGGCACCATGGCATCGTGGGATCAAGGCATAAAGCGGGGAGAGCGAGGGTGCCGTCGTCGTTTGCTTCAGACTTGGGGGCGATAGCTCAAGCGGCAGAGCCTCCAGCTTGCCGCCAGAAGATGATGGGTTCAAGTCCCTCTTGCTCCACTGTGACCGTGGTGTAACGCAAACACAGGAGGTTGTGATCCTCCCGATACGGGTTGGACTCCCATCGGTCACCTTTTCTCCGGGGGCAGGCTGTAGCTCAGTTTGGCGGAGCGCCGCACCCGGGATGCGGAGGCCGTTGGTTCGAATCCAACCTGCCTGATTGAGAGAAGCGTTCAGCTCTCAGCGGTCAGCTTTCAGCGGTCAGCAAGAGTTTGTTGCTTCAAAGTCAGTAACGACGGTTGTTTGAACGTCGGGCCGGTAGTTCAGCGGCCAGAACGTCTGCCTTCCAAGCAGATTGTCGCGAGTTCGAATCTCGCCCGGCGCTTTGGGAGTACGACTCTGCTTCGATAGCTCAACTTCCAGAGCGGCCGACTAACAAAACTCCTGGGAGCAGGTCACTTACAGTTCGATCGGGCATCTTGCCGGTATGCCTACTCTCGCCGTCGAATCGAGTCTAGAGACACCTTCGCCAAGTCCTGAAGCTCTACATTCTGGCTCTCCAATATCGCTTCCAAGTACGGAATTGCTGCTTCGGCGTTGGGCCCTATCTGGCCTAGTGCATACACAGCCCACGCTCGCACATCCATGCGGTCATCGTCAAGCGTCTCAATCAGAGCCGGCACCGCAGGGGCGGCGTCAGTGCCAAGTCTGGCAAGTAACTGTGTCGCCAGTTGCCTCACGTTTCCATCTCCATCGAACAGCGCACTGGCAATAGCCGTTATTACACCTTCCGTATCGGGCTCGAGTTCAGCGAGAGCTAGCAAAGCTGAGATTCTGAGGCTTCGATCTGCGTTCCTTACAGCGTCCACAACAACAGATACAGCAAATTGCGAGTCGGCACCAATCTTGCCTATTGCGATCGCACTGTAAATGCGAACCACTTCTGATTCGTCCGAAAGGCGTCTCGTAAGCGCAGAGAGCGCAGCCGGGGACGACTTACTACTGCCATGACGTTCGATTGCCACAACCGCCACTGTCCTCACCTCCTCATCGGGATCCTCCAGCAGTTCGATGAGCACCTGGAGGACTGACCGATCATCCGCCCCTACGACTCCGATAGCCGTAGTAGCGGCCCTGCGCAGCACTGCGTCGTCATCTTGAATTGTCTGCAAGAGTGCTGGCAAAGCTTGCTGCCCTCCAGGTCCAAGAAGGCTAATGGTGTCAATCGCGACAAGAGTGCGGCGGGAGCACTCGCTATCACTCTTCAGTATTGCCAAACATCGGCGCGTGAGCCAGCGCTTCTGCCAATCCCAGAGATCGTTCCTGGCGGCACGAGTCTGCAGTTCATATGAAAGTGACCCGTCTGGATCGACGAACGGAACTCCAGCGACCAAGATCGATGTTGGAATGATCCCGGGCCAGCCGATGAAGCTACGCCTCACACGCGGCGTCACGAACATGCCGTACGCAGTCGCCAGCAGCAAGAATGCTAGCAACACCGCGCGCCATCGCCGGCGCGTCGCGAACAGTCTCTTCTCCCATCTAGCAACGTATCCGCACTCGCTGCACCTTCGCCCCGGGGATCCGCCCATTTCGTACCAACATTTTGGACATCGCCTTCGGCCGCGCGATCGATCCCAGAGCAATGACCAACCGAGCATCCCCAATCCCGCGCCGGCGAGTACGAGGCCAGCTGATAAGAAGACCCAATCACTCCACGGTTGCATCTCTCTATTGTAGCCCTTTCGCTTCTGCCACCTGGCGTACCCGGTACGATTACAACAAAGAGAGATGCTCACCCCTTTGTATGCTTCCGCAGTTCAATCATTCACCCCGCTGTCTCGATCGCAAACGCATCCTTGATCAGTTGCTTCACCGGCCCATCGACGTTGCCGGGATCTTTGATCCTGACGTGGCGCATGCCTTTGCCGGTGCCTTCCAGTCTACTGTGCGGATCATCAAGCTCCGTGCCGCGGAAGAATCCGAACGTGATGTGATCCTTTGCTCCGGAGATGTAGCAAACGTCCTTTACCTTGCCATAACAAGGTTGACTCCACTTGAGTTGCTCAGTGGCGTTCGGCTCGACCTCGAAGATCGTCTTTCTCAATTTCTCGGCACACTTCACCAACTTAGGCGCAAGACTCTTGTAATACACATCCACTTTGCTTGCGGCTCGTGCCTTGGCCATGGCCACACTCCTTCATCGCAATTATACGACACCGAGCGCCGGTTCACGGCTTCGGCCAGCGGATCTCGCGGACGCCGACGAACTGGGCCAGCGATTCGACGGCGTTTTCAAGTTCCTTGCGTCGAGCCTTGGTGACCTTCACTTTGGGCTCCCACCACACGCCTTTGATTTCAAGTTCGCCCCGATCGCGATGGAGTTTGGGATCGAGTCGGCCGATCAATCGGTCGCCTTGGAGAATCGCCAGCACGTAGTAGCCGTAGATTCGCTTGGCCGCAGAAACAAACCCCTCGAAGGTGTAGTCGAAATCAAACAGACGCTTGGCGCGCTTGCGATCGCGAAGCACAGGATCAAAAGGACACAGCAGTCGGATCCCATCGGACGGCGGTTTTGATTTGCTCAACCTCGTCTGCCAATCAATCACAGCATACGCCCCACGGGGTTTCGATCCGTCGGCCGACTCAACGACAACCTCGCTGACACGACCTTTAGTCAGCGCGTTCTCGCACCACTTCTTCGCATCAGCGAGACTGATCGCGCGGAGGAAGACCGCGATCTCACCTGGTGTCCCAAAGACAAGGCGATCAAGCGCCGTGCGACACGCCCATTCGATATGTTCACCTTTGGGCGGGATTGGTTCCGCCAACACATCAGCCGGCAGCACGCGCTCGGTGAGGTCGTAGACCTTGTGGAAATTTCGCCGGGCGGTGACTGCGAGTTGGCCGGTATGCCAAAGGAATTCGAGCGCCATCTTTGCAGGCTTCCATTGCCACCACGGGTCGGCTGCACGCTTGTTTACCTGCTCGAAGTCCTTCGCCATGAGAGGACCGTCGCGTTCGATGCGCTTCAGCACATGATTGATGGTTTGATTGGACCTCTTGCCCATACGCTGTTTCCACCATGCACTGGAGCGGATGCGCTTCTCGGCCCGCGGAAAACGCAAACGCCAATGACGAAACCACCGGCTGGGGATGATGGATGCATCGTGTGTCCAATGCTCAAAGACGCTTCGGCGCTTCTCAAGGAGCTGCGTGAGCGCCTTGCGATCGTACCCAGAGCGTCGCGCGAACAATGTCAGATGATGGGCTCGCTCCAGGACATTGATCGAATCGATCTGCACGTAACCCATGTGATCGATCAGCTTCATCAAGGCCGAGAACGATACCCTCTTGGAATGATTCGAGCACAACCCCTGCGCATCCAGAAGAAGCCGGCGAGCGGCTTGAGCATCTACGGACGGTTGGCTCGGGGAGATCGGCAACGCGCACTGGGACTTTGTTAGCGGTTCACGTTCAAGGGCGGGCGAGTCGCCACGACCATTCGCTGGTCTTCATCTCGCCGTCTTCTTCGCCTTCAATTGCGCCAAAGAGCCGGTTCCCCTGTCGGTGGTACCGGATTCGCGTTGGGAAGTCGTGGTCAGCAGTGGAAAATACCGCACGCTGGCCCTCGAGTTGAAGCAAACCAAACGCTGTCGGGGGGTAGCGCCCGCCCGGACTGGCGTAGTACACGATCCCCTGCGGCGTTTCCTCTATGCGTAGAAACTCGAAGGCGACGGTCTCTCCATCGATGATTGTTCGGTTGACGCCGAGCATCGTTCCCCCCGCCGGAAGCGTCCAGTGTTCCTCGCTGATCTGCCGGCCGTCGTTGTTGATCCAGGCGCCGGCGAGCCAGGCCAGTTGTCCCAGCTTGGTCGAGCGATCGACGACGAGCCTGGCCGCCTCGTCGTCCGTGCTCGAAGCCTGAGGCGGCGCCTCACAACCGACCACCGCCAGGCTGATCCCGCCCACGGCGAGTATGAGAATCCCGCTTCGCATACAGTGGCGCTCCTTGAGTATTAGCAAATCACTGAGGATCAACGCCCCCCGCATTGTACTCTTGCCGTAAATCATGGAATGTCAGCGGCTGGTCGGCGTCTTTGATTGGCGACCGGACTCACCATCGAAAAGGCCAGGAGACCCCCTATGAAGACCGATCGACTGTGGAAAGTGCTGGCGGCGGCGTTCATCGTCGCTTTGTTTTACATCGGCGGCGCCCTCTACGAGCTGGCCGGCGGTGAATCGCTGACACCAGCCGCCTACGGCCAAGCGGGGCTCATCGGCCCGGCCCTGACCGTCGATGCTGAGGACATCCTCATTACATCGAGCGCCGACGGCAGGACGCTATACCTCTGGACCTTCGGCCGGCGGACGCTCAACGAACTGCGTCTGCCGGAGTTGGCGCGCAGCATACAGGCTTATCCGCGCTAGGAGGCAGCGGCAGGGACTTCAGTCCCCGTTCGTCTTCAATGCGCGCAGCCGGCCTTGGGTGCGCTCCAGCACGGCTTCATAGTTGTCGTGGCTGTAGTAGGCGTCGTGCAAAGAGTCCGAGATGGCGTCGATGAGCCGGCGCATCTTCTCCTTGTTGGCGACGATGTGGGCCTGATCGGCCGCGGCGGCAGGATCGGCGTTCTCCCGCGCCAACTCACGCAACAGCGATTCACCGCCCAGTTGTTCCCCAAATCCGTGCGCTTGCAATGCGTGCAACAACTCCTTGGTCGTCGCCGGCTTGTGCCGCCGGTGTATCTGGATCACCGCATCGAAAATCCGCCCGTGCTCGGGACGAAAGAACGACTCTCCGCCGGGGATGATCCGGCGAATGCTCGCGATGAGCGCCGGCTCGGCGATCATCGACCCGAGCACGACCTTCTCGGAATGGACCGAATATGGCGGAACCTTGATCGCGCGAACTCGAGATACCGTCACCACGGGCTCCTTGTTTGCGGCACCACCTGCCGTCGGACGTGTGGGCAGCATACCACAGCGACCACCGGCGCGGCGGTGGCGGCTGATGGAGACGGTATTGAACGGGACGTCGGTCGAAACTTGCTCGATGCACCGCGTTCACGGAACGCAGCTCAGTACCCGGGGAAATTTCCTTGCCAACCGGCAAGCCTCACGCCACGGCCTTGTCAAGCTCGGCGACGAAATCGTTCTTGGCGGTCAGGCCGACGAACTTGCGCACAATCTGCCCGTCCTTGAAAAGTATCACGGTGGGAATCGAGCTGATGCCAAGTTCGACTGAGATGCCGCGGTTGGCATCGGTATCGACCTTGCCGACCTTGACGCGACCGGCATATTCGTCGGCCAGCGCCTCGATCGTGGGAGCGATCATCCGGCACGGCTGGCACCATTCGGCCCAGAAATCCACAAGCACCGGCTGGTCAGCCTCGATCGCCTCGGTCTTGAAGTTGTCATCCGTAAACTCTCGTACATTCTCATGAGCCATGATGAAGCTCCTTTTTGGTTGGAGGTTGGTGTTGTGTTTGGCGGAGGCCCTGATTCTCCGCTTCCAGCGCGTCGATTCGACTCTGAAGTTGCTCTACTTCCGCTGAAATCTCTTCGCGCGTGAAACGCTGGGTGATGTGTTGCGGGCAGTTGACGTCCCACGCCTCGACGTGGAACACGAACGCGCGCTGTGGGTGTCCCGCATATTCAGGATCGGCCAGGCGCTCCAGCAGCCTCGGATCGTCTTCGACCACTTCAGCCGTGCCCCAGATCTTGACGCGGCGCTGATTGGCGTAGTCTATGAGGAAGATGAACGCTTGATTGTTTTCGCTCAGGTTGCCGAGGGAGATGTATTGTCGGTTGCCACTGAAATCCGCGAACGCGAGCGTCTGATCATCGAGCACTTTGAGAAACCCAGGCGGCCCGCCGCGATGTTGAATGTACGGCTGACCGTCGGCGCTGGCAGTGCCGAGATAGAACGAATCTCGTTGGGCGATGAAGTCACGTAGATCGTCCGTGATCGTGTCCGCCCAACCCCGGCCGCGCTCCATGTTGGCGTATCCGTTGCGAGATCCGAGTCGGCTCTGCACATCCTTGACCGTGGATGTAAAGGCGACGTCGCTGACAAATTGGTGCGCTACTCGTTGCATGGTTCTGACCTCAAATTCACGAAATTTCATAACCATCGATGGCCCGCTCGCACCCAGCCAGACGGCCGAGTGCGGCGGATGTCCACCGATGTTCGGTTCAGTCTGCTGCCGATACGCGGCGCCGCAGGAACGATCGCATCAATTCAGCGATCTCCTGGCCGTCTTCTTCCAGCGCAAAGTGCCCGGTATCCAGTAGGTGAAACTCCAAATCCTTTAGATCACGCTTATATGGATGTGCGCCCTCGGCTGGGAAGATTTCGTCATTCGCGCCCCAGACGATCAGGGTCGGCGGCTGGTGCTGGCGAAAATAGGCTTGCCAGCTGGAGTAGAGCGGGGGATTGCTGCCGTAGTCGTAGAACAGTTGAAGTTGAATTTCCGCATTTCCTGGTCGATCCAGCAATCTCTGGGTAACGTGCCAATTGTCGGGGCTGATCGTCTCCTCGTTACGAACGCCGTTGGTGTACTGCCACTGCGTTGCGCCCAGTGTCACAAGGAAGCGCAGCGCTTCTTCGTTTGACATGTTCGGCTTCTTGTAAGCGGCCTTCACGTTCTCCCACCACTCATTGTCGAGTCCCTTGTTGACGGCCGAGCGATCTCTCCAGTATTCCTTGATGGGCTCCCAGAAATCATTGTCGATCCCCTCGACGTAGGCGTTGCCGTTCTGGATGATGAGCGACTCGATGCGCTCGGGATGGGCTGCGGCCAGCCGAAATCCAACCGGTGCGCCGTAGTCCATCAAGTAGAGGCTGTACTTGTCGAGACCAAGCTTGTCCGTGAACTTGTCAATGATCTTGGCGAAGTGATCGAACGAATAATCGAATTCGTCAAGGCTCGGCATCGAACTGTTGCCATAACCCGGGTAGTCCGGCGCGATAAGGTGGAACTCGTCGGCAAGGGCCGGTATGAGGTTGCGGAACATGTGTGACGACGTCGGGAAACCGTGGAGCAACAGGATCGTCGGCGCATCGGCGGGCCCGGCTTCGCGGTAAAAGATGTCCAGGCCGTCGATTTCGATCGAGCGGTGCAAGACCTGGCGGTGCGAGCTTGTACTGCGATCTTGGTTCTCCGCGACCGGCATGGTCGGCGCTGCCTGCACGACGTGCCGGGAAAGTGGCACAGACACGAGAATCGCAATCGAGACGACAAGACTAAGATTCGCGATTGTGTTGACTGAAGACTTCATTGGTTCACTCCTTTGTGTGTATTCAGGTACGGAATCAGTGCCGTCGACCGGCGAGTTACGTGCGTTCAGTTCTTACGCGGCGACACCGGCTCTTCCATCGCCTCCGGCTGCAACGCCGCCGTCCACCGGCAGAATCACGCCGGTTACCCACGACGCATCGGCGAGGTACAGCACAGCGTCGGCGATATCGTTGACGGTGCCGTAGCGCCCCAACGGTTGCATGGCATGAAGCGCCGTGCGCTGTTCATCGTTCAACTCGCCATACAGCGGCGTGGGAACGATCCCCGGCGCGACCGCATTCACGCGAATGTTGTCCGATGCCAATTCAATGGCCAAACTCGTAGTGATCGCGTTGAGTCCTCCCTTGGCCGCAACCGGCGCGCTGGAGGGAAGCTCCTTGACGCCGTTGAAGGCAAGGATCGTGGTGTTATTGATGATCGCCCCGCCGCCGTCTTGGCGCATCCGGCGCACCACCGCTTGCGATATCAGAAAACTGCCGCGGAGATAACCGAGATAACCGTCCAGCTCATCGGCGCTGTAGTCCGTGAACGGCTTCGCCTCGAATATGCCGGCGTTATTGAAAAGCACATCGACTCGGCCGAACCGTTCGACGGCGATATCGACCAGCTGTTGGCCGGTCTCGGCTTGTGTGACGTCGCCCGGTGCAATGGCGATTTGATCCGCATGCCCGAGCTTTTCGGCAGCATCGCGCAGCTTCGATTCGGTGCGCCCATTAAGTACGACATTGTCGCCGCGATCGAGGAAGGCCTTGGCCACGGCGAATCCGATTCCGCTGCCGGCCCCGGTCACGATGACAGTTCTTGGTGAATTTGTATTACTCATTGTTCAACTCCTTATGTGTTTGAATACATGTTCAGTTCGAGACGAGAAAGAGCCCGAGGAGCCGGTCAGGCTCCACGGACCCAAGGAGGAGACCTCAGGCTGTTTGATGTTCGGGAACTTCCACTCGTGGGAAGTCCACATCGGGGTCCGCGATGTGGTTGAAGTAGTTTGAGAAGATGTTCTGCGCCACAGCGGCGACGATTTCGGTGATCTCACCTTCGGTGTAGCCGGCCTCGCGGACGCGCTGAAGGTCGTCATCACTGACCCAGCCGCGCTCGACGACGATTTGCCGTGCGAACTCAAGCGCCGCTTCGGTCTTGGGGTTGCGGCTGAGGCCCTTGAGATTGGCCGCCAGCTCGTCGGTGTCTACGCCGAGCTTCGTGCCAATCGCGGTGTGGGCCGAGGCGCAGTAGCCGCAGGAGTTCTCGCCGGCAACGGTCAGAGCGATCTGCTCACGAAGTTGCGGGCTGATACTCGCACCGCTGAGCGCCTTGCCGAAGCCGAGATAGGCTTCGAGCGTGGCCGGCGACTGAGCCATGGTGCGCATGATGTTAGGCGTGATGCCCAGGGACTTGTGTACGCCCTCGAGTAATGCCTTGGCTTTGGGCTGGGCCTTGTTGAGTTCAATTGGTTGGATGCGTGGCATGGTCTTTTCCTTTCAGTTGGGCCGGGTGAGTTCCGGCAGGTCGTTTCCGTGGTTCACTGCATGAACTATACAGACTAGTCGTTCTATTTCAAGTCGATCCCGAAATATTCCGAAGAATTTTTCGACCCGGCGAATGGTACCTCAGGTGGCCAAGAACGCTCAGCTGAGAGAAAAAACTGCATTTCTGACGATTTATCGCGGTTTTAGACCAGTCCGAGCCCACTGGATCTTCCTCAGATTCCGTCCGATGGACTTGAAAAAGAACAGAATGGTTTGTATAGTGTTAGCGAAAGGATTACTCACGAATGGCAGCAAGCAAGCGAGAGCAACTGGTCGAGACCGCCCTGGAGCTGTTTAGCCGCGAGGGGTTCCACGCCACCGGCATCGACCGGATCCTGGCCGAATCAGGTGTGGCGAAGATGACCCTTTATAACCACTTCAAGTCCAAGGACGAGTTGATCCTGGCCGCGCTTCGCCTGCGCGATGAGCGGTTCCGAAATTCGTTCATGCAAGATGTCGAGCGCAAGACATCAGACCCGGTCGAACGGCTGCTGGTCATGTTCGACGTTCTTGGTGAATGGTGTTCCAGCAAGGGGTTCTCCGGCTGCACCTTCATCAATGCCTCGGCAGAATTCGCTGGGCATGACGATCCAATTCATCAAGCGGCGGCCGAGCACAAACGCCTGCTGCTGAACTACATTCGCCAGTTGACCGAAGCGGCGGACCTTGAGAACCCCGACGAGCTGGCCGAGCAGCTTGGCGTGCTTATGGATGGCTCGGTGGTGACGGTTCAGGTCACCGGCGATTGCAACATCACCCAGCGCGCCCGCAGCGCCGCGGAAGTATTGATTCGCGCCGCCATACCGGTGGCATCGAATCGCGCCTAAGGCTGCAGCCGCTCCCACCGCCAATCATCGAACACCGTCGCGATGAGCGCGGCGAGATCAGGGTCGTAGGCGATGAGTTCCTCGCGGGTGTTGACGTGGTTGTGGATGCCGTTGGGTGTTTGGGATTCACGATTTGAATCGAACCAGGACTGCACGCCCTCGGCCCAGTATTCCGATGGGTTCGTCGCCGCGTAGGTTTGATCCCACAGTCCGTCGCTCATCGCAGTGTCGTACAACGCCTTGAGCGACACGTCGAAATCGGGTTCGACTTGCGTGAGGCCCAGATGCACGGTGTGGGCGAATTCGTGAATGAGAATCGACTCGCCGTGGTAACGATCGTCGGGATAGCCCAGCAGGTTTTCCTCAGCACAACTACAGACGGGCCGAGCGATCGTCGCGCCGAGACCGCGGGCACGCTTGTCCCAATAGTCCTTGGGATCAAGATCGCTGTGCTCGGGAATGTCAGTGGTCAACTCGGATCGAGCCATCACAGCGACGCGCACGTTGAGTTTGGCCAGCGCTTCGGCAACATCCGGGCGCTTGGACAACATTCGACTCACGACATCAGCCGCGACGATCAACGCGCGGTCGGGCACTTCGCCGGAGGAGATAATGGGCAAGCCGCGGGCGCTCGTGTACTTCTTGTAGAAAGGATCAATGTCAGCACCAGGGGGCGACTCGGTAATAATCGGCGTCAAAACGAGCGACAGATTGTCCGCGTAGCCATCATTCGCGCCGCTTCCCACTTCAGCTTCGAGTGTTAGTCTGATCCGTCGTGTGCCTTGGGGCAGTTGGATGTTGGCTTGACGCTTCAAAAGGCCGGTCAATGGTTCACCTTTGCCGCCAAGACTGGAGTGACGATCCTCAAGCGTGACCGGCCCGATCCGGACCGCGGCGAGCTCGGTGAGTTTATCGTCAAGAAACGCCGCTGAGAACGTGGCCATGTCGCGCTGCTCGCCAAAGCCACCGAGCCAGCCGGACAAAACACACTCGAGGCCTGAGTCGTCAATCAAATCGGCGAGGTCGGCAACGGAGAGCGTTTGTGTGATTCGACAATCACGATCGGATGAGCCGGCAAAGAAATTGCGACCACGATGGTTGGGTCCCGACGAATCATTTGTGGGATAACCATCGGGCGAGCCGTATTCGATCACCGTCATGTTGCCTGTGTCGATCCAACCCGGTACGCCGTGGTTGATCGATCCAGTTTTTGCGCCGGTGCTGTACTCGGCATCGCCGTTGAAAATGAGATTGATGCCGAGTCGTGTTGGCGATCGTAAACCGCTTGGTTTGCCGTCAAGAGCCCAAGCGGGGTTGATATCGATACCAAGATGCACCATCGCGGTAACAGGGATGTCGACAAGGTTCGGGGTTGGGAAGATCGTCCCGCGCGCAGCGGAGGAGCCGCTAGCGAGGTAGGGGATGTTGCGGTGCTTGGGTTCATCACGACCATGCGCGCCATCGAGCGTTCCGCCGTGATCGGTGCTGAGCAGAATGAGCCAATCTTCGTTGAGGTAGTTGGGGCGATGATGGATCGCGTCCAGCAGATGACCGATCTGCGTATCGATTTGCTCAATTTCCGCGAGGTATTTGGGTTGGTCGGGGTGAAAACCATAGTTGTGCCCGGCGACATCAGCATCAGCGAAGTAGAAGAAAACGAGATCCGGATCTTCGTTTACAATTACGCGCCGAGCTTCGATGAGCATCTTCGCGTCGCCATCGTCTTCATAATCAAGCGCAAATCGAAAGTCAGCGTTATCATCGGTTATGAGATATTGGTCCAGCGGCATCCACGTGACGAATGATGCGGTCACAAGATCGGGGCGTGCTTCTTTGACGCGCGTAAAGAAATGCGGATATCGCACGTAGTTTCGATTCTCAAAGGAGTTGTCGGTGACGCCGTGCTTGGACCACCACACGCCGGTGAACAAGCTGCTCCAACCGGGCCCGCTGACGGTGTATTGGCCGGTTTGTGCTTCGCCGCTGAAGCAGCCGTTTTCGAGAAGTCGATCGACATTGGGTGTGTTGGCCGCGATCAGCGCATCCGGTCGTAGCCCATCGACGCCGAGGATCAGGACCTTTTTGGTTGGTAGAACGTTCGATTGTTCGGCAGCGCGAAGCGGCAAGCCGTAGCCGGGGAGGACCAGCGCGATCAGTAGGACAACTCGACGCATGAGAATCTCCTGCGAGGATGAGGCGGATCATCAGATCATAACCAACCCCGGCCGATGCCCATCACGCTGATTCCGGGGGCGTTGCTGTTTGTGTGCTTGGACGTATCATGGCCGACCCGATCGATGGGGAGAGGCAGTTATCTAGAAAGGAGTTGCTCGTCATGCGACGTCCGAAGATTTCAGTCATCGGCGGCGGGAACGTCGGGGCCAGTTGCGCTTTGTGGGCGGCCAGCAAGGAACTGGGCGATGTGGTTGTGCTGGATATTCCAAAAGCGGAGGGGATGGTCAAAGGCAAGATGCTCGATTTGGCGCAGTGCTCGCCCATTGAGCGGTTTGATGCGAATATCACCGGGACGACCGACTACGCCGACACCGCCGGCTCGGAGGTGGTGATTGTTACGGCCGGTCTGCCGCGCAAGCCCGGGATGAGCCGCGACGATCTGATTCAGACGAACGTGAAGATTGTCAAGTCCGTGGCGGAGCAGGTGGCGGCGCATTCGCCGGAGGCGGTGATGATCGTTGTTTCCAACCCACTGGATGCGATGGTCTACACCGCGTGGAAGGCGTCGGGCTTTGCGACAAATAGAATCGTTGGGCAAGCGGGTTGTTTGGACGTCGCGCGTTTTCGCACGTTCATCGCGATGGAATTGGGCTGCTCGGTGGAGGATATTCAAGCGCTACTCTTGGGCGGGCACGGCGACGACATGGTGCCGTTGCCGCGATATACCTCCGTGCACGGGATTCCCGTGACGCAGTTACTTTCGCAAGACAAGATCACCGCGTGCGTCGATCGCGCTAAGGCAGGCGGCGGCGAGATCGTCAAACTTATGGGCACCAGCGCCTACTACGCGCCGGCTTCGGGCTCGGTAATGATGGCGGAGGCGATCGTCAAGGATAAGAAACGTATTTTGCCCTGCGCCGGGTATTGTGATACAGAGTACGGCGTGGGCGGGTACTTCGTCGGCGTGCCGTGCGTGCTCGGCGCCAACGGCGTGGAGAGGGTCATCGAGATTGACTTCGATGAGGATGAACGCGCGCTGATGAACGAGTCGATCAGTCACGTCAAGGACTTGGTCAAGATCGTGCGCGACACGTTCCCGGAGTTGGCGTAGGAGGGTCGTCTGTAGGGTCCGCTGTGCGTACCGTTTCTTTAGGATGATGAAGAAACCCACGGACTGGTATCCGTGGGCGTCATCCATTCACCCGCGCCATTGGGTTTGTCTACTCGGTCCAATAGTCCGTTACGATGCCGTCGGTCACTTCGATGTAGGCGGTTGAGATATGTGATTCGTCCTTGCCGCCCGCGAAGATGAACAGCACGGTTCCACCGGAGTGCTCGGTTGTCCGATGCTCGTACCTGAGAATCGCGACGTTGGGCTGCCCCTTCACTTCCGTCCGCTCGGTTGGCTCGCCCAGTGCGGCGATCACCCACGCCTCTGTGGTCGTTCCCCGCTCAAGTCGATCGAGCGTGGTCGGCGTGACTTTGACACCGCTCTCGTGATACGAGCTGCCGGTGACGACCAGGCACCCGGTTGTCATAACCGCAAAGGCAACGGCCGTGAGTCCCATCAACATTCGTCGAATCATGGTGGATCCTCCTAAGATTAGGTTCGAAGGGAAGGTCATTCTCAAACAAACCGCCCCGGCCGAGTTCCATATTCCACAGACGCACGATCCAGGCGTTTGGATACCGCATGGGCGATTCCTCCCTCTTCATACCACCCTCGGGTGGGAGGCGTTACACCGGCCGGGTACGCTATTGGAGATGAATCTCTACACGCGCACCGGTGACGACGGCACGACCGGGCTATTCGGCGGCGATCGCGTGAGCAAGGATCACCCACGGGTGGCCGCCTACGGAACTGTCGATGAGCTTAATGCTTGCGTCGGTCTGGCGGTCGCGGCTTGCGGGACGAACGACGAATACGAATCGCACCTGCTGAGGGTGTTGGGCGAGCTTCAGAGCCGGTTGTTTGATATCGGGGCCGACTTGGCCGCCCCGATCGGGTCCAAGCACGAAGACAAGATCACGCGAATTGACAGCGACGACGTGACGCAAGTCGAGGCGTGGATCGACCAGATCGACGCTGAGAACGAACCCATGAAGTGCTTTGTCCTGCCCGGTGGAACAGAACTCGCCGCACGGCTGCACCTGGCCCGAACGATCTGCCGTCGGGCGGAGCGCGAGGTCATCGCCCTGGCTCGTGTCGGGCCGGTGAACGAGCAGTTGCGCATTTATCTGAACCGCATCAGCGATCTATTGTTCGCCATGGCCCGCCGAGCCAACAAGCAAGCCGGCGTTCCCGACGTGCCGTGGACGGGGCAATGACTTCGCCGCACCCCCACGTCGTCACCGGCGCCTTCGGGTACACCGGCAAATACATTGCACAACGTCTACTCGATGCCGGCCATGAGGTGCGCACACTGACCAACTCACCGCAGCGCACGAATCCCTTCGGCTCGCGCGTTGCGGTGCATCCCTACAACTTCGACGATCCGCCGAAGCTCGTCGCCGCGCTCCAAGGTGCTGATGTTCTTTACAACACCTATTGGGTGCGATTCACTCACAAGTTGTTCAAGCAGGCCGATGCCGTCGACAATACGCTCACGCTGTTTGACGCGGCAAAACAAGCCAAGGTGAAGCGCATCGTCCACGTCAGCATTACCAATCCGTCGGACGATTCCCCTTTGGAATACTTCGCCGGCAAGGCGCGACTCGAACGCGCGCTGATTGAAAGCGGCCTTTCCTACGCGATTCTCCGCCCGGCCGTTCTCTTCGGCCACGAGGACATCCTCATCAACAACATCGCGTGGATGCTGCGCAAACTGCCAATCTTCGGCGTGTTCGGCAACGGCCGGTACCGTTTGCAACCCATGTACGTTGAAGACTTCGCCGATCTGGCCGTGCACCAGGCAGCGCAATCACAGAACGTCATCATCGACACTATTGGACCGGAAACGTTCACGTTCCGGGAATTGGTCAAGACAATCGCCCAGGCCATCGGCGTGCGCAGGCTCATCGTTCCCGTGCCACCGGCGCTGGGCTTCGCGCTCGGTTGGCTGCTGGGCAGAATCAAAGGCGATGTCATCATCACCCGCCAAGAGATCCGCGGCTTGATGGATGACTTGCTCTATGTTGATTCGCCCCCGGCCGGAAGCACGAAGCTCAGCGACTGGGCGCGGCAGCACGCAGACGAACTCGGCATGCACTACGCCAACGAGTTGGCCCGGCGAATCGATCGCCGCGCCGCCTACGAGCAGTTGTGACCGATCCTCTTGCCCTGACTCCTGGCTCCTGACTTCTAGCTCCTGACTCCTGACTCGAGCCCCCAATCCTGACCCCGAACTCCACTTGCCTGACCCGCCTGCGGGCTCTACGCTGGCCATTCAAGCCGATTCAGGAGAGGCATTGCATGGCGATCAAAGTGGGCATCAACGGTTTCGGACGCATCGGCCGGCTCGTCTTTCGGGCCGGCATCCAGCAGGGCGGCATAGAGTTTCCCGCCGTCAACGACCTCGTGCCCGCGGACGGCCTGGCCTATCTGCTGCGATACGACTCCACGCACGGGCGGTTCGATTGGCCGGTCGCCGTCGAGTCCGCTGGATTCACCTGCGGCGGCACGCTAACCAGATGCCTCAGCGTCAAGGACCCGGCCGAGCTGCCCTGGCGCGAGCTCGGCGTCGATTACGTGCTCGAATCCACCGGCCTGTTCACGAACTATGACGGCGCGAGCAAGCACCTCACCGCCGGGGCGAAGCGCGTCCTTATTTCCGCGCCGTCGAAGTCCCCCGACCAAATCCCCACCTTCGCCTACAAAGTCAATCACGACAAGTACAACCCCGCGACCGACACCGTTATCTCCAACGCGTCATGTACGACCAATTGCCTGGCGCCCGTGGCGAAGGTCATCAACGACTCATTCGGCCTCGAAGAAGGCTTGATGACCACCATCCACGCGGTGACGGCCACGCAGCCCACGCAGGACGGTCCTTCGCGCAAGGATTGGCGCGGCGGGCGTAACGCCTACGCCAACATCATCCCCGCCAGCACCGGCGCGGCCAAGGCCGTCGGACTGTGCGTCCCCGAGCTGAAAGGCAAGCTCACGGGCATGGCGTTCCGCGTGCCGGTGATTGACGTTTCGTGCGTCGATCTGACTTTCCGCACCGAAAAACCGACGAGCCTAGCGGACATCAACGCCGCGATGCGAGCCGCAGCCGAAGGTCCGATGCAGGGCGTGCTCGCGTACACCGAGGAGGCGGTCGTCTCCAGTGATTTCATCGGCGACCCGCATTCGAGCATTTACGATGCCGGCGCTGCCATCGAATTGTCGGATCGCTTTTTCAAGGTCATCTCTTGGTACGACAACGAGATGGGCTACGCCTGCCGATGCCTGGACATGATCCGCATGATGGCCCAGCAAGACGGGGTCTCGTAAACACACATCCCCCGACGCCCACGAATACCAATCCGTGGGTATCGTGTTCACTCCAGCGCCGCCGCGCCGCTGATCACTTCCATCAGCTCGGTGGTGATTTTCGCCTGGCGAGCGCGATTGTATGTGCGTCGCAACGTCTTGCGGACGTCACCGGCGTTCTCGGTGGCGGCTTTCATAGCCACCATGCGCATGATCTGCTCGCTGACGGCAGCGTCGAGAAAAGCCTGATACAGCGCGGTCTTCACCGTCAGCGGCAGCAGGTCGTTCAGTATCTCATCGCTTGACGGGCTGAAGTCATACAGCGCCTCAGCGGACGGCGCTTCGGCCGACTCGGGTTCGTCCGGCTTGAGCGGCAGAAGCTGCACAAGCTCCGGCACCTGCCGGGCATTTGTGATGAACCGCATGTAGGCGACGCGGATGGCGTCGTACTTGCCTTCGCTGAACTCGAGGATATAGCGATGCGCCAGTTGGTCGATCTGTTCGTAGCGCGGTTTATCACCGACGGTATGGCGCTGCGAGATGGGGATCCGCTGGAACCGGAAAAAGCCCACGGCCTTCCTGCCCGAGGTTTCCAGATCAAGGCTGATGCTGCGCTGTTTGAGCTGGCGGACGTGGGCCATCGCCTTCCGCAATACGTTGGCGTTGAACGCGCCGCAGAATCCGCGGTCGGAGCTGATGACGAGCAGGAGCTCGTGTTTGGGCGAATCGGCCGGGCCGTCCACCAGCGGGTGCTGGAGATCGCCCGCGGCGGCGACAACCTCGCCCACGAGTTGCTGCACTTTCCGTGAATAGGGCTGGGCGGCCTTGGCCCGCTGCACCGCGGTGGTGAACTTCACGGTGGCGACCATCTGCATCGTCTTGGTGATGCGCTCGATGGTGCCAACGGCGGTGATGCGCCTGCGGATTACTCTGATCTGGGCCATGGGGCGGGTAGTGTAGCGAGGAAGCCGACGGCGTCCAAGAGGTGTTGCAGGGGAGACAAGGTGGGCCGCTTCCGGGGGGGGCCGGGCTCGGCGATCCCGATCGAATCGGGACGGCTCGCTGGGCGGAAGAAGCGCTCAGTCAAGCACGAGCCCGTCGTAGGACAGGGCCATGCGCTCCGGCAGCTTCGGATCGAGGTCGGCATGGGAAATATCGTGGGTCATGTGGATGAAGAACGTCTGCTGGGCGTCGATGCGCTCGGCCGTCTCGATCGCCTCATCGACACTCATATGGGTTGGGTGTTTCCGGTAGCGCAGCATGTCCAGGATCAGCGTGCGCAAACCCGTGAGCTTCGGCCAGGTCTCCGGCGGAACACTCGAAACGTCCGTGCAATAGGCGAGCGGCAGGGGGCTCGGCTGAACGTCTGCGCGCTGACCGCGGCGATCCAACGCTTCGATGCGGAATCCCAGGATAGGCAGCCGCCCGTGCAACAGCCGCAGCGGCGTCCACCGCACGCCGTGCAGATCAAGCGACCTCTCCGGGCCGATCACCTGGGGGATCAGTGTCGCCACGAAGGAATCGTTGATGTTCTTTTCTCTCTCGAAGATGTGGCGATACACACGGTGTAGATGCTCGAAGGTGTGCGGCTCAGCGTACACGGTGATCGGTTTTTCCATGACCGCGTTGAAGCGGCGCACGTCGTCCAACCCGAAGGTGTGATCGACGTGATTGTGGGTATAGATGATGCCGTCGCAGCGCGAGAGCTTGTGCCGCAGCACTTGCTCGCGCAGATCGGGGGATGTATCGATGAGAACGATGCGCGGCTCGCCGCAGGGATCGGTGAATCGAACACAGGCGGCGGGTCGGGTGCGCCGGTCGCGCGGGTCGTCAGAGGTGCACACAGCGCAATCGCAGCCGATGACGGGCACCCCGGCCGAGGTCCCCGAGCCGAGGATGATGAACTGGATGTCGCGCACGGCAGCGTCGGTCATGATCGTGAGATCGTAGTCTCTCATAGCCGCTGGTGAATGCCTGCGGGCAGCGTACAAGAGAATCGGTCTTGAGACCGATTCGCCCCCGCATATACATGCGGAGCTACGAAGTCGCGTTGTCGTCTTGGCCCGAAACGCCCGTGATGCGAATCAACGTCGGCATGGTCAATCCTTGCAACAGCAAACTGACGAGCACGACGCCGAAGATCACGGGAATGAGAAAATCGCGCAACGGTGATTCGGGCAAGCCCAACACCAGCGCAAGAGGGATCGCCCCTTTGAGTCCCGCCCACAGCACGACGTGCTTCCAACCGCTGGGCCAATGTCGGCCGAAGGTATAAGCGATTGGATACACCATCACCGCCCGCGCGACGAGGCTTGCGGCGAACGTGCAGACGATTGCAAGCAGAACCGTCGGCTCGATCAGTCGCTGCACGCCGCCTTCGATGAATTGCAGCTCGATCCCGATCAACAGGAACACGAGCGAATTGACGATGAAGTCAATGGACTCCCAGAAGGTTTCGATGGTGTCGGCAGTTCGTTTGCTCATCGCCAGTCGGCTGCCGTAGTTGCCCATAATGAG
>JAZFYE010000240.1:0-4691 GCA_036475395.1 Phycisphaerales bacterium
GCCCGAACGCCCGAGGATCACCCCAACTACCTCGCCGCGAGGAGCTTCAGCGCGGCCATCGCCCGCCGCGGTTGGATGTCCATCACCGGGGCCGGGGACGGGATCATGAAGGCCGGGCACGAAGGCCCCCGCCGCGAAGCGAGCTTTGGTCTTTCCATCCGCCTACCCTTTGAGACCACCGCCAACGAAGTCATCGAAGGCGATCCGAAACTCATCAACTTTCGGTACTTCTTCACCCGCAAGTTGATGTTCCTCAGTCATGCCGACGCCATCGCGATCTTCCCGGGAGGCTTCGGCACTCAGGACGAGACGTTCGAGGCATTGACGCTGGTGCAGACGGGCAAGTCCAACATTGTGCCCATCGTCCTGGTGGAGGCTCAAGGCAGCGAGTACTGGAACTACTGGGACACCTACCTTCGCAAGAACCTGCTCGCCAACGGGATGATCAATGCCGAGGACACCGCTATCTACTACATCGCTCCCTCGGTCGAAGATGCGGCCGAACATGTGCTGAGGTTCTACCGCGTGTATCACTCGAGCCGGTATGTCAACGAGCAGCTCGTCCTTCGCCTGTCGCGTCCCCTGACGGATGCTCAGGTCGAACTCTTGAACGATCAATACAGCATGCTGGTTCGTTCCGGGCGAATCGTGCAGTGCGGCCCTTTGGATTCCGAAGAGGATCACCTCGAGTTGCCCCGGTTGGCGTTGCACCACACTCGGCGTGACTATGGGCTCCTGCGATCGTTGATCGACCGCATCAACGGCTTTGAGGCAGATGGTGCGTGATACGGCGGGCATACTGCTGCTGATCGCTGCGGGTGTACTGACTGCCTGTGAGCCGGTGGTCCCGGGGGCGGGGCCGTCCCCGGCGAGCGATGGAGCGCCGGACCTGCGCGTCGCCCCGGGTGCCCGCCGATTGCTCAACTCCGACAACGGGTTGGAGGTGCGGAACTGGGTCATTATGGAGCGCGGTCCGCGCATCGCGGCTGCAATCGCGAGTTTCGGACAGCCCGCCCTTGTCGATGCCTCAGCCGACGCCTCGCTTCGTCGCAATGGATTGCGTTTGGTCAGGATTCGGGCAGGCGAATTGGAGTCGCTGCTTGCTTCGCTCGGCGGGGCATCGGTGGATGCGACAGCCTGGCATGGTCAGGTCTACCGATGGCGAGAACTGGTGCAGTATCCGATCGGGCCGGCAGGAATGGCTGTTGCCGTGGATGGTCGCGTACGACGGTTCGCGCGCGGCACGTTTCGCTTGATGTTTCGAAGCTGGACGGTCCCTATGGAAGACGGGCCGAGACTTCAGTTGCAACTTCTGGGGCAGTTCGATCGGCCGCAGCGAGAGCCGTTTCGCCGATTCGTTACTGACCGCCGAGTCACAGGCGAGGTCTTTCACTCCTTCGCGTTTCAGATTCAGCTCGAAGTAGGATTCGGCTACGCGCTGCTGTTCGAATCGCCGGATATTGATTGGTCGTTCGGGCCGGCGGATCAGCAAGACGTGACGGCAGAGCCGGTGGCCGCCGCCCTGAATGGGCCGGTGAGTGATCCCAAGCAGGTCGGCCCCAAAGCCGACGCCCCCCCCACCTTCGGCGAGCTGCTGTTTCGCATCGACAGCCGTCCGCCGAAGCGCCGCATGCTCGTGTTCGTCCCCAAGTTTCCCCCGCAAGCGTTCCCACCTGATACCGTTGGCGCGGCCAGGGGCGGACATCGGCCATGAGCAAACAAACGCCGCGCCCAGATGATCCTGTGAGCCGCGAGGCCGAGCCGCCGGCACCATCGGCCGCGCCCGGAACCGCCCGCCGTAGCGGCGTCCGTCACCTGCCGCCGGTCTCCGTCGTGCCGACACTGTGCACGTTGGGCAATCTGGTCGCCGGGTTCGCCGCGATGCACTATTCGCTCAAGGACCCCAATACACTTTTGATCGTGCACTGGACCCCGCTGGAGGTGGCAGCGATCCTGATCTTCGTCGGTATGCTGTTCGACGCCATCGACGGCTCGATCGCCCGACTCGTTCAAGTCCAATCCGATCTCGGTGCGCAGATCGACTCGCTGGCGGACATGGTGACGTTCGGCGTGGCGCCGGCGTTCCTGACCTTGCGCCTCGTGAGTCTCGAAACCGCGGACGGCGGGCTCATCATCGGACCCGGGGCGGACAACGTCCTCGGGAAGATCATCTGGGCGGCCGCAGCGGTGTACGTGTGTTGCGCAGCGATGCGCCTGGCCCGGTTCAACCTTGAGATCACGACCAACGACCGGGGGCGCACCAAGCAGTTCCACGGACTGCCTACACCTGGGGCGGCCGGGGCGCTGGCCGGACTGATCGCCCTCCATCAACATCTGCTCGTGACGAAGTTCGGCGATCACGTTCCGCCGGCGTTCGTCCGCGGTGCAGCGCTGGGTATCCCTGTGATCATGCTCATCTGCGGCCTCGTGATGGTCTCGAACATCTCGTACGTGCACGTCACCAACCGGTTCGTCCGCGGACGGCGCAGCTTCGCCTATGCGGCTCGACTGATTGTTCCCTTAGCGTTGCTTGTATGGTTTCTGGAGGAGACACTGGCGGTGGCGTTCACTGGCTACGCGTTGTCCGGACCGGCTCGTCTTCTCGTCGCACGCTTTCGCCGGAGGCGTTCAACTGAATCGAAGCACCCTTCTGATCCCTCGTGAGGACAGACTCCGATCGCAACCGACATCGACTTCCCTGCGCGGGGACGATACCCTTTCGGCCTGATGAGTCAGACCAATCCGACAGTCGTTCGTACGCGATTCGCGCCCAGCCCCTCGGGCCCGCTCCACGTCGGGGGCGCCCGTACGGCCCTGTTTTGTTGGGCGTACGCCAAGGCTCATGGCGGCTCGTTCATTCTTCGCATTGAAGACACCGACCGCAAACGGTCATCTGACGCGGCCTGCCGGGCGCTAATGCAGGATCTACGGTGGCTTGACATCGACTGGGACGAAGGGCCGGAGTTCGATGGGATGGGCGGCGGTGATTTAGGGCCGTACTTCTGCTCCAAACGACTGGATATCTATCACAAGTACATTGACCAACTTATCGATGAAGGCAAGGCATATTGCGCCTTTGAAACGCCACAAGAACTCGAAGCAGCGCGCAGCGATGCAAAGCGTCAGAAGCGAGGCTATCGCTATGACCGGTCGGCGCTTCGTCTCGATAACGCGACGATCCAAAAGTACTTGGACGAAGGCCGCCCGCACGTCGTCCGATTCAGGCTGCCGAATGACGAGCCGATTGTCGTGTGCGACGAGGTGCGCGGTGAGGTCACGGTCGACCCACAAGCGCTGGACGATTTCGTCATCCTTAAGGCCGATGGCTATCCGACGTATCACTTTGCCGTGGTCATCGACGATGAGTTGATGAACATCACGCACATCATCCGTGGACAGGAGCATCTGAACAACACGGCCAAGCATGTGCTGCTTCAAGATGCGCTTGGTTTTCGCCGGCCTGTGTTCGCGCATCTCTCGCTCATCTTCAATCCCGACGGATCGAAGATGTCCAAACGCGAGAAAGCAAAGGTCGCGCGCAAGGCTGCGGTGGGTATCTTAGAGTCAAAGTCGGCTGAGGATGCTGAGGCGTGGCTATCGCACTTGACCAGTTTCGACATGAAGATGGGGGCTTCCGTACCGGATAGTCATCAGCGGCACCTCCACCTCTATCAAGAAGTAAAGCATCTCTACTCACCGACCGATTTTCGGAGTTTCCTTGACGGTGAGACCGACGAGCCGGGCATCGCCCATTTGATCGCCGACGACCTCGGTGTTGATCTACCAGAGGTCGACGTGCAGGATTTTAGGCTCTCCGGTTATCTGCCTGAAGTGCTGATCAACTACCTCGCATTGTTGGGTTGGTCGCCGGGCAACGATATCGAGAAATTCGATCGAGGATTTCTCGTGACGCACTTTGATCTTGATCGAGTGATCAAATCACACGCCAAGTTCGACCGAGAGAAACTGCTCGCGTTCAACCTCGACGCGATCCAGGCGATGTCGCCTCAGGAGTTCCGCGACCGATGGCATGCTCACCTTAGCGCCTATCACCACGATTTTGTAAGCCAACTCAGCGGTCATCAGTTTGACATGCTCGCGGCCGCCAACCAGCGTCGATCCAAGACGCTCGACGATACGGTGCGATCGTCACAGTTCTTTAGCATGGCGGACGATGCGATTGAGTACGAGCAAACGAAAGCCGTGCAGAAGGCGTTGTGCAACGGCGACCCCAGTGGGTACGACCATTTAGCGGCAATCAAGCCATTGCTGACTGATCTGACCAATTGGACAAAGGAATCAATTGAGCGTGTTGTGGACAATTATTCCCAAGAACATGCCAACGGCAAGCTTGGCAAAGTAGCCCAGCCCCTGCGCATTGCGGTCAGCGGCGGAACGATCAGTCCCGCGATTTTCGATACGCTCGCTATCCTGGGGCGTGAGGCCGTCGTGAATCGAATCGTTCGATGTTTGGCCTGTCGCGAAGAACGAGTCAACAAGTCCCAAGCATGACCACCGCCGAAACCGAATCTGCTCTGGATTTCGTTCGCCAGATCGTCACGGCCGATGTCAAGGCCAACACCAACGCCGGTCGTGTGGTGACGCGCTTCCCGCCCGAGCCCAACGGCTACCTCCACATCGGCCACGCCAAGGCGATATGCCTCGATTTCGGCGTGGCGCAGGAGTTCGGC
>JAZFYE010000241.1:0-9661 GCA_036475395.1 Phycisphaerales bacterium
GGTCGAGGCCGATGGTGTGCTGGCCCTTGGTGGGAAGTATTGCGCCCTTGGTGAACGCGCCGGTGCCGTCGTTGAACAGAAGCCACACGTTGTTGTCATCAGCGTTCGCCACGGCAAGGTCCACGAAGCCGTCTTCGTTGAAGTCGCCGGCGATGACATCGCTGGGTCTTTGTCCGACATCGATTGGCACCGGCACGTTGAACGTTCCGTTTCCCTTTCCCTGATTGATGAAGACGAGCACGTTGTTGTCGCCGGCATTGGTCACGGCAAAATCAACAAACGCATCGGCGTTAAACAGCCCGACGGCCACGCCGCTTGGTTCGCGGCCGACGGTAATCGGCTTGATCGACGCCAAACCGAGCCACTCGTCAAACTCGTCGAGTCCCTGGTTGAGGAACACTTGTACCGCGCCGTCTAACCGGGGGTCGTCGCCGGGAACGGTCACGACCACATCGTTGGTGGCGTCGCCGGTGAAGTCGGCCACGGCCTGGACGATCGGCTCACCGACGGCGACGAATTCCTGGGGGGGATCGAACTCAATCTCATCGGACAGCCCGGCGATGATGTAGGCCTCACCCGGGCCGACAACGAAATCGAAACTATCTCCCTGCGGCACACCGACGACAATCGTGTCTCCATCAATGGCATCAAGGGCAAATCCGAACTGGTCGCCCTCGCTCGCCGTCGGGCTGTTGAGCGTCTCCCTGAGAAGACCAGTGTCATCGAAGAGGTAAACGGTGCCGGCATCATTGATCCCGCCCGGATTATCAAGATCGGCGCCGACGACGATGGCGCTTGTTCCCAGAGCGGCGACAGATATGCCGAATGCGTCATCGAATTCCGGCTCGGGGTTCGGGATCGTCAGCACCAGATCGCCGGTCAGAACGTCGAAGATGAAGGCACCGCCGGCGCCGAGCTCGCCGTTGACCTCAAAACCCTCCGAACCGACCAGGACTTTGTCGGTGCCGAATGCGTCCACGGAGGTCACTAGCGGAAAGCTCTGGTCCGGGTGCTGGATGGTCGAGACAAGGTTGCCGGTTTCGATATCGAAAACGTGGTACTCGCCGCCGCCAGCGCCGTCTCCCTCCTCTGCCCCGACGATGAACCGAGTCGGTCCGAGCGCTGCGATGGGGAATCCCAAGCCGTGATTCACTTCCGGCGGGGGATCGGAAAACTCCTGAACCGGGTCCTTGACGCCGATCTGGAACTGGAACACCTTCCCGGCGTCTTCGGCATCGGTGTCATCGCCAGGCGATCCTATCACGAGCGTGTTGGGATCCAAGGCCGCCGAGACACCAAAAACGTCGTCGATACTGGGATTGGGATTTGTGAAGGTCTGCACCAGGGTCCCATCAAGGTCGAAAAGATACGCCGTGCCGGGGAGCGTGGGTTTTCCTTTCTTGGCGTCTTCATCCTGGATCGCGCTGATCAATACTCGATTAGCGCCCACCCCGATGAGCCAGCGCCCGAAGAACTCGTCCTCGACCGGATCGGGGCTGTGGAAGGTCCGAAGCCAATTCCCCTCCAGGTCAAACAGGTAGGCTGCGCCGGCGTTCGGCGCCTTGGTGTCATCGCCCGGTGCACCGATGAGCACCTTGTCCGTGCCCACCGCCGCCACATGAATGCCGAAGAAATCGCCAATCTCGGGCGTGGGGTTACTGATGAGGGTGAAGGTCTGCGCGCCGGCCATGGACGCCGTAATCGCCACGGATACCAAAGCTACCCAGATCACCGGACGGGTTGAAAATTGACGATCTCGCATGTTTATCATTCCCTTTTCTCTCCTGAACGGACCCGGCCCCGGGCTCGAAGATGCCCAGTTGAGCGGTGGCTGGGGTCCACAGTCGATCCAACGAGGATACCAGCGGGTCGGTTGCCATACCAAAGGTTTTCTTCGAACCGCTTCATAGGCAAGCATCCAGACACAGAATGACCCATTCGACCCAGCCATCTTGAGTTCTCAGTCATCCTGTCCATTGTGAACGCGACATAAATCGCGCCGCACGACAAGAGTTTCAACTCTTAGCTGCACAACATGTGGCAGCTCGGTTTCGACGAAGTCTGCCCGGCCGAGCTAGGCTTGGGTAGATAGCGCGCTCGTTACCGCCAAAGCCGAAATCGCGGTGTCACGCTCCGTCACCAAGAATAAGCTGCAACCGACGGTCGCAGTTCTGTTTCTCCCCTGACGCCTCAATGCCTCGATGCCTTCTTCCTACGGACACGGCCCCCAGTTGGCGAGGAGGGCGAGGAGTTGAGGGAACTGGGCGCACGGTGGCGATCCGCGTGCCGGGAACGAACACATACCTGGCGGACGGAGCGTGGACGCACAACGACACCGAGGATCTCCAGCAGTCATCGAAGGGTGGACCGGGCATCTCGAACTCGGGCGGCAGCACCGGGCTGACGATCTCCGAGTCGATCGAGACCCTGTCGTCGTCGAGCGGGTCGAGCAGCGGCAGCAAGTCGAGCGGGTCGAGCTTCTCGTCGAGCGAGAGCTCGATCGTCATCAGCAACACCGGCGAGAGCACGGTCGAGTAGGTATCCATTGTCAATCGCGGGTCCGATGCCTCGTGTCGCGATGCTCCGCGATCTGGATCGCCACGAGCCGCGCGATGACAACTGCAAGGTAGGCCTGCCCGACAACCGCTTGGAGTGTAGCGATAGCGTCCGCCCGAGGTGTTTCGGGTGAGATGTTGCCATAGCCCAGAGTGGTCAGAGTCACAAAACTGAACCCGATGAACCGATCAAATCGCGAGTCATCCAGCGCGCCGCCGCTGAAGGTAAACGAACCCGGCGAAACGAGTTCAAGCAGGGCATAGGCGAGCGCCCAAGCCACGCCGAGCAACAAGTACACCGAAAACGCCTGACACAGCGTGTCTCGCGTGATCTTCTCGCCGGTGAACAGCCTTCGGAGGAGGATCCACGTAATGGATGCATAGAATCCGAGCGTCACGACGAGAAACACGGCTGCAGACAGATCTTGGCTCGTGACGTGCCAAACAATTCCGGAGCCCGCCGAGACCGTGGCCAAAGCAGCGACCACCAGGAACTGTCGACGTCGTTCGATCGCCGCGAACGCTCCGGCGATGAGCGTGACGAAGAGCAAGATGTCGACGATCGCGACACCAACAACTCGTTCCGCGATGAATGGACGTAGGAATGCGACAAGCAGGAGCGAAGCGAGCAGATAGGCGAAACGAAACCGCCTCACTTCGCTGAGCTCCCGAGCCTCTCGGACGTGCCCTGCACCACCCGATAGATCGCAGGTGTCAGAACAACACCGAGGATCGTCGCCACGATAAGACCAGCGAAGACTGCAGTTCCGAGCCCGGTGCGTGCGCCGGCGCCGGCACCGGTCGCGACAACAAGGGGTGTGGTGCCCAACACGAATGAGAACGCTGTCATGAGGATCGGCCGGAACCGCAGGCGGGCTGCTTCGATAGCGGCGTCCGCAATGGAGAGCCCCTCGTTCCGCTTCGCCCGCGCAAACTCGACGATAAGAATCGCGTTCTTGCTGACAAGCGCGACGAGGAGTACCACACCGATCTGTGTGTAGACGTTGTTGTCGAATCCACGAGCAATCACGCCGCCGGCGACGCCGAGAAGTCCGAGCGGTACGGCAAGGAGCACCGCAAAGGGGAGCGCCCAGGACTCGTACTGTGCCGCGAGCACCATGAAGACGAGTGCAAGAGCGAGTCCGAAGATCAGCCCAACCTCGCCGCCCGCCCGCTTCTCCTGGTAAGCGAGGCCGGTCCACTCGAAGCCCATTGAGGCGGGAAGTGTCTGGCCGGCAATCTGTTCCATGAGATCGAGCGACTGACCGGATGAGAACCCTGGCGCCGCTTGCCCCTTCACGGACGCGGTCGGGTACAGGTTGTACCGGGTGATCATCGAGGGGCCGAAGCGCCGCTCGACCGAAGCGACCGCGGACATTGGGATCGCGCGGCCCTCTGAGTCGCGCAGGCGAATCCTCAGAATGTCCTCAGGATCCGAGCGGAACCGGGCGTCGGCCTGAACCTGCACCTGGAAGGTCCGGTTGAACGTGTTGAAGTCGTTCGCGTAGCTCCCCCCGAGGTTGGTCTGGAGGGCGCCGAATACCTCGGTCACCGAGAGCCCGAGTTGCTTGACCTTGTCACGGTCGACATCGACAAACAACTGCGGGACGGTGGCCCGGAAACTCGAACGTACGCCGGCCACACCAGACTGCGTCTGCGCAGCCCCTGTCAGATCGAGAGCGGCCGTCTGGAGGGCGTCGATCCCGATGCCCGCGCGGTCCTGGACCTGCATGTCGAAGCCGCCGGCCAGTCCGACGCCGGGGATCGGCGGCGTCTCGAACGCGAAAGCCATTGCTTCCTGGATACCGAAGAGGCGTCCTTGGAGCCCCGCGACGATCGCGCTCTGGTGGAGCGCTGGATCGGATCGATCATCCCACGGGTCGAGCGAGATAATGTACGAAGCGACGTTCGGGTTGGCGACGTTGTCCAGCAGCGAGAATCCGCCGATCTGAATGAATGAACGCACCCCGGGCGTCGTCGCCAGGATCTCATCGACCTGATCCGCGACAGCGCGGGTCCGCTCCCGTGAAGCGGCATCGGGCAACTGGACGAACGCCATCAGCAGGCCCTTGTCCTCCGGCGGCACAAAGCCCGTCGGCAGCGAGACGAACGAGAACGCTCCGGCAGCACTGACGACAACGAAGGCGACCATGGCGATCGCGGCCTTGCGGACCGCACGTTTTACGATGGCGGTGTAGACCGCCGTGCTGCCGGAGATGGCGGCGTCGAAGCCCCGGAAGAGGATGTTCTTCTTCCTGGTCGATTTCCGCATCAGCACGCCGCAGAGGGCGGGACTCAGAGTGAGAGCGTTGATCGAGCTGAAGACGGTCGCCGCCGCGATCGTCAGCCCGAACTGGTTGTACATGACACCGGTCAACCCGCCCATGAACGAGGTAGGGACGAAGACAGCGAGCAGAACCAGCGTCGTGGCGATGACCGGGCCGGTCACCTCTTGCATCGCCTTTGTCGCCGCCTCCTTGGGGGAAACGTTACTCCCGTCGAGATTCCTCGCGACGCTCTCGACGACGACGATCGCATCATCGACCACGATGCCGATGGCAAGCACGAGCCCAAACAGCGTCAACGTGTTCAGCGAGAAGCCGAGCAGCGCCATCACCGCGAACGTACCGATCAGGGACACAGGGATTGTCACCGCCGGAATCAGGGTGGCCCGGAAGTCCTGGAGAAAGACCAGTACTGTCAGGATGACGAGCCCTGCGGCGATGAACAACGTCGTCACGATCTCTGAGATCGACGCCCGTACCGCATCAGCAGCGTCATACGTCACCGAGACATCGACGCCACTCGGGAAGCTCGGGCGAAGCTCGTCAATCAGCGAACTGATGCGATCGGAGATCTCGATCAGATTCGCCCCGGGAAGTTGGAAGATGGCCAGCACCGCAGCCGGTTTCTGATCGACTTTCGACTCCATCGAATAGTTCTTCGCGCCAAGCTCAACCCGGGCGATGTCACCGAGCCGAAGCACACGACCGTCCTCGCCTGTTCGGACGATGATGTCGGCGAACTCCTGCTCGTCGAGCAGCCGACCGCGCACGGTGACCGCGTACTGAAATGGCGTGCCCGACTCAGCCGGGGGCTGGCCGACCGTGCCGGCCGCGACCTGCACGTTCTGTTCGCGGATCGCGTCCAGAACATCGGTTGCAGCTAGACCACGGGCCTGGAGCTTGTCCGGATCGAGCCAGACACGCATCGCATACTCCGAAGCGCCGAACACGGTGACCCCGCCGATGCCGGGGACACGCTTGAGCTGATCACGTAGGCGGAGCGTTGCGAGTTTGCTCAGGAAGACATCGTCGAACCGCCCGTCCGTCGACGTCACGCTGATCATCTGCGCAAAGTCCGGCATCCGCTTCTGCGTCTTGACGCCCAGACGACGAACGTCCTCGGGTAACGATGGCTCGGCGGCAGCGACCCGGTTCTGCACTTGGATCGAGGCGATGTCAAGATCGGTCCCCGTCTCGAAGGTCACGTTGAGCGTGTACGTTCCATCCCCGGAGCAGGTACTCCGCATGTAGAGCATTCCCTCGACGCCATTGACCTCCTGCTCGATCGGCGCAGCGACCGTCAACGCGATCGTCTCGGCATCGGCCCCTGGGTAGACCGCCGTGACTGAGATGGTGGGCGGCGCAAGATCGGGGTACTCGGCGATCGGAAGACTCACCAGTGCCGTGCCGCCGGCGACGACGATCAGCAGCGACAGCACGGTTGCGAAGATCGGTCGCGAGATGAAGAACTTTGAAAGCACGCGGCGGCTCCGGTGGTCTACGGATCAACTTCCTGGGCATCGACCGTCGAACCGGGCCGGGCCCGCAGGAGGCCACGAATGATCACACGTTCCTCGCCCGACAAACCACCAGTGACGACACGGTGCTCCCCGTCGACCGGGCCAAGCTCAACGTCACGGCGAGCCACGGTGCCATCGGAGTCCACGACCAGAACGTACGAGCCGACCTGATCGGCGCCGATCGCCGTCTCTGGAACCAGCAGAGCGTCATGTATGGTTTCGACGGCAAGCCGCACCCTGACGAACAACCCGCCGACGAGTTGACGATCGGGGTTCTCGACGACTGCGCGAACACGCAGGGTTCCCGTCTCTTCGTCAACGGTCGGATCGGCGTAGTCGATCTGGCCGACAAATGGGAATCCGTCGTCTGCTTCGGTGGCGATTCCGATCTGCGGGGGCTCGCCGTTTCCGTTGCCGTCTCGGAGGGCTTGGAGGTACAGGCGGTCGGACACGGCGAAGTACACGTAGACTCGTGAGTCGTCGTGGATCGTCGTGAGCAAGCCAGCTTCAGTCGTGTGACCAACAAGGTCGCCGATGTCGAACGGGGAACGCTCAATCCGACCTGAGATCGGTGCTCGGATGTCCGTGTAGTCGACGTCAAGCTGCTTGATCGCCAGCTCGCGCCTTGCGACTTCCAGCGCCGCAGCCGCGGCGTCGGCTTTGGCTCTCGCTTCCAGGGCTTGCAGTTCGCTGATCGCTCCGTCACGTGCGGATCGCTCGGTCCGCTCGGCAGTTGTCTCGGCGAGCCGAACCTGGGCTTCCTCATTGGCGACCTGGGCTTTCAGCGCATCACGAGCCGCCACGTATGGAGTGGGGTCGATCAGAAACAGCGGATCGCCCGCTTCAACTTGGGTTCCCGGGGCGAACATGACTTCTTGAATGATGCCTTGAACGCGAGCTCGGACATCCACGGAGCGAATCGCGCTCGTTTGTTCCCGTGAAGTCGGTGTACTCGACAACGTCACGCTGTTCAGGGGTCGCCACGGTGACAGTCGGGGGAGGCGGCGGCTGGAACTCATTCTCGCTGCATCCGCTCGTCTTGAGTAAGATCAGAGCCAACAGCATGCTGGTCGTATTGTGGTTGGCCAAGCCGGTACCTTTGAGTGAGGGATCCTGAAGTGTCTGAGACGCAAAGAGGCGGAGTCTATCACCGGAGGTCGGGCCTGACGAATGCTCTTGCTTTGGGGCTTTGGACGGGAGTGGCCACGCTTTGTCTGCTTTCTGGATGTAAAGCCGGGCCCGACTACCAGGGGCCGCCGTCGTCGATCGCGCTCCCCGACACCTTTGGCGAGATTGAGGACCCGGCGTTTGTGCCGGGCGACGCCGACCTCCGAACATGGTGGACGGTCTTCGATGATCCACTGATCAACGAGATTATCAGTGCTGCTGCGGCGGACAATCACGATCTCCGCATCGCGATTTCGAGAGTTGTTGAGGCGCGTGCTCGCGTCGATATCGCCGAGTCCGCCCGGTCGCCGTTGATTACCCTCGGCGGTGGAAGTACGGCGACCAACAACGCCGCGACGGGTTTCGATACCCGAGTTCAATCGAGCCTCAGCCTGCAAGCGAGCTGGGAGCTGGATGTCTTCGGCCGGATCGCCCGCCAGATCGAATCGGCGGACGCCATGTTCATGGCTACCGAAGAGGACCGCCGCGACGTTCAGGTCTCACTGTTCGCTGAAGTGGCGAACCGATATCTCTCCGTCCGCTCGATTCAAGCACAGCTCGCCACTGCCAAAGAGAACATCGAATCGCAGAATGAGATCCTGGAACTCACGCGAATTCGCGAGCGCGACGGGCTCGCGTCGAGGCTGGATGTCGTGCGTGCAGAGGAGCTCGTGGCAAGCTCTGAGGCGATCGTCCCGCCGCTACGGATTCAGTTGAATCGAGACATCAACACGATTGCATTGCTCGTCGGCACGCACCCACAGTCCTTACCGTTCGATCTCGACACACCCCGCCCGATCCCGGTGCCACCGATCGAAATTGTCGTTGGTGTGCCAGCGGAATTGCTGCGGCAGAGGCCGGACATCCGCGCCGCCGAGCGGCGGCTCGCCGCACAATCGGCTGCGGTTGGCGTTGCGACGAGCGCCTTGTACCCGGAGTTTTCGTTCGGGGGCAGCATCGGCGCCGGCTTTGATGGCAACCCGATCGACTTCTCTCTTGGTCCATCGATCCGCTGGACGCTCTTCGATGGCGGCAAGATCCGGGCCCAGATCAGCGTCGAAGACGCGATCCTCGAGCAGACGGTTTTGCTTTACGAGCAGGCCGTGCTCCGAGCCATCGACGAGGTGGAGACGGCCATGACGACGTTCATCGAGCAGCGACTACGACTCGACGCCGTCCAGAGATCTGCGGACTCGGCGCGCGAGGCGTTCCGGCTCGCGCGCGGCCTCTACCGCGAAGGCCTGATCGACTTCCAAGACCTGCTCTCCGTCCAGATGCGACTCCTCACTGCGGAAGGGAATGTCGCTGAGGCGAGCGGCCTTGCTACGCAGAATCTCGTGGGTCTTTACAAAGCGCTCGGTGGCGGTTGGGACCCCGCCGAGCCCGTCCTTCGAGCTAGATAGGGAGCAGGCTCTGGAGATTGCGAACAAGGTCGGATGATAAATTTGCTGTGTCAAGAGGTTGGATTTGCTGGCGGCGGGTCGTTTGTGGCCCGAATCTGGCAGGTATGGCGTCACGCATATGGCACTCGAACAATCCGGGCTAAAGCTTCTTGATCACCAGCGCCGTCAGGTCGTCGCCCTGGCTGGTGCCCGCCGCGTGGGCCAGGACGGCTTCGTACAGCCGGGTGATCAGTTCTGACGGCGACAGATGATGGTTGTTCTGCAGGAACTCCTCGAGGCGTTTCGTGCCGAACTGCTCGCCGGCGGCGTTGGCCCATTCGAAGAACCCGTCGGTCGTCAGCACCATCACGTCGCCGCGGCCGAACTCGACCTGTCGGGCCGCATCGAAGCTCAGGTCCCCGGTAATCCCCAGGGGCAGGACGTCGGCATCCCAGTTGTGCACCGCGTCGGTCTTCGCCTCGTAGAACAGCAGCGGTGCCTGGCCAGCGGACACGAGCTCCATGCGGGACGCGCCCGGCTCGATGATGCCGACGGCGGCCGTCACGAACCGCCCTTCGGAAATGTCCGAGTGCAGCAGGTCGTTGACGCGCGCCAACGCCTTCGACAGATCAACCTCTCCGGCCGAGGTCGAAGCCCGCATGTACGCCCGGCACACGGCGGCGATCAGCGCCGGGCCGATGCCGTGGCCCGTCACGTCGGCAAGCGTCACGATCGTCCGCCCGTCGGGAAGC
>JAZFYE010000242.1:0-40714 GCA_036475395.1 Phycisphaerales bacterium
CAACGACAACGTGGGCGCATCCGATCTCCTCGCCCTCCTCGTCAACTGGGGGCCGTGTCCGTAGGAATGAGGCAGCCCTGTCCACGGCCAGGTCGTCGTTACGCCACGAAACTCGATCATTCTCCAACTCGGCTCTTTCACCCACTGGCCCCCTTGGTATCTTGGTGGGTAAGCGGCGTGTAGCCGCTCAAGGCTGACAGGCACCTCTCTGGGCGGACTGGAGAGGTGCTTTTCTCTGTCCACCTTCCCGAGTGTTGCCTATTGACGCTGGGTCACACGAGCGGATAATCGAGTCTTGTGGGCGTGGGCGTCCGGGCTGATATCTCACAAATGCCGCTTGGATTCAGCCCGCCTGTGGTATGCTGTTCCCGTCCGGCTGCACGGGGGCACCTTGCCCCCGGGGGGAGTGAGATCGCGTCTTGCCTTACTTTTTACTCATTCCCAGTTTCTAAACGGAGGAGAAGACAATGAACAAGGCATTTGGATTTGGTGTAGCAGCGACGATGGTGATCGGCGGGGTGGCATCAGCTGACATCCTGTATGACAACCCCGTCGGGGCTGGCGGCGGCACGGCTATCAATCAGGAGTTTGGTGACTTCCCAACCTACTCAACGTACTTGGTTGCTGACTTCAATGTCCCCAACCCGGGGTTCACGCTGACGTCCGTCGTCGCGCCCATGACCGTCAACGGAGCTTGGGCTGCCGTTACGACGGCACGCCTGCACCTTTTCGCAGTAACCGGTAACCTTCCCGACAATATCACAGATGATCCATCGGCGTCTCGGATAGTCCCTGTCTCCTACGACCCCCAGACGGGTATCTTGTCAACGGTCGGGCTGAGCCTGGATGTCGCGGCGGGTGACTACTGGATCGGTCTCACGGGAATAGGCGATTTCGGGGGGATCGGTCAGGCATTCACCCTTGAGGGCGCGAACGAAGCCGGACTCCCGGACGCGGCCCGCAATCCTGGCGGCAGTTTCAATTTCCCCGCGGGCACCGACTGGTTCGCGATTGAGACCTTTGATGCTTGGCAGTTTCACTCTTTCGCCCTGACCGTTGAAGGTGACCCGATTCCTCCCGGAAATTGCCCGTGGGACCTCGATAACAGCGGCGTCGTCGGGGCGACCGACCTGCTCTCGTTGCTCGTCAATTGGGGGAAGTGCGCCGACTGCGACGATTGCCCCGCTGACTTTGACGGCAACTGCACCGTCGGCGCGACCGACTTGCTCGCACTGCTCGTCAACTGGGGTCCCTGCCCCGTCGGTGCGGTCATCATCGACTTTCAGGTTCTGGAGATCGACGACGGCAACATCCACAACTGGGGCTATCATTACGAGGAAGACGGCTTCCAGTTGGATCATCCCAAGTCCGAGCCATTCGAGTTCGCGACCTTCGGGACGCAGGAGTCGCGCTACCCCGGTTCCACCGCCCTGTTCAACAGCACGGCCAACGGGGTGACCACGCTAACCAGGATCGGCGGCGGCGCGTTCGACGTGCAGTCCATCGACATCTCCAACGTCAACAACAACGGCCCGGTGACCGTGAACTTCACCGGCAACATACAAGGCGGCGGCCAGGTCTTCGACAACTTCACGACCTCCGGGTCGCCGAACATGCTCGAGACGCACGTGTTCACGGACTTCAACAACCTGGAGAGCATGGTCTGGGTGCAGGAATCGCCGTTCCACCAGTTTGACAACATCACGGTGGTTCCCGTCGAACCGTGAGCAAACCGCAATAGCCCCTCAACCGCCGACCAACCCCACCACCACGCACCCCTGGCCTCATCCAGACCGGGGGTTTTCTTTCACGGGCCTGCACGACCCGCGATGCTTGCGACAACGACCCCGCCGACTTCGACGGCAACGGCTCCGTCGGCACATCCGACCTCCTCGCCCTCCTCGTCAACTGGGGGCCGTGTCCGTAGAAGAAGACATCTCATCCTTCACCGCCTGCGTCTCTAAGCCAATCGTCAGAGTCATCATCACCCCGTGCGTCGATTGCCTGATCGATAGTGTCGATGATGCATGTCTGCACAAATGATTGCGGTGGCAGGTCCGGTTGCTCGTCTACTACAATATCGAGCGTCTTCGTGGCGGCACTTATGTTGACAGTCCACTCCTCCTCGTGAGCCTCAGCTCTTTCAGAGTCGGGAACAGTCAGCGGTCGCAACGTCACTACCCAATCATCGAACCCGAATTCTTCGAGTCGGTCGTCGCCCGTCTGCAGGACTTTGCTCCAATATTCATCGAGTTCGAGGCCTTCCAACCTGATCATGCCTCACCGCCTTCAGCCGTTGCTCTTCGTCGACGTGGATCGGGGGTTTGAGCGTGGCACCCATCGTATCTAGCTCAACTGCGCTCGGACAGCGGTCGTCCCCCGTCTGGGTCCAAAAGTCAGCCCAAGCCGAAGTCGTGATTCGTCAAGAGCCTGAAGATGGTGTGAACTTCATCTCCGCAGCCCATCGCATGCGTGCCGGATTCGGGCCACAAACGACCCGTCGCCAGCAAATCCAACCTCTTGACCCAATATGATTTGCAGTCAGGCTGAATATTGGACCCATACGGGCTAGAAATCGTCGGCACTCTGGCGGGTGACGACAAGAATAGTTTCGTCCGTTGCCACGACACTCCTGCGATGCGGATCACTAAGTCACGGAAACCCGGTTCTCTATTTGTCTGTGTTATCATGACGACACAGGGCGGCAGAGGGCTTGGTTTTGCTTGACCATTCCTAGGCACCACGTTATCCCGAAGCATAAAGAAACAGGGCGGAGCGTAGTGGTGATTATCCAGCGACTTCTTGCAGTCCACAATTGGCGGAGCATGGGTTTGGACCTTCTGGTCAGGACGCAACGCTATTGGTGCGGCAAGGGATTCCAACTGAGCTACGGCATGTGCCGAATCGCTATTTGCCTTGCCATGATGGCTACCTTTCGCGAATTTGCCGCGGGCGACATTGCCCGATGGCTCGCCACGCAAAATCCAAAAATCTATGATCCAGTTGGCATTCTCGGGTTGTTTGGCGGCACGCCTCCACCCGCAGAGTTCTTCGTAGCATGCCAGTGGGTTTTTCGAGTTTCTGTTTGGCTGATGGCGCTCGGGTTGTTGACACGCACCAGCTCCGCGTTTTGTGTGACGAGCCTCATGACCGTTGTGTCTCTCAAGTACAGCTTCTCAAGCGGATGGTCGCACGGCGAGCCCCCCGTGCTGTTGCCGGCACTGGCACTCTTGTTTGGGCCGAAGGTGCCGGTCTTTTCTTTGGACTACGCTCTACGGCACTTTGTGAGGAAAGAACATATCGTTGACGATGCACGAGCTCGGCGCGCCGTCCTGCTGGGACAATGTGCAATTGCCTTGATTCTCTTCAATGCGGCGCTGTACAAGATCTGGCTGGGCAATCAAGAATTCTTTGCCTGGGTCTATTCCGACAGTCTCCGCAACATCCTCATTTACCAGTACTGGGTTCTCGGGCAGCCGCTGCCCGACTTCCTGGAATTCGTCGCGAGTCACACGTGGGCTTACAAAGGCGCTGCCTTGGGCAATATGCTTACGCAAACATTACCCCTTGCCGCGTGTTTCCTGCTACGCCGCCCGATCTTGCGCGCACTATGTGGCCTCGCATTCGCCGTGGAAACACTCGCGTTGGGCGCCGTTATGCAGATCTGGAACCCGCACTGGCTCCTGCTGTGTGTGTTCTTCATTGATTGGGATTGGTTAAGCGCGGTGCTGAGGAGACGCTTCGTGGGTCATACCACCAAGCCTCCAAGCACCAGTGCTGCCCAACCAAACAGCGGCTGGCGGCAACTCGTGTTCCCCTTGAGCTTCGTCGCTCTGTTTGTATTCGTGGCGTTCATACACCGCGAACAGCGGCGTTACACCTTTCCGTTTACGGCATTCCCGATGTATTCGATCGTCTACGATAACAAACCCTTTGGCCAGCACAAGCCTTACTATCTGTTTGGGTCGCAGTGGCGCTGGCAATCTGACCCTCCCCTCCCGCCTGCCGCACAGCGGTGGGTCTGGACGAATTACTACTCCCTGCCTTGGGGCGGTGGGAGTCCGCACGAAACGGTCAAGCAAATCACCGCTACATTGCAGCAGATGTACAACCTCAAGATTACAGGCGTTGAACTATCTAGTACGATATTTGAGATTGCCCCCTTCCCGGAAACGGAGGTCCACCCCGGGGCAACGGCCAAGTTTTATGCCTTTGCGGTGGGCAACGAACAGCAATATCTTGGTACAAGAGTCGGGTACGAGAAGGGGCGCTATTTTGTCGAACTGAATCTAGTGGGTTTTGACAATCCGAATTTCCAATTCGCCTATTTCGCTGGATTTACCAAACAGCTCGAACCGCTCCCCGCCGAGCGCGAAGATTCCCGCTGGTATTTCAGTAACCCGAGTGGAGGACCTAACTTTCTGGTGGTTTGGGTGACCGACGCGGCAGGCGAAAAAACGCTGCATGCCGGACAGCTGATTTACTGATGACCCTCCAGAGGCTTTCCTCGCGGTCGTCGACTTTTTTTGGACGGCGCCGGGATGACGGCTCTAGCAACAATCCCATGCAAGGGAGCTTGGCGCGGCCAGATAGGTTGTCCCTGGCAAGAACGTTATCCGGGGGAGCGATCGAGAATCGGGGATTGGACACCCAGGGTCTGGTCGCGGTTGGTGACGGCATCTGCGCCGGACACGGGCGGGATTGCTGCGTGAAACAGTCCGATTCGAATCACAGCGCACGAGACAGCCATGGCGCGAACTGTCGCAGTCGCCACAAAACTCCTTCAGTCAGGCTGCCCGCCGGTATCTGTGATGCAAACCACCAAGGAGCGGCTCGGCAACGACTCGGCCTTGCTCAGAGGGTTCGACGCTCCGAGGTATTGGACCGTTGTGATCAAGCAACTGATGCGGGCGCGCGGAGTGGCAGTAGTCGATGTATTCGGTGAGGATCCGAGTCAGGTGCGTTTCGCTGAGAAGGATGACATGATCGCGACATTCACGGCGGATCGACCTTCTCATCCTCCTCGTCAACTGGGGGCCGTGTCCGTAGGAATAGGGCAGCCCTATCCACGACCAGGTCGTCGTTACGTTACCGAACTCGATCATGGTCGAGTTTGGCTCTCTACACCCACCGGCTCCCCTTGGTATCTTGCGTGATAACTCACAGACAGAGCGGCGTGTAGCCGCTCCACAGACAGGCACCTCTCTACGTACGCTGGAGAGGTGCTTTTCTCTGTCCGCCTTCCCGAGTGTTGCCTATTGACGCTGGTTCACACGAGCGGATAATCGAGTCTTGTGGGCGTGGGCATCCGGGCTGATATCTCACAAATGCCGGTTGGATACAGCCCCTCTGTGGTATGCTGGACACGCTCGGCCGCTGGGCACTCGCCGTGCGACCTCAACGAGCGCTGGAGGTAACCCCGATGATGTCCACAATGCGTCTCTCAGTGTGTGTGGCGTTTGCCGCACTGACCGGCACCGCCGCAGCCGACATACTCCACGTCCCCGGCGACTTCCCGACCATCCAGGCGGCCATCGATGCGGCCATGGATGGTGACGAGGTGGAGGTCCATCCGGGCACCTACCGAGAACTCATCAACTTCCTCGGCAAATCCATCACCGTGCGCAGTTCCGACGGCCCTGAGGTGACCATCATCAACGGCGACATCGACAATGACGGCGACGGCGACGGCACGGTGGTGACCTGTGACAGTGCAGAAGGACCGGATTCGGTGCTGGAGGGTTTCACGATCACCGGTGGCAATGCTGTCAACGGCGGCGGGATGTACAACGAGGAAAGCAGCGCGTCGGTGACCGACTGCACCTTCAGCGGGAACTCGGCAAACTTCGGCGGCGGGATGTACAACGAGGACAACAGCAGCCCAACCCTAATTGACTGCACATTCAGCGAGAATACCGCAATCAATGGCGGCGGGATGTACAACAACAGCAAGAGCAACCCAATGCTTACCAACTGTACATTTGCAAGCAATTTGGCGAGTAACGACGGCGGCGGGATGTACAACTCCTTCAACTGCACCCCAACGCTAACGAGTTGCGCCTTTACCGGCAACATGGCCGAGAGCGCCGGCGGCGGAATGAGAAACGATGCGAGCAGCCCAGTATTGACTGAGTGCATCTTCAGTGGCAACTGGGCCTTCTCCGCGGGCGGCGGCATGTACAACGACGCCAGCAACCCGGGGCTGAACGAATGCGTGCTAACCGGCAACGCGGCGCACCTCAGCGGCGGTGGGATGTACAATCGCAACAGCAGCCCCGCGCTGACCAACTGCCAGTTTACGAACAACAACGCGGTTGACGATAGCGGCGGCGGAATGTTCAACGCCATCAACAGCAACCCAACGCTGACCAACTGCACGTTCAGCGGAAACGGATCAATCTTAGGCTCCGGCGGCGGGATGTTTAACTCCCTCAGCAGCCCAACGCTGACCGACTGCATCTTTACGGGCAACTGGACAGATAACAACGGCGGTGCGATGCGCTCCGGAGACGGCAACCCCCTGGTGACGAACTGCACCTTTGCGAACAACACCGCCGGCTCAAATGGCGGCGGGATTTCCGGCAGCAGCGCGACGGTGGCCAACTCCATCCTGTGGGGTAATAGCCCCGACCAAATCAACGGGTCGCCGACCGTCACGTACACCGATGTTGAAGGCGGCTACGAGGGCGACGGCAACATCGACGCCGATCCGCTGTTCGTCGATCCCGAGAAGGATGACTATCACCTCTCACCCGGCTCACCGTGCATTGACGCCGGGAACAACTGGGGCGTGCCGATCGACGAAAACGACTACGACGAGGATGGCGTTTTGTGCGAGCTGTTCCCCGTCGATCTGGACGGCAACCCACGCTTCAACGCTGACGAAGCGGACTTCGATCCCGGCTGCGGCGTCCCTGTCGTCGTGGACATGGGCGCGTACGAGTATCAGTTCGATCCAGCTGACCAAGTCACCTTTGCCGATCTGAACGGTGATGATGTTGTAGGCGCAGCCGACCTGCTCGGGCTCCTGGTTAGTTGGGGTCCATGCGCGAAGGGATGCTGCCTAGCCGACCTGGATATCGACGGCACCGTCGGCGCATCCGACCTCCTCGCCCTCCTCGTCAACTGGGGGCCGTGTCCGTGAGAAGAAGGCACTAGGCATTCGGCACTAGGCATTAGGAGCGAGGCGCGGGGACGGCCCAGGCGCAGGGCAGGCTTTGAACCTGCCCAATCCCAAGCGCGTCAGGCCAGGGCCTGACCTACTCACTCCAAGCGCGAAATTTAGTATCTGGGCTTGAATATCGTGGGGGGGAGGGCCGTTACACTCGTACTCGGATAGCTCGGCGGTATCGCCGGGCGAAGTCATATGGGAAATATCGGACAAGGAAACCGACCATGCCGATCCATCGTGTTCCCAGCGCACTCTTCGGTCTCATTGCGATCTGGCTCACGGCAACACTCGGCTGTGGGTCATCAACTCGTGTGGCGACTCTTTCGGATGAGTCGGCGATCCGCGACGAGGGGGGGATGATATCACTCGACAACTCGCTCCAACCCCTGATCGAGCGATTCAACGCGGATCGAGACAAGCCGCGGGTGGTGGCGATCGTTTCAGCCACATGCGGCGCTTGCGTTAGGGGTGCAATTGCCGTGAATGAATCGGTGGTGAATGCGTACCCCTGGGCTGACGTCAGCATCTTGATCGTGTGGATCGATATTCTGGCCAGCGACGACTATGCAGCAGCGCAACGAATGGCCGGGATCTTCAACGATCCGCGTGTGCGTCAATTCCACGATCCGAACCGCCTTGTAGGCGATGCGTTCGCCAAAGGTCTTTTGGATCAAGCACCGGCCTGGGATATCTACTTGCTCTACGCCGCCTCGCCACGGCAGCTATGGATCGACTACCCCCTCAAACCGACCGACTGGATGCACCAGATCGGTTTCCGCGGCGCTGATCCCGCTCGACGGCGAGGCGGACATGACCTGGTGGTGGGTCTCTATGACGCCATGTCCGATCTGGGCTTTGATCCGGCGATCGAATCTCCGCCGAGCGAGCAGAAAATAGCGGCTGCCGTGCGTGCGACTAACGCATCGGTTAACTCCGCTCTGAGAGAAGCCTCCGTGAGCGACCCGAGCCTGGCGGCGCTTGTACAATGCGACGATTGCGCTAAGATGGGCTTCGTTGGTCAATGCTCCCTTGCCGGTTTCCGGCATATTGTGGCTATCCCTGAACAGATCGGCGATGACCCCGCCGCACTCGGCTTCCTCATCGCCGGGACTAACACAGCCGACACGCCGATGGGTAGGGACCCTCGGCTCGGCCCCATCAGCGGTGAGGTGATCGTGCTGGACGTCGAGGGCATGCGCTGCCCCGATTGCCCCTCCAAGCTTGCGTTATCAGTGTTGTACCTTCCCGGCGTGCAGCGCGTCACGGTCGATTTCGACGCGAGTGAAGCGCGCGTGACCATCGACCCGCCCAACCGCACCCGTCCCGAAACGTTGATCGCGGCGATCGAGCAATCCGGGTTTTCCGCGACGTTCCGCGACGAGAACTAATCGACCAATCTCCTGTCAGTCCGAGCCGCACCGCGAGCCCCGCATCGGCGACAAGGCCCTAGTCCTTGCGTCCTCTGCTCCTCGTCGATGTAGTTCTCTTACTGTTTGCCCCTCCACCGCCGGGCAGCCGACCAGCGCGAGCAGGGCGAACAGCGCGATGCCTCGATATACAACGGCCACTTCGCCTGCGAGTGCTATCACCCGCTGTTCATCTTCAACCACGACTGCGATCTGGAGCGGGCGCTACTGCGCAACGGCGCCGTCGGTACGGCCGACCTCCTGGCGCTGCTCGCCAACTGGGGGCCGTGTCCGTAAGACGAGCGCACTACGGCTTTGGCAACAGGAAGAGGCCTTGAGGATTGGGGGAGCAGGCCAAGGGCTCGGAATACAGGGCGTGTACAAGGCGGTGGTTCTCGATCTTCACCAGCTTTCTCTTGTAGATCGGGTCCACTGGACCCCCTGCGCTCACCCTTGAGATCAGCCGCGTCGCCCAGACAACGGAAATAACCGGAAAGATACAGAATCCTCGGCAGGTCTCGTCGACTCGTGCGGATTCAGGATGAGCCTCGCTCTGGGCGTTGTGTGTGGTCAGTGCGTCGGCAGTGAGATCACAGTTCGGAGTAAATAAGGTAAGGATGAGTTCAATGCGACTCTCCGTCGATTGCGGCAAGATCGGCCTCCTTCCTCGGTTCTTGGCGATCTCGCTTGCACTTGGGGCAACCGCTGGCGTCGTAGCCGAGAACCCTCCAGCCCAACCGCCCAGCTCGCGCAGTTCCGCCTCCGCCTCCAATGGCGGTCAGGAGCTCGACGAGCTGTGGGTTGGTGGGTGGTTCAGCCACAACGTACTGCGCGTTGATTGGCAAACCGGAGAGTCATTGGGAATGTTTATCCCCAGCGGCGGCGGAGGTTTGTCAGAAGCACATGCGTGCAGCTTCGGTACGGACAACAACCTGTACGTTGCCTCGCACGGCAACAGCACAGTGCGGCGCTACGATGGCGAAACCGGCGCATTTATCGACGTCTTCGTTCCCGCCGGGAATGGCTTGAATCGTTCGCACTCCGTCTTCTGGAACGTTGACAACACACTGCTCGTTTCCTCGGAACTTGGTGATAGAGTCAACCAATATGAGGCGGTGACTGGTCATTTTCTTGGGACGTTCGTTCAGGCGGGCGAAGCTGGACTCGACGGACCTGAAGAAATCTATCAGGGTCCGGACGGGATGCTTTACCTGACGGCCCAGTCCAACCAAGTTTTGAGGATCGACCCAATCAAGGGCGGTGTGGTTGATGTGTTCGTCCAAGACGATCCTGACACGCGCGAGGACGAAACCGGCGGGTTGGCTTGGGCGCATCAATTGAAGTTCGGCCCCGACGGGAATCTCTACGTTGCATCAAGTCAAACGAATCAAGTTCTGCGCTACGATGGACAAACCGGCGCGTTCCTGGATGTCTTCGTCCAGTCAGGGGCGAAAGGGCCGCAGTTTCCCGTTGGTCTGGCCTTCGGGCCGGACGGCCATCTGTATGTTGGATCCTTTGGCAACGACAGGATTCTGCGCTTCGACGGTGCTACGGGCGAGCCGCTGGGCATTGTTGCGAACATCGGGGCGATGGGACTGGATGGTCCATTGTTCATCGAGTTCTTCCCAGGACCCAAGTGTAAAGCGGATTTGAATGAAGACGGCGTGGTGTCAGCGGTAGACCTTCTCATCCTGCTCGTTGCTTGGGGACCGAATGCCGGTCATCCCGCTGATTTTGACGTGGACGGCGTAGTCAGTGCCAACGATCTGCTTCGCCTACTGATAAGTTGGGGTTCTTGCCCCTAAAGAGCCCACGTCTCCGGCTTCCAGCCACGCGAGAATCCCCCCGCCACGACGTTGCTGGGGGATTTGCCTGCGCCGGCTACCCAATGCGTCCAGCTTCACGCGCACTGCTCCATACGCCGGCGTCAAGACTCCGTCGGATCCTCGATCCAATGTTCATAGCACGGCCTACAAAGCAGCACCACCACGCGGCGATACACCTGGTCCATCAACTCCTGCTCCGACAGATCGCGCATCTGTTCAATCAGTGCATCAATATCCGCGGAGATCTCTGCGAGCGGTTCGTCGGTATCCAATCTCGGAGGCGTCGGATCAGCGAACGCCTCGATCTTCACTACATAGAAACTCCCCTCACCCGGTGTCAACAACGCGCCGCACCGATGGCACAACAGATCGAACATCGGCTTTGTCGCTTTCTCACCCATCGCCGCCCACCGCCTCCCATTCAATCTCAGTTACACGGGTTCGACACGATAGCAGACCTTCACGGTGCCGTTTGCCCACCGGGTTCCCGAAATCGTCCGGCAAACACACTTCCACACCAACAGTCGTGCCGTTGCATCGATCTGGTCTTGATGTGGCAAGCCTCAGATGCTATCCTGAATCAAACGTTGATCGAGACTGTGGAGTGACCCCAGCGCGATGCGGCCCATCGATTCGATCATGACCGACTCCAAACGACTGACTTCACGATCTGAGCGGAGACTACTTTGCCTCGCTGTCTTGATTGCGCTGCACTTGGCTCAGCTTGGGGCCGCCCAGCCCAACTTCGCGCCCGGTTTTCAGCCGCAACTCGTCGCCGCCGATCTGGGCCAGCCGGTTGGGATCGCCTTCGCGCCGGATGGGAGAATCTTCGTTGCCGATCAGGCCGGCGCCGTGCGCGTCATTCAATTCGGCCAGATCCTGGCCCAGCCGTTCATCGATCTGGGTGACGAGGTCAATGGGCAAGTGGACCGCGGCTTGCTGGGTATTGCGCTCGATGCGGACTTCATGACGAACCGCTACGTCTACCTGCTCTACGTGGTCGATCCGAAATTCGGTGAGCCCGATGAGGATGGGCAGGTGGGAACGTTCGCTCGGCTTGTACGATACACGGCCACGATCGACAGTAACGGCAACGTCGCCGATCCGGATTCGCGCCTTGTACTGATCGGCGAACAACCCGTTGACGGCTTCCCCGTCTGTGACCGCTCGCATGCGATCGGCTCCGTTCGGATCGCTGCCGACGGAACACTGTTTGTTTCCGCCGGCGACGGCGCCCACTTTGATACCACCGACGATGGCGGTCTTGATCCGGAATGTTTCGGTGATGGGATGTTCGGCGAAGACGAAGATATCGGCGCTTTCCGCTCTCAATATCTCGGTTCCTTGGCGGGCAAGGTTCTGCGCATCGACGCGGCGACCGGTATGGGTCTACCGTCCAACCCGCATTGGACCGGCAACGGTCGCGATAAACAGTCCAAGATTTGGGTGAACGGCTTGCGCAATCCCTACCGTCTCGCGATCAAGCCCGATTCAGGCTCGCCCGAAACGATCTTCATCTGCGATGTAGGTTGGAATCGTTACGAAGAGACGAACGTCGCCCACGGCGGGGAGAACTTCGGTTGGCCGTGCTTCGAAGGCAAGCTTCCCGCCCCGAACTACCCCAACGCCGATCCGGCCCACAGCGGGTGCGATACGATCCAGACGCCGTCCAACCCCGGTCCGCTGACCGAACCGGTCATCACCTGGCATCACTCAAACCCCAAACTCTCGTTCCCACCGGGTTATATCGGCAGGGCCGCGACCGCCGGGGCCTTCTACACCGGCCCATTTTATCCGCCGCCGTTCGACCACGGATTCTTTGTCGCCGACTACATCTCCGGCTCCTGGCTCAAGGTTCTTCAAGTCAACGAGTGTGACGAATTCGTCGCCCTGCACGACTTCGCCAGCGCAATCAGCGGTGTTATCGATCTCACCCCCCATCCCCTCAACGGCGACCTCTATTACGTCTCGCGATTCACATCGTCGATCTACCGCATTCGCTACGTTGACGGCGTGCTCGGGGATATCAACGGCGACGGCGTTGTGGGTGCTGTCGATCTGCTGCTCTTACTCGTGGCTTGGGGTGCCTGTGACGCGTGTCCGGCTGATATCGACGGCGACTTCTCCGTCGCTGCCTCCGATCTTCTCGCACTTCTCGATAATTGGGGGTAGGGAGAAGGCATCGTGGCATGAGGCGCGAGCCGCCACGGCCAGAGCGAGCGGTCTCGGTCGAATTGTACAGACCGATCCACCGCGAAATGGCAAACGCCTTTGGCAGTACCCATCAAAGCCGCGGGCTCAGGACACCGCGGCCCGCTGGGACTGATGGCCGACAACTGAGAAGCATTCACGCGGATCTTCCCGTCACGGGCGGAAAAGAAGCCTGACGCCAACCCTCTCCCAGGGGGAGAGGGGGTTTGAAGAAGGCATCGTGGCATGGTGGCATCGAGGGGAAGAAGAAGGCCTTAGGCATTAGGCTCGCCCCGGCGGATCTTGGACATTGGGCATTGGGCCGTCAAGAAGCCGACGGATGGGCCCCCGGAAGTTCGTGGGCGTCGGTCTGGTGGCATTGCGTTGCGCTGGGATTCGCCTGGTCACTGAAGTGACCAGGCGTCGTTGACTGCGCGAGGGGGTCATGTTTGTGTTGGCGGGTTGGCGAGCCGGCGGCCCACCCATGACCGCGGACCGCCGACCCCGGACCCCATGGGGCGAAGTCCAACTGTTTCGCCGGCGTCCAGTGGGGCCGGGTGAAGGTTGGCGGGGTCGCGGGCCGGCTGCCGATCGTTTAGACTGTGGCTTGGAAAGTCGAAGAGGATCGAGTGATGTCTGGCGTGGGTATCGGCAGCAGGATAGGGTCGGGGTCGGCGGGCCTTGTGTGCGGCGCGGCCGTACTGTGGGCGGCGACGGGCTGCGATACGATCGGCCAGGACTTCAACGCGTTTACCGAGGAGCTCATTCCGCTCACGCCCCCCGAAGCAGCGAAGATCATGATCGATCCGAACGATCCGGACAATCGCCGCCGGGGGACGCTGCTTATCGCAAACTCGCCCTTCGGCGGGGCGGATCCCTACGTGAACATCTACCGCGACATGGCGATCCGCGAGCGTGACCCACTGGCCAAGGCGGCGGCGCTGGCGGCGTTAGGCCGACACGGCGTGCCGGACGATGCGATCGTTATCGCGGCATCGCTGGACGATGAGAATCCGCAAGTGAAATGGGCGGCGGCTCAGGCGCTGCAGCGCATCCATAACGTCGCGGTTGTTGCCGACTTGCTCGACGTATTGCGCCGGGACGAGGAACAGACGGACACGAGGATCGCGGCCGCGGTAGCGGTTGGCCAATACCCGCAGGACCGCGTGTTTCAAGGATTGGTCGGCGCTCTGGACGACCGGGAGCTGGCCCTGAACCTCGCTGCGGTTACGTCGTTGCAAACACTGACGGGCGAGGACTTCGGACTCGAAGCGCGAGCGTGGCTGGTGTGGTACAACAACGCCCCGGAACCCTTCGCCGGCCAACGGGAATACCTGTATCCGACGTACCAGCGCGATACGACGTGGCTGGAGCGGCTGGCGTTTTGGTCGAGTAAGACATTCGAGCAGCCCGCGCCGCCGGCCGGCCTACGGCCCGCAGGCGAGCGCCGGACCTACGAAGACGACGACGAGATGAAACCAGATGAATCAGGCGGCTGACTCGACACCGCTCCAACCAGGGGCTGCGGTCGGCACGACGATCCGTGCGCTTCGATTCGACGGTGCCGACGCGCGGTTGGAGCCGAACCACGCGCTTCCGGAGCCGGCGCCCGGCGAGGCGGTCATACGCACCACCAAGGCTACACTCAGCGCGACCGACCTGGAAGTGTGCAAGGGACTGTTCGCGTTCACCGGCACGCTCGGTCACGAGTTCGTCGGCGTGGTCGAGTCGATGAACGACGACGCGCGGCGCGAACTGATGGGGCAGCGCGTCGTGGGGTCGATCGACGCCGTCTGCGGCCAGTGCGATATGTGCCATGGCGGTCTGAGCGGTCATTGCCGGCAGCGCACGGTCCTGGGCTTGCAAGGGCGCGACGGGTGTCTGGCCGATTCATTCCTCCTGCCGGTCAACAATCTGGTGGCGGTGCCGGACTCGGTCGATGACGACCACGCCGTGTTCGCGCACAGTCTGGCGGCTGCGATTCAGGCGGCCCGCCAACTCACCATCGAAGGCCGGCCGTATATCACCGTGCTCGGCGACGGACCGTTGGGGCTGTTGATGGTGCAGGTGATGGCCAAGCTCAACGCGTCCGTGCGGCTGGTCGGGCGGTACTCCGAGAAGTTGGATGTATGCGAGAAGTGGGGCATCAAGCACCGCCACCTTGATGACATCGGTCGGCGCGCTGACCAGGACATCGTCGTCGATTGCACCGGTTCGCCGACCGGTTTGGAGTTGGCGACCCAGCTTGTGCGACCACGCGGCACGATTCTGCTCAAGACACTCCTATCGACGCAGGCCGATGCGATCAGCGCCGCGAACTTGAGCCCGGTTGTCGTGAATGAGCTGACGGTGCTCGGCTCTCGTTTCGGCCCGGTGGCGCAGGCGGTCTCCATGCTCGCTCAAGGCGAAGTGGACGTGGTCAGCCTGATCAGCAAGCGCATGAGTCTCGCCGACGGCCCGGCGCTCTTGACGGCCGCCAGTCAGCCCGGCGTTCTCAAGGTGGTCGTGGATATGTAGGCCGAGCGTGTGCGAGCGGGTTGCTAGAATCGCCCGCTTTGTCTGACGAGCCGTCTCATTTAGAAACGAACGCCCAGGGCAACGGCCAGATTCGCTCCGGCAAACTGGCGGGCAAGACGCTGTGGGCGGCGATCTGGATCGTGACCCTGCCCGTGCTTGTCCAGCAGACGATGCAGGCGTGTGTCGGTCTCGTGGACTCGATGTTGGCCGGGCGATTACCCGACGAAATCGCACTGGAAGCGCTTGATGCCATCAGTGTCGGCGCGTATGTGACGTGGTTCATACTGATCGCCATGACGGGGCTGGGAATCGGGGGCCAGGCCCTCATCGCGCGGGCCATGGGCGCAGGAAATCGACTCGACGCAGAGAAGGCGCTGGGGCAGGCCGTTGTGTTGAGCCTTTTTTGGGGCGCCATCGTCGGGGTCGCGATGTGGTTCGGCGTGGACATTCTGGCGGCAATCTGTAACCTCACGGACGATGCCGCGGACATGCTCTCTGACTACGTTCGCATCATCGCCGTGTCCCTGCCCATGGCCGGCTTGATGCTGGTGGGGGCCATGTGCCTCTACGGCGCCGGCGAAACCATGCTGCCCTCACTCATCTCCATCGGTGTCAACGTCGTCAACATTATCGTGTCGTGGGCGCTGTCCGGCGTGGACCTGAGCGTCGGGGACTGGACGCTGATAAACCCGTTCTCGTTCGACTTGCACGTGGTGGGAATCGCGGCCGGCACGGCGATCAGCTACGCCTTTGGCGGCCTGATGACGGTGTGGGTGCTGGTCCGCGGCGTGAAGGACCTTCGACTCGAGGCGCCCCGGTTGCGGCCCGATCGCTCGACGACGGGACGTCTTGTTCGAGTCGGCCTGCCGGGCTTCTTCGACAGCTTGATGATGTGGACGGCGAATATTCTCGTGCTCCTGCTCATCGGAATGATCGCCCAGAGCACCGGATCCGATGGCGTGCCGCGGGAGGGGCTGCAAGGCGCGCACCTCATCGCGCTCCGGTGGGAGTCGTTCAGCTTCCTCCCCGGGTTTGCGTTGGGAACGGCTGCGGGCGCGCTCGCCGGGCAATACCTCGGCGCGGGCAACCCGTCCATGGCCCAACGCTCAATCCTGATGTGTGTCGCCATCGCCAGCGTGCTGATGGGCCTACTCGGTCTGGTGTTCATCTTCGGCGGTGACGTGTTGACCCGGATCATCAGCAACGACGAGCTGCACCGCGCCCAAGCGCCGCCGTTGCTGCTTATCGCCGGTCTCGTGCAAGTCTTTTTCGCCATCACCATGGTGCTGCGGCAAGGTCTGCGCGGCGTCGGCGATACGCGCTGGACCTTCCTGATCACCTCCGCCTCCAGCTACGGCATTCGGCTGCCGGCGGCGTGGTGGCTCGGCGTACACCTGCACATGGGATTGACCGGCATCTGGCTCGGCTTGTGCGGCGAACTGGTCATCCGCTCCGGACTGTTCGCCGCTCGCTTCTACCACGGCGGCTGGAAGCGGATCAAGGTGTAGCAACCTGCATCCAAAGCCCAGGGATTCCATCTCTGGGATTCTCTTCCCAAGCCTCAAGCCTTATCCCTCCTCCCTCAAGCCTTCTTCCTCACGGACACGGTCCCCAATTCGCAAGCAATGCGGCAAGATCCGATTCCTCGACGTTGCCATTGCCGTCGAAGTCGGCGGGGCAGCCTTTGCACGGCCCCCAACTGACCAGCAGTGAGAGCAGATCGGATGCGCCCACAACTGCGTTGTCATCAAGATCCCACGGGCAAGACGGGGGGCACTTCTGTTCCACCAGGAACGACGAGAGGTTAAAGCCAGGGCCTCCATTCGGTGGGTTCCACCCCACGACACCTTGGAGATGGAATGAGTTGCCCTCTGGGATCGTGAATTGGGCCATCACAACGTCCGGACCAGAAATCGGGGAGGTCGGATCGGCGTCAAAGACAAATCCTTCGACATCCGAGAAGGAATTGCCGACAATAGCCGCGTTCACGCCATCGCTTCCGATGAAACCCGGCGTGTAATCAGTCTGGTTGCCGGCGAACCCTGTGGTGCCAACGGTCACCCAACTGTCCCACTCTGCGGAGATCGGGAACGTAGCGAAATCTTCGGCTTTGAGGCCGGAGAAGGGGCTCGCGGTATCGTTCAATAGGTCTACACTGTTGCAGGTGAAGAAGATCAAGTCGCCCTCGCCGGGGAACGCTCCCCAGAACAGCATAATGTCCGCACCACCGAAGTGGGCCACGACGCGGAAGGTCCTGAAACCTTCCGGGGCGCCAGCATCGAAATCTTCGATCGTGACGAGGAGGAATTGACCCGATGCTGAGACTGCAAGCGCGAGGGAACCGAGTACGCCGGCTGTGATTGGAAAAACCTTACTGCCCTTTCTTGTCATCATTGTCTTCATTTCTGCACTCCAGGAGTAAGAAGCTTTCGCCTTTGCTCACAACTGGCGGGCTTGGCAACGCCCGACCGTCCACAAGATCGGCTTCAAGTGTACCACAGGCGGGCTGCATGCAAGCGGCATTTGTGAGATATCAGCGTCGGTTGGCCGATACCCTCGTTCTGGCATGTCTGAGGATGTGCGGGTTGGCCTCGGTGCTACGGACACGGCCCCCAGTTGACGAGGAGGGCGAGGAGGTCGGTGGCACCGACGACGCCGTTGCCGTCGAAGTCGGCGGGGCAGCCTTTGCACGGGCCCCAACTTACGAGCAGCGAGAGGAGATCCGACGCACCGACGTTGCCGTTGTCGTCAAGGTCCCAGGGGCAGGCAGGCCCGGCCTCGACCAGGCCAACTGCGTTTTCAACCAACACCAGGGCAGCCAGGACCCCGTCGTCTAAGTCGAAATGAAAGTCAGGATCCAGCGTCCACACGAAGACGCCCCCGGCTCCCACCGGACCACCACGAATCACCGGATCACCTGCGTTGTTCGTGGCCAGAATGGGTAGCGTCCCTATGTCCAGGATACCGTGATAGGAACACGCCCAATCGGAGAGATCTTCACTGGTCAGTCCATCGAACAAGGGATGGTCCGGCTCGGTGATGACAACGTCTTCTGCGCAGATCGTCAGGTCGGCCGGAGCGTCCGCAAGCCCCCCGAGGAAGTTGTATTCGTCGCCGTTTGTCGTGCCCTCTCCGCCGTAGTTCTGGTTTCCCACGAGCACGAAGCCACCGCCGTTGACGTATGCCAGAATATCCGCGGTCCGGTCGTTCAGAACACCGGCCCAATCCGGCGTGCTGCGGGCGTTCCAGACGTCGCTCACGTAGAGGGCGTCGAAGTCACTGAAGTCGATCGTCATGAGCTCCGGTGCGCTCACTACCGTGATGTTGAGGTCGGGAATCGCGTTGATGGTGCTGTTCTGCCACCCCGTGCCGGTCTGGATGGCGAGGACGTCCAACATCTCTCCCGACGAGTACATTGCTGAGGCCACGAACAATGCCGTCCAACCGTTCCACATGGCTCATTCCTCCTTCTTATTACCCCAAATTTCCCATTTGACGTTCGCCCGGCTCCACCGCCGAGCTTTCCGAGCGCGTTTATAACGCGCCCTCTCCCGAAAGTCAAGTCATAAACCGATGCTTTTGACGGGAATCGACGGTGACTGGCCCTGCCCCAAGACGGCGGCCTGGAGGTCCTGCCGGGCCGCTTCGGGGCGGGTGTGCCGAGCTTGACAGCGAGGCTCCCTCGCCGTTCGTTCGATGACAGACGATTCATATCCGCCATATCGGCGCCGCCCCCGGCGATCGCGCCGACAGGGACGACCGACTGATTGAGTGTGGCTGAATCCGCGGGTTACTCCCGATGAAATCGGGACGGCTATCGGGCTCTTCCTCATCCCTCTTGTTTCTTCCCTACGTGCCTACGTGCCTATGTGCCTTCTTCTCCCCCCTTGATGCCCTGATGCCATGATGCCATCTTCATGGACACGGCCCCCAGTTGGCGAAAACCTGGTGTTAACAATCATCTTCCGTTCTGCTCATTACAACCTGTGATCCTGAAACCCAGTCATACAGTGTTCGGCGGGTTGGACCTACCGCAAGTGTTACGACATACATTAAAATAGCTACCCAGCCCAAGACCAGACCCACGATCACCCAAACTGGTGGCTCCTGAGTCTCCATAGGCCACCCAGGAATGTGGAACAGGCAAGTATGTTCTAGTTGCCAAGGTAGGAACTTAACTACAGAACGTACCAACGCCCTCCATCGACTGAGGCGTTCGCCGCTTTTATGCACCACTCGTAACCCCAGCCGACGCTTCCCGAACGTCGCTCCACTTTCTGAACTTTCCATTAATGTGAAGTAGAGAATGACTGGTAAAATGAGCGTGATGAATGCAATCAAATCCATGCGTACTGGACTGGACATAAGTCCTTGCCAAACATCTTTCATGGGCCCAAATACGAGAATGGAACCGAATATGGCTAGTACGACCAAGTATCCAGCAATCAAGAGATAATCCAGGCCAAATGCTGCGATCCGCCTGAAGAAGTTGGGACCTTCCTTAATCAATGTCATAAGTTTAGCCAGGTTATCGCCTCAAGGTGGCACTACGGACACGGCCCCCAGTTGACGAGGAGGGCGAGGAGGTCGGTGGCACCGACGACGCCGTTGCCGTCGAAGTCGGCGGGGCAGCCGGGGCACTTCCCCCAATTGACGAGCAACGAGAGCAGGTCGGTCGCCCCGACGATGCCGCTACCGTCGAGATCCCAGGGGCACTGACCGAGGCCGGCATATTGCACGGTGAAGTGAGCATCGAAGTTCAGCTGGGTCTCAAACCGCGCCACCGGTGTTGGCCCATCGTAGCTTACATCGTTGAGAAACGTGGTAATGACGCGGCCTTCGCTGTCAAAGAGTGTCGTAAAGCTATCGGCATCGTCGTTGACAACATCCAGAAATAGCGTGGCTACCGTCGCCGGCCCGCCACCAAGTGTGAACTGTCCGATCAGTAGTCCGGCGAAATCGTCATCGATAGACGCATCCGCTCCCAGGCAGTTTACGGGATCTCCGGGTCCCTGTCCGCAGCCGATATTCAACTGCAGGCCGGTGGTGCTGAAGTGGATACCCACCGACACAAACTCGTCGCCCGTGAGCTCGCCGCCGGTACCAAGGATATTCTCGATTGGCACATCGTCTTTGGTGCCGAGGAGCCCGTCAGGTCCCGGCGTGTGACTGAAATCGATGATCACTTCTCCTGCCGACGCCGAGGCGTTCCAGCCGACCATCGCGGTAATACTCACGGCACTGATGCCGCCCAGAAACAGTCTCTTTGTGCGCATCTCATTTCACCTCCACTTTGTCTCTCTGCCCCCCCGCAACTTCACACCCAGCCCGCGCGCCGTTCGTGGCCCCAGGTGGTTCCCCGTGCGACCGAACGGGAACAGCATACCACAGGTGGGCCAGCGTCAAGCGGCATTTGTGAGAAATCAGCCCAACCCCCCACGCCCACAAGACTCGATTATCCGCTCGTGTGACCCAGCGTCAATAGGCAACAGTCGGGAAGGTGGCCCAAGAAAAGCACCCCTCCAGCGTTGACCAGAGAGGTGCCTCATTCAAAGCGGCTACACGCCGCTCTCCAGGAGAAAAATCTGCCTGAGAAGATACCAAGGGGAGCCGGTGGGTGGAACAGTCGAGTTTGAGAATGACCCAGCCCGGCCCCTTGACACCCATCCCCGCTCCCTTGACGACGGGACCGCCGACGAGTCTAGCTCGCCACCACGATCACCAGCACCAGGATCGCTGTCCCTATCCGTGTCCGCAGTACACAACGAGGGTGTGCCTTACTTCGGACACGGCCCCCAGTTAACGAGGAGGGCAAGGAGGTCGGAGGCGCCGACGGTGCCGTTGTCGTCGAAGTCGGCGGGGCAGCAGCCGTTGCACGGGCCCCAACTTACGAGCAGCGAGAGCAGATCGGATGCGCCGACACTGCCGCTGCCGTCGATATCCCACGGGCAAGGAGAAGTGCCGGAAGCTTCAAAGAGGTAGGCCGAGCCGGAGTTAAGGCCGTTGTCGTCGTCGAGCCAAGCCCCGACGATGGCGGTTTCATTTCCGCGGATGCCGCCGATCCCAACGGTTATGCCGAACTCGTCGAAACTCTCGCCGTCATCGGGCAGGAGCTTGGCGATCTGGCAGCCAAAGGTGGTGTCAAAGAGGTAGGCGGATCCTGCGCCCGCCCTGTTGTCGTCGTCCCCGACGGACCCGACGATGGCGGTGGCGTCGCTGATCGCGACGGACCAGCCGAAGGCGTCGCCCACCGCGCCATCGTTGGGCAGGAGCTTGGCGATCTGGAGGCCCGTGGTGGTGTCGAAGAGGTAGGCGGAGCCGGAAGCGCTGCCGTTGTCGTCGTCTTGCCAGGCCCCGACCATGGCGGTGGCGCCGCTGATGGCGACGGCGTAGCCGAACCAATCGGCCCCCGAGCCGTCATCTGGGAGGAGCTTGGCGATCTGCAGGCCGGTTGTGGTGTCGAAGAAGTATGCCGAGCCGGAGGAGGCGCCGTTGTCGTCGTCCAGATAGGCTCCGATTATGGCGGTGCTGCCGCTGATCGCAACGGAGAAACCGAACCGGTCGCCAGCCGCGCCGCCTTCGGGCAGGAGTTTAAAGAGTTGCTTGCCCGTGTTGGTGTCGAAGAGGTAGGCGGAGCCCGACTGGCTGCCGTTGTCGTCGTCCCGATAGGCTCCGACGATGGCGGTGGCGCCGCTAATCGCAACGGAGAAGCCGAACCAGTCGTTCGCCGCGCCGTCGTCTGGTAGGAGCTTGGCGATCTGCGTGGGTTTCGCCGGGTCAGAGACATCGAAGAGGTAGGCGGAGCCGGATGCGCTGCCGTTGTCGTCGTCAAGTCGTGCGCCGACGATGGCAGTGTCGCCGCTGATTGCGACCGAGACACCGAAGACGTCGCCCCCGACACCGTCGTCGGCCAGAAGCTTGGCAATCTGGACGCCCGTGGTGCTGTCGAACAGATAGGCGGAGCCGGAGTTGCCGCCATTGTCGTCGTCGAGCCAGGCCCCGACGATGGCAGTGGCGCCGCTAATCGCGACGGAGTTGCCGAACTGGTCGTTCACCGCCCCGTCGTCGGCCAGGAGCTTGGCAACTTCATCGCCGAGGTCGGCGTAGGCCGGGGCGGTGCTCAGGACCAATACGGCCGCGGCAAAAAGTGGCGTGATGAGATGTTGCATGTCCGTCCTCTTTGCTTGAACCGAGATTCCCGATACGGCTTCGTCAGAGGTCGATCGCCTAGCCATTCGCATACCAGTGTAACGTCCCCCCACGATATTCAAGCCCAGATTCTAAGTTTCGCGCTTGGAGTGAGTAGGTCAGGCCTTTGGCCTGACTCGCTTGTGGATTGGGCAGGCTCAAAGCCTGGGCTACGGCTAAGCTGGCAGGCTCAAAGCCTGGGCTACGGCTAAGCTGGCAGGCTCAAAGCCCGCCCTACCCCTGGTCGAACCCTCGCCATTGAGGCTCGGGTTCGACTCCGTGGCGAGACGCCGCGGCTCTGAAACCTGCTTGCGGGTAACACTGACAGCGAAGCCGGCGCGCCGGGAGGCGTCGTCGTCAGTGTGGGTCGCCCCGGGCGATCGCGCTGACAGTGACGACTGATTGTGTGCGGAAGGTAACCGCTCGCTCAGGACGCGGGGGCTCGATTCCCGTTCCTACCCCCAATTGGCGAGTAGGATCAGCAGGTCGCTCGCGCCGACGGTGCAGTTGCCGTCGATATCAGCGATGCAGTCGTCGCAATCGGCACACCGACCCCAGTTGACAAGCAGGATCAAGAGGTCGGTTGCGCCGACGGAGCCGTCGCCGTCAAGATCGCCGGGAGGTCCGTCGCAGGCATCGCCGACCCCGTCCTCATCGCGGTCTTCCTGCTGCGGATTGAATACGTCGGGACAGTTGTCGCACATATCAGCGATGCCATCGTTATCCGCATCGGGTCCGTCCAAGGCATAGAAATACGCTGACCCGGACGCGGTGCCGTCATCATCATCGCCTTCGGAGCCGACGATCACTGATGTGCCGTTGAGTGCGACCGCGGACCCGAAGAGATCGACGGGGGCAGCATCGTGAGGCGTGAGCTTTTGCTGCAACGTCCATTCGTTGCCGTCATAGCGGAACAGGTAGGCCGCGCCTGAATTGCAATCGGGATCTTTCGGGCACAGATCATCGTTCCATCGAGACCCGACAATCGCAGCATCGCCATCAATCGAAACGGATCTGCCAAGCTGATCGCCCTGGGCCATGTCAGGCGCCTCGAGCTTTTGTTCTTCGACCCATTGCTTACCGTCAAACCGGAAGACATAGGCCGATCCAGAATTGCACGAAACGTTCTCTGGGCAGGCTGTATCATCCAAGCCCGCACCGACGATGGCGAGGTCGCCGCTGATCGAGACGCCCCATCCAAATTCATCGCTCACGTCAGCATCCGAGGCGGTGAGCTTCTGCACCTCGTTCCAATTGTCACCGTCGAATTGGAAGACGTAGGCGGAACCGGAGTTCGGACCATCGTCATTATCTCTGGGCGCCCCGACCAGGATCGTGTTGCCACTAACGGAGACGGCAAGACCAAACACATCGCTGAAGTCCGCATCGGAGGCCATCAACTTTTGATCGAGTTCCCAAGTCGTGCCGGTGAATCGATAGACGTACGCCGCCCCGGCATTGCAACCGGAGCCTCCGCCGCACGCCTCGTCCTGCCACGGAGCGCCGATGACGATAATTTCTCCGCTGACCGAAACCGATATGCCGTACTGATCCACAGCTTCATCATCGAAGGCAATGAGCTTCTGCTCTTCGGTCCATGATCCATTCTCATAGCGGAAGACGTACGCCGAGCCGGAGTCGCAAAAAGTGTTGTCGGGAGGAGGACAAGCGTCATCATTCATCGGGGACCCGACCACGGCAACATCGCCGCTGATGGCGACGGTATGGCCAAACCGATCTTGTTCGTTGGCATCGGATGGCGTGATCTTCTGCTCTTCGACCCACGTTCCGTCGATGAGGCGAAACAGATAGGCGGACCCCCAAGCGAAGGCAAAGGGGCCGTCGTCATTCCACGCGCCGATGATCGCGACATCACCGCTCACCGAGACGGCGTTGCCGAAAAGATCCAGCATGTCGGCATCTGAAGCGGTCAATTTCTGCATCTCGCACGGGACGACCTGGCCGTGGACAGCGGTGACGAGCGCAGCGGGAAGGGCCAAGAGCGACCAAATGCACCGACATCGTCTCATCTTAGATCCTCCCGTGTTGGAGCTGCTTGGCGTTTGGGCGGTCGTTCCGAGGCATTCTACACCGTTGGTGCGAAGTCCAGCGTCCAGAGACCTGGCTGATCGGCTCCCTCTGCACTCACCAAAGGCCGGTCGGCCAAAGAAACCCGATCCGACCGATCGTTGCGGTGGTCCGGTTATTCGCAGCAAATGATAGAGATGATGCAAGCATCCATAATGACCGCAGCGGCGCAACACACATCGCGGCTTACGTCCAGCCGAGGCTGAAGAAGATGGTGGTGAAGACGAAGTCAGCGATGATGATGGCGACGATGGCTTGGACGACGGTGTTGGTGGTGGCGCGTCCGACGCCGGCGGCGCCGCCGGTGACGTTGAGGCCGTTGTAGCAGGCGATGGTGCTGAGGATCAACCCGAAGGCGCCGGCCTTGATCAGGCCGGTGAGAAAGTCGCTGAGCACGAGTTGGTTCAGGGTGTTGGACAGGTACTGTTGATAGGGGACGTCGAGGAAGTTGACGGTCATGATCCCGCCGAAGATGACGGCGGTGATGTCGCCGACGACGGTAAGCAGTATCAAGGCGATGATGGTGGCGAGTACGCGAGGGACGACGAGAAATCGTATGGGGTTAAGGGCGTGTGCTTCGAGCGCTTCGATTTCTTCGCCGACGACCATGGTGCCGAGTTCAGCCGCGATGGAGGCGCCGGCGAACCCGGCTAGCACGATGGCGGAAATGAGCGGGCCAAGCTCGCGCAGAATGGTGACGCCGATGATATTGGCAATCTTGTCGCTTTGGCCGAAGTTAGCCAGCGGCGGCTCCATCTCTAAGGCGAGGATGAATCCGACGCATCCGCACACGAGTATGACGATAGCGGTGGCGCGCACGCCGGTGCGCACAAGTTGGGTGACGAGCGCGGTTCGGCCGAAGCGAACTCGGCGGGTAAACAATGATCGTCCCACCCAGGCGGCGACGTCTCGAATGAGGTACGAGACGCCGCCGATCAAACTGAAGATGCGCAGGGACAGCGCTCCGAAGGGTCCGAAGCTGCGGACGATCAGCGGTCGCTTGGGTTGATCGACAGTTTGGGGCACCGATGTCGTTCCTGCGTAGAGTTGCGGGGGCGAGCCGCGGCTAGAGTGTCATCGCTTCGTCGCGGGTGTTGACGATCTTGAAGACCATATCCAGTCGAGCGATCTCGAAGATCGATCGGACTTTTTGCTGCAAGGCGCAGATGATGAGCTTGCCCTGGTTTTTGCGGGCGATCTGCATGGCCTCCACGAGGGTGGCGAGGCCGGAGCTGTCCATGTACGGGACTTCGCCCAGATCGACGACGACCCGGCCGGGGCGCGTTTCTTGAGCCTTTTTGAGCTGTTGGCGCAGGGCGGGCGCGCCGCTGAGATCGATGTCACCGACCGGGCGCACGATCACTCCGTCGTCAATCGTTTCGGTGAAGATCTCAAGCGGTTGCGTGTTGCTCATGTATTGGACTCGCTGGTATGGGCGGCGGCGACGGGGTGAAGGTGCTTGACCAAGGTGAGCCGCATGCCCCCGGGGTCACGTCGTGTGTAGCTGACTTCGTCCATGATTTCGCGAATGATGTGAACGCCAAGGCCTCCGGGGCGGATGTCATCGAGGTCTCGGGAACGGATGGTGTCGGGATCGACCTGCATCGCGTCGTCCTCGATGACGATTTCAATACCGGGCGACTGCGCTTCACCTTGTGAAAGACTGATCAAGATACGACCGTCTTCCCGGCAGTTGTACCCATGCTGGATGATGTTGCACAGGGCCTCATCGACGGCGAGGCTGATCTGTCCGCACTGGATCTCATCGAACCCGCAGCGTTGGGCGATCGTGGCCACGAGAGCCCGGGCGGCGGCCAGCAGCGAAGGACGGCTGGCGATCTCGAGCCGGACCGTAGGTTGCGACGCGTCGGAGCTCATGGGGTTTCTCGGGAGTCGTCGGCGGAACCGATTGGGTGAGGCACGGCTCCGGACTGTACGGCCGTGACCCACCGCTGGATGGCGTCATGTCGCTCATGCGGTGGATCATAGTGATGGAATCCATAGGTTTCGCCGGTGAGCCGGTGGAGGGCGTCGATGGCCAGCATGCGAATGGCGGGGTCGTCGGCGTCGAGCTGCTCGACGATTTTGGGCACGGCGTCCAGATCGCCGGCGCGAGCGGCCTGCTCGATGGCGTAGGATCTCGCGGCCGGGCTGGCCGCGTCGAAGCCGCCTTCGGTCATCGCCGGGCCGCAGGAGCACAGCAGCAGCAGGCCTGGGACACCGAGCAATCGTCGTCCGATCATCAGGCCCAGCATATGTTCGCGGCTGAGCCAGAGCAACGCGAACTCGCCTTGGGGCGGATTCGTTGAGACGGCGCGGGCGTTTGAGCCTGGAGGCGGCATCGTGCTACAGTATCGGTTTCCCCTTCGGATGATCTTTCATGTCACAATCAGCACGTGCCGAGGCCCAGATTCCTCCGCAGGCTGAGGTTATTGTTGTTCTGGACTTCGGCAGCCAGTACGCGCAGCTCATCGCGCGTCGTGTCCGCGAGGCGGGGGCATTTAGCTTGCTGGCCGCCCCGGATACGCCGATCGAGCGGCTCGCGGCCCTGGAGCCCAAGGGGATCATTCTCTCGGGCGGTCCAGCCAGCGTAACCGAGCCCGGAGCGCCGCGGTGCGACGAGCGGCTGTTCGAGCTGAAGGCGCCCGTTTTGGGCATCTGCTACGGGATGCAACTGGCCTGTCAGCTCCTGGGCTGCGAGGTTGGCGCGGCCGAAGCGCGGGAATTCGGGCGCGCCAAGCTGACGATTCACGATCATCGTGATCTGCTGGCCGATATTCCCGCCACCACCACGGTCTGGGCCAGTCACGGCGACCTCGTGTCTGATTTGGCCGAGCACTTCGATACGCTGGCCAGCACGCCCAACTGCCCGTTCGCCGCCGTCCGCCACAAGCAAGTGTCGTTCTTCGGCGTGCAGTTCCACCCGGAGGTGACGCATACGCCGCACGGGATCGAGCTGTTGCGTAACTTCCTCTACGAGATCTGCAAATGCGCCGGGACGTGGAGTATGGCCGACTTCGTGGAGACCCAGTGCGAACAGATTCGCCAACGTGTCGGCGATGCGCGCGTCATCTGTGGTCTAAGCGGGGGCGTGGATTCATCCGTCGTGGCCGCGCTGCTCGCTCGAGCCATCGGCGATCGACTGATTTGCATCTTTGTGGATAACGGTCTGCTGCGAAAGAACGAGCGCCAGCTTGTCGAGGCCACGTTCCGTGATCACTTCAAGACCGACCTGTGCGTCGTCGATGCGGGAAGAGATTTTCTTTGTGATCTTCAGGGCGTTACCGATCCGCAGGAGAAGCGCAGGCGGATTGGACACCGCTTCATCGAAGTTTTTGAACGAGCGGCCTCGGAGATCGACGGGGGCGCGACGTTCCTCGCCCAGGGAACGCTCTATCCGGACGTCATCGAATCGGGTCACGGTTTTGCCGGCACGTCCGCCAACATCAAGTTGCATCACAACGTGGGCGGGCTTCCGCAGGAGCTCGGATTCGAGTTGATCGAGCCGTTGCGCAATCTGTTCAAGGACGAGGTGCGGCAACTGGGAGAGGTCCTGGGACTTCCAGCTCATATCGTCTGGCGCCATCCCTTCCCGGGACCGGGGCTGGCGGTCCGAGTGGTGGGGGAGGTCACGCGGCCGAGGTTGGAGCTGTTGCGGGACTGTGACGAGATCCTGCTGGAGGAGATCATCGCCCACAATCTGTATCGCAACACCGATCAGGTCTTCGCCGTGCTTCTTCCCGTGCAAACGGTGGGCGTGATGGGCGACGAGCGGTCCTACCAATCGGTCGTGGCGATTCGGGCCGTGCAGACGCAGGACTTCATGACCGCGGACTGGGCCCGCATACCGCACGACGTCCTGGCCACGATCAGCAGTCGAATCATGAACGAGGTGCGAGGCGTCAACCGCGTGGTCTACGACATTTCATCGAAGCCCCCGGCCACCATCGAGTGGGAGTGAAACGGTGGGGATGAGCGATGTGCCATGAGCCATGAGGGAAGGCCTGGCTCCGCAGATGAATACGGATGACCACAAAAAGAGGTTTCGCCGGCGGGCTTGACCCGCCGAGCAAAGGCGCCCAGGGGAGTCCGATCGCTAGCGTTGCTTGGGTCTGGCTGAAGTGCGCGGCTGATGCGTGGCCGCTTGCGCCAAGCGCTGGACGTGGTCAGACGAATCGCCGGCGCCGGCGATGCGGCTGAAGATCATGCGGCCGGCACTCGTTTGCCACTCACCTGCTCGAACGGGCCTACGATATCCGCACGGTGCAGGAACTCCTGGGCCATAAGGCGTCACGACGACGATGATTTATGCCCATGTACTCAACCGGGGACCGGCGGGTGTTCGCAGTCCGGTGGACGGGCTTTGAGCCAATCGCGGAGGTTGTATTATGCTGACCCGCATAACAGGCCGTGATAAACCGCCGGACAGGCCGCAACCAATTGCAAGCAAGGGGATTATCACGCATCCGGCAAAATAACCCAGGGCATGTTCTACGGGCAGGAAACCAGAACTCCGCATCCTATGTGGATCAATCTAATTATTGTTATGCCCTTTGAAGGCATCGTATTTTATACATTGACCCAATTCTGAATGGAGGTATCGCGTGTCTATTACATCGATTGACTATGTTTTTGACTTTGATGACGCTAATTATGATTTGAGTGGTACGATATCAGTCCTGAATCCGCGCACCAAAGATCCTCAACAAGCCTTTCTTGTTTTCGCCAAATTTACCGATAGAAAAAGCCACCAAACATTAGAGATTCAGTCGAATAGTGGCATTTGGTACTTGTCTGTACCGACCGAAAAAGGAAATATAACTTTTTCTCCACAATTGAATTGCCTTACCGTAATTGATGATTCTTGTGATGAATTACATAAGATATCCTTTGATAATAAAGGGGCTATTTTAGACTTAGACAAGTCGTTACAGAAAGATAATCATTTCTTTCCGATCCAAATTCGCTTCCTAGAAGCCGTAACGCCTGTTTTGGTGGATATCGAATCGAAATGCTATATTGAATTTGAACTTTTGGACGATATCTTAGGGTTGGCACAAATATCTGACGGAGATAGACGTCGCCGCAGAAGAAAAAGGCGTCTATTTCCCCCTAGAGATTTTCAAGTTGATTGGGAGTTGCTTGGTTTTATTGATTGCATGAAGGAGTGCGAAGAAGATTGCTCATGGTGGGAAATTTGGTGGCATGCTTGGTGTCTTGTCAAATGTTTAGTGAAATGCGCGCGACCTAGTATTCCTGATAGCGCTACGGGGTAATACAATATTGGGGAAGATAACGGGACAGGAATGCTCTTTAGAAAACCTCCGATGTTAGGCGCATGTTCGATTGCGCCATCGAGATGAATCTCTTCCACAATGCAGAACGAGCCTGACCAGCAAGTCGCCACGGACGGTGCTGCCGATCGCGATGGACGTCGCGCGGCGGAGGTTGCCCGCCTACGCACATCCATGTGGAAGAAAACGGGAAGAAAACGGGGTAAATAGGGACAGTCACCATTTATTGACGGGGTCGAATGATTCAGGTGAGGGTGCGAGCACTGCTTCACACTCGGCGGCAACGCCAGCCGTGCAGGAACTCGCCCAGGTTGTACGCCAGCGCATGCAGTTGTAGCCGCGCCTGGTTGGCGTCGAAGACGTGGCCGGTCAGACGCTTTCAGCGGATCGCGTGGGGGTAGCGGTGGGGATGAGCGATGCGCCATGAACCGTGACCGGATGCATGGCGTATTAGATGAACACGGATGACCACAAAAAGAGGTTTCGCCGGCGGGCTCGACCCGCCGAGCAAAGTCGCCCAGGGGAGTCCGATCGCTAGCGTTGCTTGGGTCTGGCCGAAGTGCGCGGCTGATGGGTGGCTGCTTGCGCCATGCGCTGGACGTGGTGAGACGAATCGCCGGCGCCGGCGATGCGGCCGAAGATCATGCGCCCCGCACTCGTTTGCAGCGAGTTGGTCACGTCGACGGCTACTTGGTCTCCAACGCGTTCGGCGGCGTCTTCCACGACGACCATGGTTCCATCGGGCAGGTATCCAACGCCTTGGCCGGCGGTCTCGCCTCGCTTGACGATCTCGACTGAGAACGACTGGCCGGGAATCACCTGCGGCTTGACGGCGTTGGCCAACTCATTGATATTCAACACGGCCACACCTCTGATGTGGGCGACCTTGTCCAGGTTGTAATCGGTGGTGAGGATGCGCATGCTCTGCTGGCCCGCCAGCTCCAGGAGCATATGGTCAACGGAGCCTCCCGGAACCTCGGTGGGGTCGATGGAGACGTCCAGATAGGGGTTGGTCTGGAGCGTGGCGATCATGGTCAAGCCGCGCCGACCTTTGGCCCGCTTGAGTCGGTCGCTCGAATCGCTCAGGGTCTGCAACTCATCCAGCACGAACTGGGGTACGACCAATGGCGACGCGATGAACCCGGTCTGGCCGAGCCCTTCGATGCGACCGTCGATCAGGGCCGACGTGTCCAGCAGCAGCGGCCGAACGCCGCGCACCTGCTTGGCGAATTCGACGTAGGGGATGACCAGCCGAAAATCGTCCTTGGTCGTCAGGACGATCGACACCGCGAGGTAGCACAGGGAGATGCCGACGGCCAGCTTGATCAATCCGATGTAGGCTTCCTGTTTGGGCCCGGTCAGGTCCCAGGAGGCGGCGACCAAGTCGATGAGCGCGCCGACCGCCAGCGCCCCCACGAGCCCGGCCACAATCCCCAAGTACACGCCGAAGACGGCGCCGAGCTTCTTGTTGGGCGTCAGCCAGTCGATCATCACGACCAGGACGCCGAAGGCGAAGACCGCGGTCAACAGGCCGAAGAACTCCCAGATGCTGAACTGTTGCTGGTTGCTCGCGCCGCCGGGGAAATCGGTCACGGGTCCGACGAAGGGCAGGAGCGTGACCACGGCCAGCAACACCATGAACAGCAATCGGATCGCCCGCAGCATCACCTTCTCGGAGCTTCGTTGACGTGGGGGGATGAGCGACGGCAGCTCGATGCTGGGAGCCGGCGCGGGCGACGCGGCCGAGGCGTGTTCGTCGGCGGATGTCGGCTGATCGACCATGGACCGTAAGTGTACCACGGTCGCGGCAGTCGCTAAGATGCTGCCCCCGCCCGGTGGCGTGGGATGACGGCCGGGCCCGTTGGACGGGTGGCCCGTGAACCTGGTCAGGGCTTGATCGCAGCAGCCATAAGCGGTGTCGTCCGAGCCTGCGGCGACCTGGCCGTCGTCCCCGGCATCGGCGGCGTCTTTTGGCCTTGCAGCCCCGCAGGGAGTGACGGTGAGTTACACAGTTCTGGCCAGGCGATACCGCTCGCGCGACTTCGACGAACTGGTCGGCCAGGAGCCCATCGCACGCACGCTTCGAAACGCCGTGGCCTCGGGGCGGGCCGCCCACGCCTATCTGTTTTGTGGGACGCGCGGCGTGGGCAAAACGTCGATGGCTCGCATCCTGGCCAACGCCCTCAATGTCAGTGATGATCTGACTCAGGCCGACGAGATCACACAAGCGATCTTTCGCGGCGACGACCTCGATGTGCTCGAGATCGACGGGGCTTCCAACCGTGGAATCAACGAAGCGAAGGATCTGATCGCTGGCGCCGGCCTTTCTCCGTCTCGCTGCCCGTACAAGATCTACATCATCGACGAAGTGCACATGCTGACGACGCCGGCGTTCAACGCGCTGCTCAAGACGATGGAGGAACCGCCGGCGCATGTAAAATTCATCCTCTGCACGACCGAGCCGCAAAAGGTGCCGGCCACGATCCAAAGCCGTTGCCAGCGGTTTGACTTTCGCCCGCTCTCGACGGCCCAGATCAGCGGGCAGTTGAACAAGATCCTCCAGCAGGAGGGGGTCGAGGCTGACGAGCACGTGGTCAATCACATCGCACGGCTTGGGCGGGGATCGATGCGCGATGCCCTGAGTCTGCTCGATCGCCTGCTGGCGGCCGGTGAGAAACTCACGGGCGAACTGCTGGAGCAGATGCTGGGACTGCCGGACCAGACGCTGATCTCGAACCTGACCGAATCGATTGCGGCCGGCGACGCTGCCGCGACCTTGTCGGGGGGCGCACGGCTGTTGTCGGCAGGTCCGTCCGTTGACCAGGCGCTGGAGCTGCTCATCGAGCACCTTCGCCAACTGATGCTGATCGCGGCGTGTGGCGACGACACCGAGTTGGTGGACTTATCCGGCCCGGCGCGGCAAGCGGCCGTGAAGCAGGCGCACCGGTTCGACCCGGCCGGCCTCGTCCACATGATTGCGCTGTGTGATGCGGCGGCGCGGAATGTTCGAGGCGCCACGGCGGCCGGCGCGATCTTCGACGCCACCATTGTTCGACTCTCCATGAGTGAACACCTGGCCGACATTGGGGCATTGCTTGGTGAAGGTGGGCCGCGCGCCGCCGAAAGAGACCGTGAGCCGCGAAAAAAAAAAGAGCCGATGACGATTCCCGTCGCCGAGCGGGAACCGTCGTCGCCTAGACCAGCTCCCACCGCGGTCGTCGAGTCAAAACCGGTTCACGCGCCACCTGAAGATGAATCCGACGGCGCCCGGCTCTGGCGCGAAGTGTGCAAGGTTGCCGCCGGGACGCCCAGCAACGCGGCGAAGGTGCAGCACCTCGCCTTTGAGGCGTTCGACGGGCGAACGCTCAGACTGGCCGTGAACACGTCGGATACAGGATTGGCGCGTTGGCTGGCCGGGCAGAGTGATGCTGTGGCGTCGATCGTCCGGCAGGCCGTCGGTCGCGACATTCGAATCGAGTTATCGACGTCCCCCGCGATCGGACTTGCCCCGGCCGCCTCGCGTGCGGGCAAGATCACGGAGGTTCAGCAGCTGCCGGTCGTGCGCAAGGCGATGGAAATCTTCAACGCGGACGTCGTCGATGTACAGGATGCGCCCCGACCGTCGCCGGTCACGCCGGGCAATCCAGGGAGCCATGACCATGTTTGAGGGGATCAAGGGTATGGCCGGTCTGGCCGGCCTCATGAAGGACCTGCCGAAGATCAAAGCCAAAATGCAGGAAGTCAAGCAGCGCTTGGGCGAACGATCCGTGACGGCGGAAACCGGCGGGGGCGCCGTCCGCGTGACAGCCAACGGTCTGTTGCGCGTGGTCTCCGTACACATTGATCAAGCGCTACTGTCGGGGTTGGTCGATTCGGCGAACCCCGATGATCGCGCCATAGCGGAAGAGCTCATCGCCGGTGCGGTGAACTCCGCGATGGAAAAGGCGCGGCAGATAGCAGAGGAAGAGGTTGCCGGCGCCGCGGGCGAAATGGGTCTGCCCATTCCACCCGGCGGCTTGGCCGGGCTGATGGGATCGAGCACCGCGGCAAGTGATCAACCTTGAGCAAGACGAGTCCCAAGTCCCGCACAGCGAACTCCGGACCCTCGTCGGGCCGGACCCAGCCCGAACCCGTCGAACGATTGATTCACGAACTCGCGAAACTGCCGGGCATCGGGCGGCGCAGCGCCGAGCGCATGGCGTTCCATCTCCTCACAGCGACGCCGGAGGATGCGATGCAGTTGTCGCAGGCGATTGCCGACGTCAAGCAGAACGTGCGACACTGTCGAATCTGCAACAACCTGACCGACGGCGAGACGTGCGCGATCTGCTCGAACCCAAATCGTGATGCCTCGATCGTGCTGGTGGTCGAGCAACCCAAGGACGTGATCAGCCTGGAGCAGACCGGGATGCATCGGGGCGTGTACCACGTGCTGATGGGGCGGCTGGACCCGCTGGGCGGCGTCGGGCCCGAGGCGCTGACGATCGATGCCCTGGTGGACCGCGTCGATGATGCCAAGCGCAACTGCCAGGGGGTTCGGATCAAGGAGGTCATTCTTGGTTTGAATCCGAATCTCGAAGGCGACACCACCGCCCTGTACCTCGCCGATCAGCTCTCCGGCCGGGAGGTGGCGGTGACGCGATTGGCCCGTGGGCTGCCCGCGGGGTCGCAATTGGACTACGCCAATAGTGCGGTCCTGGCCGACGCCATCCAAGGTCGCCAGCCGATCGATCCGGAACATTGAGCGGAGCTTGCGGTGTATACCGCCCGATCTGCGGGCCGCAGCCGTCGTTCGCCCAGGTTTCCGCTCCCTATCCCCGGCCCGAGCCGATACTATTACATAGATGAGCCAACCGTAGGATTCGTAGACCCACCGCCGTATCCGCCTAACTCCTGACTCCTGACTCCTGATCCCTAACTCCTGACTCCTTTCCCCACCCATGCGATTCGAAACCAGCCAACAGATGCGGATGGGCCAGCACATGAAGCTGGCGCCGCGGATGATCCAGTCGATGGAGATCCTGCAGATGCCGATGCTCGCTCTGCAGGAGCGCATTGAACAGGAGCTGGAGTCCAACATCGCGCTGGAGCTGGTCGAGCCCGAGGCAGAAACGGAGGAGACCACGGCCCAACGCGAGGACGATCGCCTGGCCGAGCGCCTGGACCAACGGGCGTTGGTCATCGGCGAGGAGAACGCCGCCGCCACCGACGATTGGGCCCGCCTCAGCGAGCTTGAGTCCGGCTACCAGGAAGCGTACGAGAACGAGTATTCGTCCAAGCGCTACACGCGGCCAGCCGGAGACCAAGAGCGCGACCGCAAGATGGATGCGTTCGCCAATATTCCCGCCCGAGGCGAAAGACTCACCGAGCAACTCCTGCATCAGTGGACGTTCATCGAGGTGGAGCCGGACGTCGTTGCGGTCGGGAAGATTCTGCTGGCGCATGTCAACGACGACGGTCTGCTCGGATCAGATCTCGAAACGATCCTGGAGCAGAATCAGCACGTGCCCGGTCAGGAGATTTCGCTGGCGCTGCTCGAGCGCACGCTCGCCGAGATCCAGCAGCGACTCGATCCACCCGGTGTGGCCGCACGCAACCACCGCGAGTGCATGCTCCTCCAAGTCGCTCGCTTCATGTTGGACCCGGACAGCGACCCGGGCTGGTCCGAGGTTCGCCGGCTCATCGAGGATCATTACGACGATCTGCTGCAAAATCGTCTCCCGAAAATCGCGCAAAAGACTGGTTTGTCGTTGCCGGCGATCCAGGAGGCGATGACGTTGATGCGCAAGCTCAACCTCAGTCCCGGGCGCGACGTTGTGGACGAGGACGTCCCGCCGATCATTCCTGACGTGGTCGTGGACTTTGACGAGGAGCATGATCACTACGTGGCGGCGCTGTGCGACGGGCTGCTGCCGGCGCTGCGTGTGTCAAAGCAATACACGAAAATGGCCAAGGATAAATCGACGGAAAAGGAGACGCGCGAGTTCGTCACCAACAACGTGCGAAACGCACAGTGGTTGATCGAGTCGATCAATCAGCGCAAGAACACGTTGCTCCGAGTCGTCAACGTCGTGCTGGCCAGACAGCGTGAGTATTTCGACCACGGATCGCAGCATCTGCGGCCGCTGCCGATGATCGAGGTCGCCGATCATCTCGGCGTTCACGTGGCGACGGTGAGCCGGGCCGTCGCCGACAAATGGATGCAGACGCCGCGCGGGCTTGTCGCGCTTCGCAAGTTCTTCTCCGGCGGCACCGCGACCGATTCGGGCGAGGACCTTTCCTGGGAAGCAATCAAAGCCAAGCTCAAGGTAATCATTGACAACGAGGACAAATCGAGCCCGCTGTCGGATTCCGCCTTGGCCGATGAGCTCAAGAAGATCGGCATCGAGATCGCGCGGCGCACAGTCGTGAAGTACCGCCAACAACTCGACGTCCCCCCCGCCCGCCGGCGCAAGGTGTATTGAGAAGAAGGCACGAAGTGTAAAGCCGTCCCGATTTCATCGGGAGTGGTCGCGCTGCTCCATCGAGTAATCAAGGCATCGAGGCACCGAGGCATCGAGGCAATAACGTTTCGCCGTCTCAACTTGACCCGACGAGGGGTTACGCAACGGCCGCACCGATGTCATAAACGCATCGCATCAATCCACCCGCTCAATCTCCAACGCCAAAATCGCATAGCCGTCCCACCGCACGCACGAACCGCCGTCCGAACGTTTGGCTCCTATGGGCTTGCCCGTACAATGGCCAGAAGCCGCGGGCGCTCCTCGACCGGCTGGCCCGCACCCCCGCCCCCGGAATGGCCGGCACATGATTTACTTTTCCCGTTCAGCCTGGCCATCGCCCCGCTATACGGAGTTCCGCATAGCATGGTCCAAAGCCCTGGCTCAAGGGAATTCCGTTCAATTGTCTGTTAGCCCGCTTTCGGAGTCTCACAAATGGCATACGTCTCTTCGGCATCCAAGCGGCAGATGATCAAGGATGAGGTGCTTTCCGCAATCTCAGGGGGCGCCTCAGCCGTTATCTACGGCCGCGAGATCTATCGTCTGGGTTCGACAACCGTACACGCGCGGTACTGTTCCTCAGGATCAGGCAATTACTACAAGTTCAACATCAATCCAAACACGCTACGCGCGGATTTCGAACTCTGGATTTGTGGTAGCCGTGATCATTACTATCTCATACCCATGTCGGTGATTGAAGACATGTATAAACATCCAACTGCTTACCCAGACAATCATCACCCTAAGATTCGCGTTGTCACTGTTGACCCGTATGCGCATTCGGCCGGTTACGCGTCACCAAGTATCACTCGCGACCTCAGCCCGTATTTCCGCGCGACGCTGCGCGTGGGCTAACAATCGCTTGCAGGCAGAAAGGGCAGAAAAGGTGTCAGGATAACTATCTAAAGCGCGAAGGTTCGAACAATTGATCCTGACAACCTTTTCTGCCGTATGATCTGACAGTGGCCCATTGACAGGAGGAGCGCCATGGCTTTATCCACCAAACCTCTCCTGGGCAGCGCCGTGGCCCTGCTTTGCGGCACTTGTCTGACCGCTCACGCCTCAGGCCCGTCGAGCGAGTCTGCGACACCTGCCCAGGCGCCGGCCCAGCCACCGGCCAGCCGCCAAGCGCTCGATCTGCCCGAGCTTGTTGCCCGCGTCAAACCCAGCGTCGTCACGATTCTGACCTACGACGCCCAGGGTCAGCCGGCCGGGCAGGGATCGGGTTTCTTCATCGCCGAGGATCGCATCGTCACCAACCTGCATGTCATGCAAGGCGCGAATCGCGCCGAGCTCAGGCTGACGTCCGGTGCCACGATCGATATCGCAGGCGTGCTTGCCGATGATGAGGGGCACGATCTGGCGCTGCTGCAGGTGGACTTCTCCACGAATGGGAGCACCCTCACGATCAAGCCGCTGCGACTGGCAGACGCGATTCCGAAAGAAGGCGAGCGCATCGCGGTCATTGGCAGCCCGCGGGGGCTTGAACAGACGGTCTCCGAAGGAATTGTTTCCGCAGTTCGCGAGATTCCCGGCTTCGGCACCATCATTCAGATGACCGCCGCGATCTCGCCCGGCTCCAGCGGAAGCCCGGTGTTCAACATGCGCGGTGAAGTGATTGCCGTGGCCCGCAGCATTGTGGTTGACGCCCAAAGCCTCAACTTCGCCGTGGCCATCGAGCACGTCGCGGCCATGCAGCCCGGGAAGCTGAGGCGTCTGAGTGAGCCGGATCGTCAAGCGACCGAGGGCTCAGACGAAGCTGAGGAGGAGCTTGCTCGTGGCCTGGCGGCATTTCTAGCCAACGATTTTCAACAAGCCTTCGTCCATTTCCGGCGCGTGGTTGAGATTAAGCCGGACAACGCCAAGGCGCACTACAACCTCGGCGTGGCCTACGGCAGCCTGGGGCGGTATCAGGACGAGATCGCCGCCTACAAGCAGGCCATCCGCATCAAGCCGGACGATGGCAGAGCGCACTCCAACCTGGGCGTGGCCTACTTCAAACTGGGCCGGTACCAGGAAGCGATCGCCGCCTTCAAGCAGGTCATCCGCATCAAGCCGGACCTGGCCGTGGCGCACTACAACCTCGGCGTCGCATACGGCAGCCTGGAGCGGTATCAGGAGGAGATCGCCGCTTACAAGCAGGCCATCCGCATCAAGCCGAAGGATGCCGAGGCGCACAACAACCTCGGGCTGGTCTATCTCATAATTGGTGATAGAGGATCAGCCCTGGACGAATACAAAATCCTCAAGGAACTTGACAAAGACCTCGCGAACAAGCTGTTCAACGTGATCTACAAGTGACCGAGGCGCCGCTTCCCCCCCCGGCCGCGGTGTCGCCGCACCTAATCAACCCAGAGTCCGGGCATGGCCATCAGGGGGCGCTTCTTCTATTGCACCGTCTCGAGATCTAACGTGAGAATCGCGTAGCCGTCCAGTTCGAAGTGCTCGACGCGGATGGGGATTTCGCGCGAGGTGCTCACTTCGAATTCGTATGTGTGTTCCTTCGGACCATGCCAGGTCCAATCGTCGATGACCAAGTCCTCGTCGAGCCGGACGCGTATGCCGTCGTCAGACGTTGTGCGCAGTCGCCACGTACCGGCTGGAAACAGGATTCGCGTGGTGGCGATCGTTCCGAAGTAGTTTATAGGCAGAGCGGCCTGGGACACTTTCGCCGCGAGATTCAACTGGCTAGGACCGGCCCCGCCGTACCGGAGTCTCAATTCCGAAGCGTGGAACACCACGGCGTCCCGATCCATCTCGTCGCGCCAGGCGACATATCGCCGCTCGATTTCATCGGCAGAAAGCGGCGGGCTCGGGTCGTCAGGCTTCAGCGCCGGCTTCGTCTCGTATCCTGAGACCATGATGCGCCATCGGGCGTCGATCAACACGCCGTTGCGTTGCAACATGTGGTCATCGACAACCAGGCTGATTTCATACGGCGTGAGCGTGCCGGGGGTCGTGGGCGTGATGATGATCCGATCGGCCTGCACCTTCGCTTGGACGTCGCCTTTGGTGCTCGTCGCCCGGGGTTCAACGGTGTTGTTGCGGCCCAGCAGCCGGTACACGTGCTTCGTCGGTGTCCGCTCGAACAAATGTAGATACGGCGCTTGCCAGTCGTACGGGCCCCACTCGGTCATGATGATCTTGTCGCGCCCGGTCAGATCGTCGCGCGCCCCAACCGGCGAGGTTTCTCCAAGGGGTTCATACGCAGGCGGTGACCAACGCAGTGGAAGCGCAGTAAGCTCGCGCTGGATTCCGGTTTGGCTCTTTTCATCAGCGCGTAGCTCGTCGCCGACATTCGCTAGTTCGTTGGCGATGATGAACGTCGTGCTTGTTTCGCGAAGCTGGATGGCTACATCATCGCCGTCGAACGTGTTGTTGTAGATGACATTGCGATCGGCGTCCGTTTTGTTGACCTTGGCCCAAGGCAACTTTGCCAGAGCTTCATCCGGATCCCACCACAGGTGAACGCCGCAGGCGTTGCCCCGGAAGGTGTTGGCTTGTATCCAGTTGCCCCGGCCGTGTTCGATGTTTATTCCGCCGCGCTCCAGGCCGTAGGGCATGCCGCCATTCGATTCGAAGACGTTGCCGGCAATCGTCGTGTTCTGAGAGTAGCCGCCCCAGATGCCGCAGATGGCGTTTGAGACGAGGCGATTCTGCGTGATGGTGTTGTTGAAGCTGAAGGTCAGCTCGATGCCGTGCGCGACGGCGTAGGAGCAGTCGTTGGCGATGAACATGTTGCGGTTGTTGCCGCGTCCGCGTGAATGCTCGAGAATCCGCTCTGGGATTACGATCAATTCATCCACTTCGTGTTCACCGGTTTGTTGGCGTAGCCGTTGACGTTCACGCTCGAACCAAACTTCTCCCAGCGCTTCTTTACCCGCGAAAGCGAAGATGCCGTCGCCGCCGTGTGTGATGGAGTTCTCTACGATGACGTTGTCACTGCATTGCTCGAACATGAGCAGCCCGGCCGAGTCCTGCCCGCGGTTATAGACGCCGTGGCTGTAGCCGCGCACGCAGAAATCAAAAGCGTTTCGCGAGACGACGTTCCGGTTGCTGCGCCACATGGCCAGTCCCCATCCCGAAAGGAACGAGCAATCGTTGTCGTACACGGCCGAATCGTTGACGCGGTCGAGGATGATCCCGTTCTGTCGTCGTCGGGCGAAGCAATTACGGATCGTGATACCGTCGGAGTCCTCAACGTAGAGGCCCGCGCCGTAGTTGGTCATCCATTGGTTGTTGTCATTGCGATGCGGCCAGAGCCAATCGCTGCTGTCCTCCGCACTTAGCGTCGATTTCAAGCGGTGTTGATATCCGCCTGCGACATCGCAGTTCTCAAGCACAAGACCCGCAGCGTTCGTCGCGTAGATGCCAACCTTGAAGCGATGCACGTGTGCATTGCGGATGGTGACGTTGCGGTGGCCGTCGATGCGAATCCCGATCCCGGTCAACGTGTCCCACGGCGTGCCTTTTGCGACGGCGATCAGTTCGCGGTGCTCGTCGGAGAACTCGATCGTGATGCCGTCGGCGACAA
>JAZFYE010000243.1:0-19309 GCA_036475395.1 Phycisphaerales bacterium
CCGGGGCCTATCTATTCCTCGGCGCATGAACCAACACCACGCGCCGGCGATGAGACCAACCCCCATGGTGCGCTTCACCAAGATGCACGGCCTTGGCAACGACTACATCTATGTCAACGGTCTCCAAGAGTCCGTCGACGATCCTGAAGCGCTGGCCCGTGCGATCGCGGACCGGCACACCGGCGTCGGCGGCGATGGCTTGATCCTTATCCTCCCGCCCCAGAACGGTGTCGAGGCCGATCTGCGCATGCGCATGTTCAATGCCGACGGCTCCGAGTCGCAAATGTGCGGCAACGGCATCCGCTGCGTCTGCAAATATGCCCACGATCACGGCCTGTCCAACGCCAAACCCATGCGCATCGAGACCGGCGCCGGCGTGTTGGCGTTGGAGTACACAGTCGACGGCAGTGGAGCGGTAGAAATGGTGACGGTCGATATGGGTGAGCCGATTCTCGACCTTCCCGCGATTCCCGTCGATGCGAAACACTTGGAGGGTTCCGAAGAATCGACGCACCGCTTCACCGTCGATCGTGAATCGCTCGTAGCGACGTTCGTCTCGATGGGTAATCCGCACGCGATTATCTTCGTCAATGATGTGGCGGGGATCGATTTGTCGCGCCTCGGCCGGCGAATCGAGACGCACCCAGCCTTTCCACAGCGCATCAACGTTCATTTCGTCCAGGTAACTTCCGTCGGCGAAGTGACGATGTGCTCCTGGGAACGCGGAAGCGGCGCGACACGAGCCTGCGGCACCGGCGCCTGCGCCGTCGGCGTCGCCGGCGTTCTGACCGGCCGCACCGATCGCAAGCTGCTTGTCCATTTCCCCGGCGGCGATTTACAATTGCGCTGGGACGAGCAGACCAATCACGTCTTCATGACCGGCCCCGCCGTCGAAGTCTTCACCGGCGACTGGCCCATGTAAAGCCGCCGGCAGCGCCGGCGGGAAACGCGCCCGTCACCACGATCGATCCCCGTTCAACCGCGAGCGGCTACTCGCGGCTTTCCATGTTGTATCATGGACGCGATGCCAAGCACCATCGGATATCACGTTGTCAAATCCGGGTACGGCTTGTGGTTGCCGGGCGATGAGCGTGGATCGTGGTCTGAGGCGTGGGACGCGAAGATTGGCTTCGTTGAACCGCACACGCTGCACCAGCGCATCCCGTTCGACAGCGCATGGCCCACGAGCGGATGATCCATGCGCCGGTGCGCCTGACCGACGCCATGATCGACGCCGTCGCCGGCGCTCTTGAGTTATGCGTTGATCGATCGGGCGGCGGCTTGTCAATCGTCGCGGCGACGATCCAACCCACGCACATGCACCTGTTGATCCCATATTCCGGGCGCGAGATCCACCATACCGTGCGTTTGATCGCCGATCAGACGACCAAGGCTGTTCATCGGAACACCGACCACCTCGGCCCGATTTGGTGCAACGGAAAGTGGTGCTCGTACGTGTTCGATCAGTCGCATTGGCACAACACGATGCAGTACATCCAAAGACATCATCCCGCTGCACGTCCGTTTTCGTTCGTCACCCCCTTGTAAAGCCGCCGGCAGTGCCGGCGGGAAATGCGCCCGTCACCACGATTGATCCCCGTTCAACCGCGAGCGGCTGCTCGCGGCTTTACATCTTGTGACCCGGGTCCCGATTCCATCGGGAACGGCCCGGTGGACGCTCCAAGAGAGCAAACGATCCGCAATTCGTGCGTCAACCGGCTTGACACGGCGGGCCGCCTCGCTGATATCCCCTACCATGCGTTCGTGGCCTTGACCGATATTGACCGTCGCCTGTGTGAACTGATCGCCGCCCGCGCGGACCAATTGCTCACGCAGCTCGCCGAACACGTCGCCATCCGCACCGGGCACAACTACACGACCGGATTGGATCAGTACCGCGATGTACTGATCCATCGACTCTCTGCTCTTGGCGCAGTCATCGAGCACATTCCTGGTCAACCGAGGCCAAATTGGCTTGAACCACCGGGCGCGGGATCTGCATCTGGTGCATCACAGGCGTCGATCCCGCCTGTGGTGTTGGCAAAGCACGATTCAGGTACATCGCCTTCCATACTGATCGTTGGCCATCTCGACACCGTCCACGATCCGCACGGATCGTTCCAGAAACTGAACGTCGATCGCTCTGCCGGTATTGCCGTTGGCCCCGGCTGTGTGGACATGAAAGGCGGCGTGCTGATTGCGATCACGGCGCTGGAAGTCCTGGCCGAAGCTGGCGTTGACCTGAACTGGACGGTGCTTCTCAATAGCGACGAAGAGATGGGCTCGTTTCACAGTGAGCAAGCGCTGCGCGACGCCGCAGCGGACCACGACGTGGGCATCGTCGTTGAACCGGCGCTCGCTGATGGATCGCTGGCCATCGCGCGCATGGGCTCGGGCCAATTCAAGATCGAAGTTCAGGGACAATCCGCTCACGTCGGCCGAGCGTTTGCCGATGGCGAAAGCGCCGTCAACAAACTGGCTGAGATCATAACGACGCTCAGTAAGCTCGCCGACCCCAACCAGGGAATGATCGTCAACGTAGGCCCATTACAAGGCGGCACTGCAACCAACATCGTCGCGGATTACGCGGCCTGTTGGGGCAACGTGCGCTTCGCCGATGCGCACAAGGGCGACCAACTCGCGGTTGCGATCGACGCGCAATCGACGTCCGCCGAGGCGATGCCGCGGGTGGTTGTGCATCGTCATTGGAACCGTCCCGCCAAGCCGCAGACCGAGGCGGTGCGCCAATTCGCGCAGGCTGCCGCGGCGACGGCCGACGATCTGCATCAGTCGCTGCCGTTCGCCTCGACCGGCGGCGTTTGCGATGGCAACATCCTCCAATCCGTGGGCCTACCCACGCTCGACACGCTTGGCGTTCGTGGCGGGAACCTGCATCGACCGGACGAGTTCGTCGAGCTGGCGAGCCTCGTCCAGCGGTGCCAGCTTCTCGCGGTGGTGCTGGGGAGAATCGCGGACGGACGCGTGAGAATCCCAGCCGCACAAGGGCTTCCCCCTGCGGCCCACGACCCGCTCCGCCGATAGGGAAGATCAGCGCGTCGAATCTGGGTAGCATGGGTCGGCACGATTCGTGCCCTCCGGCACGCCGGGCGGAGTTTATCTTGACCATGACCCCTCGCACCTCCGATCTCACTGCCGCCAAAGCGCTGACCCAGAGCGCAACCGTCAACGATGCGATCCAGAGCATCATCGCCGAGCTGGTCGAGGCCCAGTCGGGGCTGGTCGGCGCTCGGCCCGCCACCGCCGAACTCAAGCAGTCCTATGAGGACGCGCTGGCTCAGTACGGTGAGCTGCGCGGGCGCGCGGCGCTCTATCCCTATATCGGTTCCGGCATCGGTAACGGCCCGCTCGTGGAGTTGGCGGACGGGTCGGTCAAGTGGGACATGATCAACGGCATCGGCGTCCACATGTTCGGGCACAGCGACCCGGACCTGATCGAGACCGCCCTCCGCGCCGCGCTGAGCGACGTCGTCATGCACGGCAACCTCCAGTTCAACGCTGAAGTGATCGACTTCGCCGATCTGATCGTCGCTCAGGCGAGTCGGGGTTCCAACCTCAAGCATTGCTTCCTGACAAATTCGGGCACCATGGCCAACGAATCGGCGCTGAAGGTGTGTGCCCAGAAGCACGAGGTCGCTCCGCGGGTGCTCGCTTTCGCTGATAACTTCATGGGGCGCTCCACCACGATGTCGCAGATCGGCGACTCTGCCGCCAACCGTGTCGGTCTGCCGCTCAACACGCTCGTGGACTACATGCCGTTCTATGATCCCGAGCACGGCGAACGGTCAATCGACTACGCGCTGCACCAGCTTCAACGATACATCGACCGCTATCCGTGCCAGCATGCGTGCTTCGTCATGGAGCTGGTACAGGGCGAGGGCGGCTTCAACCTCGCCCCGCGCGAGTTCTTCGTGGCGCTGATGCAACGGTGCAAGGACAACGGTATCGCGGTGTGGATCGACGAGATTCAGACCTTCGGCCGCACCAACGAAATGTTCCACTTCGATGCGTTGACCCTCGGCGAATACGTGGATGTGGTCACGATCGGAAAGATGAGTCAAATCTGCGCGTGTCTGTACACCGAGGCGTACAACCCCAAGCCGGGCTTGCTCAGTGGGACGTTCGTCGGCTCGGCGGTCGGTTTGCAAGTCGGTCGGCGATCACTACAACGACTGCGCGAGGGCGGGTACTACGGCCCCAGCGGCAAGATCGCAAAGTTACACCGCGCCTTTTGTGAACATGCCGAGGCGCTCGTGTCGCGCCATCCGGAGTGGTTTACACCGGTTCCACACGCCAGCGGCACGATGCGTGTTGCCTCCGGTTTCTACGGCGGTGTAGGTGGAATGATGCGCATGACTCCCTTCGGCGGTGACAAGGCGACGATCACCAATGCACTAAGAATAATGTTCGACGAAGGCGTCATCGCGTTTTACTGCGGCCACGAACCGTATCACCTTCGCTTCCTGCCGCCCATCGGTGTGATGGAGCCGCAACACTTTGACGCTGTGTTCAAGATCGTCGAATCCTCGTTCGCCAAAGCTGCCTCTTCGTCTCCCTAACTCCTAACTCCTGACCCCTAACTCCGATCCCACCTATGTTTCTAATTCGCCAAGTGACGGTTGACGACGCATCTACGCTGCTGAAGCTGGCGAAGATGGTGCACTTCATCAATCTGCCCGCCGATCCGGACATCATTCGCACCAAGATCGTGCGGTCGCGCAAGAGTTTCGCCGGGAAGCCTGACCGCGATCGTGAACGCGAGTTTATGTTTGTGATTGAGGACACCGAAACGGGGAACGTGATCGGGACGTCATCGATCGTGTCCAAGGTCAGTTGGCCGGGTCATCCCCATACGTACTTCCAAGTCAGGAAGCGCGAGCACTACAGCGACGACCTTCAGACCGGTCAGGTGCACCTGACCCTTGAGTTGGGGATCGACGAGACCGGGCCGTCGGAGATCGGCGGCTTGATTCTCGGGCCCTCGTACCGCGGCCACAAAGACAAGCTCGGTATGCAGTTGAGTCTGGTCCGATTTCATTTCGTTGGCCTGAACCGCCAGTGGTTCGCCGATCGCATCATCGCCGAGATGATGGGTCCGCTCACCCCGGATAGCCGCAATCTGTTGTGGGAGTATCTCGGCCGGCGATTCATCAATCTCAGCTTCACCGAGGCTGACCGGTTCTGTCAGCGCTCCAAGGAATTCATCACGTCGCTGTTTCCAAAGGGCGAGATTTATCTGTCGCTGTTGCCGCCGGAGGCGCGCAATCTCGTCGGTCGCGTGGGTACGGAGACAGAACCGGCGAAACGATTGCTCGAGCGGATCGGCTTTGCGTACCAAGGGCGCATCGATCCCTTTGATGCCGGGCCGTATCTCGAGGCGCAGGTCGAGAATATCGCTCTGGTCAAGACGACCAGGCCGGTCACACTGAAGGGGACGACCACGCGGTGCCCGGACATTGGCTTTGTCAGTACACATAGCGCTGGCGGCTTTCGCGCGATGCGCTGCCCGATCGCTGAATCCGACGATGGAGTGTCGATCCCTCCGGACGTCGCGGACGTGTTGGAGGTCAAGCCGGGCGAGTCGATCGGTGTGACCCCGCTCCCAACGTCGGCGCCGAGCGATCCCGACAACAACTCGGCCGATGAACGGCCGGCGTCGACCACGTCGCCCGAGGCCGTGCGGTGACGGATGCGCTCGCTCATCCGCCCAGTGATTATGTCGGCGGCCGTTTCCTGCCAATTGAAGGCGATTCGATCGTCTCGACGAACCCGGCCGAGCCGCAGCACGTCATCTGGCAGGGGCAGCCGGTGCTCGAACACGCTGACGACGCTGTACGCGAAGCGCGGCAGGCGCTGCCCGAGTGGTCGGGCGCCTCGTTTGAGAAGCGTGTCGAGGCACTTCGCCGCTGGCAACAGGTCCTCCGTGATCACGCTGATCGCCTCGCCGTGCTGATCACCGACGAGATGGGAAAGACAAGCGGTGAATCAATCGCCGAGGCGCAGGCGGTCGCGGCGAAGATCGATGTCACGCTGGACGATGTCAGCCTCGGTCGAGTGCGTGAATATGAGGTGGCGGTGACGGAATCTCGCGCCGGTCATTGCCGGTTCAAGCCGCACGGCGTGATGGCGGTCATTGGGCCGTTCAACTTCCCCGCTCATCTTCCAAACGGACATTTCGTGCCCGCGCTGCTGTTGGGCAACACCATCGTCTTCAAGCCGTCGGAAAAGACGCCGGCGGTGGGTCAGATGCTCGCGGAATTGATGCACGAAGCCGAACTCCCGCCCGGTGTGTTCAACGTGGTCCAAGGCGGCGCTGACGTCGCTTCGCGCCTGGTCGAAGGCGACGGAATCGACGGCATTCTTTTCACCGGCTCATGGTCGGTGGGGCACAAGATCCTTCACGCTAATCTCGATCGCCCGGGCCGCATCATTGCGCTGGAAATGGGCGGGAATAACCCAGCGGTGGTTATGGATGACTGTCACCTGAAGCAGGCGGTCATCGAATGTGTGCGAGCATCGTTTGCTACCACCGGCCAACGCTGCACGTGTACGAGGCGGATCATCGTGCAGCGCCCAATTGCGGAGCGGTTCATCCCCGCGTTTTGCAAAGCCGCCTCCACATTGCTCATCGGCCCCGGCGCTTCGGCCGAGCCTGTCTTCATGGGTCCGCTCATCTCCGAGGCGGCGGTGCAGGGGGTGCTCGATTTCCAACGAGATTTAGCGAGCGCCGGCGGACGGGTCCTGGTGGAAGCAACCGCGATGGATCGGGCCGGCCATTTCATCACGCCGGGCGTCGTTGAAGTTGAACGCTTCAGTCTCGATCGAGATTGCGAGGTCTTCGGTCCATTCGTACAGATCGCGATCGTGGATGATCTCAAGCACGCCATCGAGCAGGCCAACGCGACGCGCTACGGATTGGCCGCCTCGATCTTCACGACCGACGATCAGGCGTATGAGGAATTCTTCGGGAGTGTCAAGGCGGGGTGTATCAATCGCAACACGGGCACCGCCGGGGCGAGCAGCACGCTTCCCTTCGGCGGGCTCGGTCACAGCGGCAACCACCGCCCCGCGGCCGCGTTCGCTGTGGACTACTGCGCCTATCCGATCGCGAACATGGTGGAGACGTCGGCTGACGTGGCGGTGCCGGGCGGTATTTACTGGGATGACAGGTGGGTGAGCTGACCACGATGCTCTCATTCATCATCCCCGCCTACAACGAAGAGACGCTGATCGAAGCGACCGTCAAGCAGTTGCAAGTCTCGGTTGAGGCGCTCGGGCGTGACTACGAGATCATCGTTGTCAACGACGCATCAACTGATCGCACAGAGCGGGTCGCCGAGGCGGCCGGCGCTCGGGTCATCAATGTTACGAATCGTCAGATTGCTGCGACACGAAATGCAGGCGCTGCGAATGCGGCGGGCGACGTTTTCATCTTCGTTGATGCGGACACGCTTGTTCCGGTTGATACGCTGCGCGCCGCTCTTTGTGCGCTAGACAACGGAGCAACGGGCGGGGGCGCCGCGATCCGGTTCCGAGGGCGCATCTCCGCGACCGCTCGCATCACGGCGTCGCTGATGCAAGTTCCGATGCGGCTGGGCGGGATGGTCGGCGGCTGCTTTATGTTTATGACGCGCGACGCTTTCGAGGCCGTGGGCGGCTATGACGAATCGTTTTATGCGTCGGAGGAGATCTGGCTCGCTCGGGCGTTGCGGCGAGAGGGGCGGTTTGTGATTCTGCGCCAATTCACTGAGACGTCCGGCCGAAAATTGAGGCAGTACGGATTGTTGCGGTTGCTTGGGACGCTCGTGAAGCTGGCGCTGCGCGGACCGAAAGGCATGCAACGGCGCGCCGGCCTGGAAGTCTGGTACGACGCCCAGCGCGAACCAAAAGGCCAGGACGACTGAAGGAGGAAGCGACTTGCGTTTTTCGCCAAACCGCCGACCATGTCCAAATGGCTTCTGGCAAGACCCCACGAACCACCTTGCCCGACGCCCGGAAGTACCCGCGGTTTGCCGGTGTGGCAACATTCTGCCGCTTCCCGCTTATTGAGTCCGTGGATCCGAGCCGCCGGCCCGTCGATTGGGCGCTATATGGGATCCCCTTCGACGGCGGCGTGACGTACCGGCCCGGCGCTCGCTTCGGCCCCCGCGCGATTCGAGATGCCTCGCAGTACATCAAGCCGGTGCATATCGAGTTGGGCCTGAATATCGCGGACGTCTTTTCGCTGGCCGACGCGGGCGATGCTCCGGTTCATCCCTATTCGTGCAAGGAAACCCTCAACGCCGCTTGCGGCTTCGCGCAAACCATCGGCGACCCAAACCACACGAAACTGCTCGCTGTCGGCGGCGATCATTCCACCGCCTACGCCAACATCCGCGCGACCTGGCAGCGCCGCGGCAAGCCTGACGGCGGTCTGGCCCTGCTGCACTTCGATGCGCATCTCGACACCTATGATCTCATCTGGAATGAGAAATGGACCCACGGCTCGCCGTTCATCCGCGCGATCGAAGACGGTTTGATCGACCCCCAGCGGATGCTCACCGTCGGAATCCGTGGCCCGGTCAATTCGGCCGACGACTTCGACTACGCCGACGAGCACGGCATCGAATTGGTGACCTACCAGCAGTGGCGCTCCGGCGACGGCCCCGAGCGAATACGAACGTTTCTCGAACGCCTCGGCGACGCTGCAACCTATCTCTCGTTCGACATCGACTGCGTCGATCCCGCCTACGCGCCCGGAACCGGCACGCCGTGCTGCGGCGGGTTCACCTCGGCCGAGGTCTTCGGCCTCCTGCGGCAGTGTGCTGGGCTGAATCTCGTCGGGGCCGATGTGGTTGAGGTTCTGCCCGCTTTGGATCACGCGAACATCACGGCCCTGCTCGCCTCGCACGTGATCTTCGAAGTGCTCGCGCTCGCGGCCGTTCGTAGCGCTCCCGGCCAATGAACTGAAACGCTCGGAGCTCGCCGCGGAATAACGCTGTCGAGCCGTTTATTGACCGGTCAGATGACGTTTCCCAAGCACATGGAGGTCACGCCATGCGACGTAACTTGAGTCTCATCCTGGGTTTGCTGCTGAGTGCATCTCTTGGGGCGTGCTCAATTCACTTTGGACAGACCGCCCGCAGCAAAGTGACGAGCCTCACACAATCTTTCCAACACGTTACCGATGCGCCTGTCGAGATCAGGACCCGCAACGGGAGCGTGGATATCGCGGCCGATCAATCCCTCGACGCCGTGTCGATCGAGGCGAAGATCGTCTGCGGGGGCAAGACCAAGGCCGAGGCCGAAGAACGCGTGGCACAGGCGTCGCTGACCGTCATTCGCCAAGCCGACCAAACGCTCCTGATCGCGCCGAGTTTCCCCGGCGGACCGCAAAATGGCGATGGCGCCTCGATCTGGGTCAGGCTTCCCGATGCTCGCGGCGTTGAAATCCACACCTCAAACGGCAAAGTATCCAGCTCGGGTTTGACCGGCGAGATCGTCATTGACACTTCCAATGGAAGGGTTGAACTGGCAGACCATCATGGAACCGCGACGATCGACACGTCCAACGGGAGCATCATCGTCACGCAACTTCAAGGTGATCTGGAAGCTGACACTTCAAATGGCCGGATAGAGGTGGTCGATCTCGCGGGCACAGCGAAGCTGGATACCTCCAACGGGTCGGTGTTCGTGTCGTTAGCTTCCGGACAGACCGGACCGATCATCGCCGACTCGAGCAACGGCCCAATCACCGTGAAGGTGGGGCCTGCGTTCGTCGGCACCGTGACCATGGACACGTCCAACGGCCCGATCATCGTCAATGATCCCCTGGGCGTCATTACATCGCGCCGTATGAACAAAAGCGAAGGCACACTCGTCGTCGGCGAGGGTGGACCGGCATCACGACTCGACACCTCCAACGCCGCGATCAAGTTCATCATCCAGTCCGAGGGCTGATGCCGCGCTGCTCTAATCCGACATTTCGCATTTGACCCTCGCCCGGCTTCACTGCCGAGCGTTCCGAGCACGAGTGTAACGCGCCCCCCCGGAAACCCAAGTTCCAGTCGCTTGCTTCTGACCGGAATCGACGGTGACAGGCCGGGTCCTGCCCCAAGACGGCGGCCTGCAGGCCCCGTCGGGACGCTTGGGCAGGGGGCCTTTGTCCCCTGCGCATGCATCACCTGAGGAGAGGACATACACCGCCTGCGAGCCGATGGCCGAACGTTTGGCTTTTATGGGCTTGCGCTTACAATGGCGACAAGCCGAGGGGGGCCTCGACCTGCCGGCCCCCTCAAACGGCCACCCCATGATTTGCTTTTTCCGTTCAGTATGGCCATCGCCCCGCTACACGGAATTCCGCATAGCATGGTCCAGAGCCTTGGCTCAACGGAATTCCGTTCAATCACCTGTTAGGTGACATCCGGAATCGGTCCCCCAGAGAAAAACGTCAGATGGATGAGCTTCTTAGTTATTTCGCGAATGAGTCATTCCCTCAAAACGCGCTACTCCTGGTACTAGGAGGTGTCCTGACTGGGATACTAGTGCCGTACATCAAAGCGCGAATCGACCACAGGAATTTCCAGGAGCGTCGCCTCTTCGAGGCACAGCTGGCACGGCAGCGCGATGTGATTGAGGCGCAGACCAACTTTCTTAATGCGTTCTCAGACCATATCTGGGAGTACCACAAGATCTCGCAACGGGTTTCCTACGCCAAGCTATCGGGCGATGAAGAGGCATACAAACAGGCTACTGAGGTGTACAAGGAGTCGATGTGGGATTTGCTTCAGAAGGTCCGAAGTGCCATCGGTGCCTCGAGATGGTTCACGTCGGACGCTGCACATCTCGCGTTGCGCAAGTGGTATGAAGACTGGTTTGTCACGCTTGAGGCGAGGCTGCGAGAACTAATGGGGAAGAATCCGCCAGACGAAATATGGAGGCAACACCATATGAGAACGCACTACGAGGCAGCGGAACGGAACTATGGGCTACTGCGCTTTCTAGCGGAGGATTTCGGGATCGCTGCTGTGCTAGAGAAGGGCCAGGGACAAGAGGCAGATGAGAAGAAAACTGGAGATGTCACCTAACAATTCACTGAACCGGACGCTGGCCCTGGCGGCCCATCGCCGGTTAGCTCCCGGCCGTTAGGCCGACCGGCGGAAGGCGGTGGCAATCCGTCGGATAATCGGACCAAAGACCAAATGCCAGTCATGAACGCTGGCCACTTTCCCATTTCGCAACAATACCCCTTCCACGTTACCGAACTGGTTGAAGCAGAAGAGCGGGTGATAGCACTCGCACGCGAAGTGGCCGTTGTACATCGAGCCTTCCTCCTGGCCGTAGGTCTCGCTGACCGAGCTGTTCAGGTCGAGGATCAGCTTCTTCATCGGGCGGCGTTGGCGGATTCGATCCACCCATTGGCCGAGCATCGCCATCAAGGCGGCGCGGTTATCCGCTTCACCCATTGGGTTCCTCGCTTGTTCGGTGCTTCGAGGTGCAGACTTACCGCAATCTACAGCGGTGAACGCCATGATCGGTTGTTCAAGAACGCCGAGGTCATATGGGAAATGCCGGCGAAGAGGCTGGGTGGTCTGGGGTTGCTACCGATCGCGTAGGGACAGGATCAGCTCGACCTTGCCGACTTGCTCATCGAGCTCCTGGGCGATCTGGATGGGCTGGTATCCGGTGTCGGCCAGTTCGTAGACCGACCGGGTCAGCGGATCCAACGAGAGAGGCGGCCCGCTCGCCGCCACGGGGGTGCGGGCGCGATCGGGCTCGGCGACCCCGGTCCGCGGCGGTCCGTCTTGGGCGACCCCGCCCGTCCCGCTCAATTGCGACATCAGCGAAATCCGCTCGTCTGCCTGTTGGATCAGCACCTCGAGGCGGGCCGCCTTGTTGTCCAGCTTGGCGGCGAGTTCCCGGGCCGACTCGAGAAGCTCCGCCGAGGCCGACTGAGATTCTCCGCGTTGCCGGCCGGCCGCCTTCATTTGCTCGATCATCTCGCGCGGCGAGGGGCGATCGGCGTTTCGCCGAGCGATCTTGCTGCGAATCGAAATCATCAGCATTACGCCAATCCCCACCACGGCCACCACCGCCATCATGGGGAGGTAGCTGTCCTGGAACGGCGATGAGCCTGTCACAGCCAAGTCAAACCTCCATGTTCAACCCCGGCGCGGCAAAGAATGGTCATCCTTCGCTCTCTTTCGGCGTCTCGCCGTCTGGACATATCATTTTGCCGTGACGATTCCTGCTCAATCCCGACCATCGCCCTCGCGGGACCGGCCCCGGCATGGGCGGGTACTGCTTCCCATTGCGGCCAGGCGGCATCGGTTCGTGGCGGAGGTCGAGCGCCGGCTGCGAACTCGCTGCGGCGTGGAGTTGGGGGCGCGGCTGATCATTGGCGTCAGCGGGGGTCCCGACTCGGTGGCCCTGCTGGGCGCTTGCCAGGTGCTCTCACACCGCCGGGCCCACGGGCAGGTCGTGCTCCAGCCGACGGTCGTGCATGTCAATCACCATCTGCGAACGGCTGCCCAGGACGATGCGGCCTACGTCGCAGACCTGTGTGATCGACTCAGCCTCGAGCATCACGCCAAAGACATCTATCCCGCCCAGGAGCCGGGCAATGTTGCCGCCAACGCCCGGCGGCTGCGGTATGAGGCCCTGGCCGAGGTCGCACGGACCGTGCAGGCGCCATACGTTGCGGTGGCCCATCATGGCGACGACCAGTTGGAAACGATGCTGATCGCCCTGTGCCGCGGTGCCGGTCAAGACGGATTGTCCGGCATGGCGTGGCGCCGGTCGCTGGATGGTGATCTCACACTCGTGCGTCCGCTACTTGGCGTGCGCAAGGCCAACTGCGAGGCGTACTGTCAGATGGCGGGGCTTCAATGGCGGGAGGACCCGACCAACGTCGATCCGGCGCAGGCTCGCGGCCGGCTGCGGCGCGATGTGTTGCCCGTGCTGGAAGAGCTTTGGCCCCAGGCCGGTCGCCGCGCTACCGGTGCTGCCGACGCCCTGGCCATGGCCTGTGATGCGCTGGAGGCCCAGCTCGAAAGTTCCTTTGGCCCTTCGACCACACGGGCGTGGGATCGGGCCGAGCTGGCGGAATTGCCGTTGCCGGTCATTGCGGCCGGCCTACGCCGCGCCGCCCTGGGCGCCGCACCGAATATCGCTGACACATTGGGGCAAGACTCGCTCAGTCAAGCTGCCGAAGCGATCACCGCCGACGATCGTTCACCCAAACAATACCACTGGCCGGGGGAGTTGCTCCTAACCGTGACCTCCAAGCGTGTGGAGCTTGGCTGAACTCGCGATGCTCAACTGGCTGCGATCAATCTTCTATGCTTTGCGACAAACGTTTCGATCTCGCGGCACGTCGTCATCAACAGGAGGATTAGGCGTGAGCAATACCAAGACGGTTGTTCTCGTCGGGCATTGCGGCCCGGACATGTTCATGCTCAAGACCGCGGTCGGCCGGGCGCTTCCCGGGGCGTCGATCGTTTCCGTGAACGACGATGATGCGTTGAGCGAGTACCGAACACCGGAGGTTTTGCTACTGGTGAATCGTGAGTTGGACGGCAGCTTCGATTCGCGCAGCGGGATCGAACTGATCAAGCAGATGATCCAGCAAGACAACCCGCCGGTCGTAATGTTGATTTCCAATCATGAAGACGCGCAGCGGGAGGCGATCGCCGCCGGCGCCACGCTCGGCTTCGGCAAAACGCAGCTCTACGATAAGTCGACGATGGATATTCTCACCGGCGCTATGCATCGGCAATGATCCGCTCCTGGCCGTTCATGTACGGGCGCAGTGCCTCAGGCACTGTCACCGAACCATCCTTGTTCTGATACATCTCTAAGATGGGAATGAGAATCCGCGGGCTGGCGGCGACGGTGTTGTTCAGCGAATGACAGATCACCGTTGAGCCGGACGAGTCGCGGTATCGCATGTTCAATCGTCGGCACTGATAGTCATACAAGCGCGAAGCGGAATGAGTTTCGCCCCACGCACCGGACGGGGTATCACCACTTCCAGCGGAACGGCCGGGCATCCAGCATTCGATGTCGATCATGTCCGCGTTCTTGGGGCCAAGATCTCCCGTGCAACATTGCACCAGTCGATACGGCAGCTCCAACCGTTGCAACAGGGTCTCGACGCTTTCGATCATTCTCTGATGCCATTGGCGACTCTGGGCCTCGTCCGCTTTGCAAATGACGACCTGCTCGACCTTGTCGAACTGATGGACGCGAAACAGCCCGGCCGTGTCCTTGCCCGCGGCCCCGGCTTCTCGTCGAAAACACGTGGAGACGGTCGCATACCGCAACGGAAGAGAATCTGCGTCGAGAATCTCGTCACTGTGTAGCCCCATCAGGCTCACTTCGCCGGTGCCGACGAGAAACATATCGTGCCCCGCGCCGCGCTTGGATTCCTCGATGTGGTAGGCCTGATCGCGCCCGGTCGGGAAGAACCCGGTGCCCACCATCGCCTCTTCGCGGACAATCACCGGAGCCGACAACGGTGTGAATCCCTGTTCGTTGACGACGTAGTCCAGTGCCAAGCGTAGCACCGCTTGATGCAATCGAGCGCCATCGCCCCTAAGTACGTAGGAGCGCGTGCCCGCTATCTTCACGCCGCGCTCAAAATCAACGAGGTTCAGATCGCGCACCAACTCCAAATGCGTCTTGGGGACAAACCCCTTGTTCTCGACGAACGGCGTAGCGGGATCAAACCAACTCGGGCTCCAACGGCGAAGTTCGACATTGTCCGCGGGCGAGTCGCCGTCGGGCACATCCGGATCCGGCGGCTGCGGCACCGCGAGCCACAGTTGCCTCCACTGCGGCTCAATCTCGGCAAGCTTCCGATCAAACGACTGAATCTCGGTTTTGAGCTCAGCGGGTTTTTCCTGGAGCGCCTGAATCTTCTTCTGAATCGCATCGTGCTGCGGGCCTTGGGCTGATTTGAGCTGCCCATGTAGGGTGCCGATTTGCGGTCCGATCTCCTTGCTGAGGCGCTTCTGCTCGGCTCGTCTGGTTTCCCGCTCGGCCATCAACGCTCGTCGCTGCTCGTCAAGATTCAATAGCCGATCGACGTCGACATCAATGCCCTTGGCGCGAGCGCCGCGGCGAAAAACATCGGGGTCCTGGCGAAGGAGCTTCAGGTCGATCATCGGCGCGGCATAGTACAGCAGATGGCATCAAGGCATCGTGGCATCAAGGCATCGTGGCATCAAGGTTCTATACGCCTCGATCGCGGTAGGTCGGCGGCGCTGCCCAGCGCATTTTTTCGAGCAGGATTTCCCAGAACGCTGTCGAGGGGTTGGCCACGAACCGCGCTTTGCGGGCATGACTTTGAATTGTGATCCGCTGACCGGCTTGCACCGACACGGAGACCTGCCCATCGAGCACAAGCGACGTGCCCTCGTTCGCGTGCTTCACCTGAATATGCAGTTGACATTCCGGGCAAAGCACAAACGGTCGAAACGCAAGACTGTGCGCTCCCAACGGCGTCACGATCATCGCCTCGAGCTTCGGGTCGAGAATCGGTCCGCCGGCCGAGACGTTGTAGGCCGTGGATCCGACGGGGCTGGACACAATCACACCATCGCCGCGGAGCGACGGTCCCTCGGCGTTGTCGATTTGCAAGCCCAGCTCGATCATGCGGAACGGAGGCCCAGCCGTCACCACGCAGTCGTTGATCGCCCGCCCGCTGTGCAGGGAATTGCCGTTAGCGTCATAGACCTCGGCGGCCAGCATCATGTGCTCGATGATCGGGGGGTTTGGCCCGAACACGACTTCGGCGTGCTGCTGGAGACTGGCCCAATCGAACGCAGCGAGGAACCCGAGTCGGCCGAAGTTCACGCCCACCAGCGGCAGTTGTCGATCCACGACCCGCCGGGCCTGGCTCAACAGTGTTCCGTCCCCGCCGAGCACCACCGCCAGATCGGCGTGCACGTCCTGCGGCAACGGCTCGTGGTCGGTCTCGAACTCGCCGGTGATCTCGGCGTGCTGAGCGACCCCAGCCCGAACCTCCTCCAGAACGTCCCGCACCTCCCGGCGAGTGCGATCGACCAGCAGCAAGACGCGCGGTTTCGCCATAGGGGGATTGTAGGAAGAAAGCGACGGAGCGACGGAGCGACAGAGTGACGAAGTTTCGCCGCGAGCCGCAGGCGAGCGGTCGCTATCATGCGCTCACACCCGTCAAACACCGGAGTCCAAGAATGTCACTTTTCCCTCGATTCTTCGCGCTCGTCGTGTTCTCGCTCGTCGTCGGCTGTTCGAGTACGACACGGCCGTCCCCGCAACTCCAAGCCGATCGCGCTGCGGTTATTGCGGTGGCGAACGACCTTTTCGCCGCGATGCGCGCGCGTGATGCTGACGCAATGCGCGCGCTGCAGACGCCCGAGGTGGCCATGATCCGTATCACTGAGAGTGCGCGACCCGCTATTCACGTGGGATCGCCGGATGCGTTTATCAACGCCATCGTCAACGCCCCCGCCGAGCCGCGCGAACGGATGTGGGACCCGGAGGTGCGCATCGACGGTGATCTGGCGACCCTTTGGGCACCCTACGAGTTTTACCTGGGCGATCGTTTCAGCCACTGCGGCGTGGATGCCTTCCAACTCGTTCGCGTCGACGGCGGCTGGAAGATCGTCTCGATCGCCTTCACCAGGCGACACGACGGCTGCGACGACGCCCCGCCGCCGTAACCTATTACGGAAGCCGGACATGACGATCCCGATTCCATCGGGAGATGAATGTCCGGGTCGAACCGCACTTATTCACAACCGCGCTGCCATTACCAGATATGGCCCGCCGCTAGTACAATTCCCTCTTTCATTAGGGTTCGGCAGCAGACACAACAATGGGTCGAGTCATCGCATTCGTTTATGGGCTGATTTGCTACTTCGCGTTCTTCGGGACGATCCTCTATGCGATCGGGTTTACCGAGAATATGGTCGTGCCCAAGGGCATCGACGACGGCATTGAAGACCTGACCGTATCAAAATGGATCCCGTGTCTCATAAACATGTTGCTGCTGGGGGCGTTTGCTATTCAACACAGCATCATGGCCCGCCCGGCGTTCAAGGTCTGGTGGACCAAGATCATTCCCAAGCCGATCGAACGCAGCACGTACGTGCTCTTGGCCAGCGGTTTGTTGTGCTTGATGTTCTGGCAGTGGCGACCGATGACGAATGCCGTTTGGGATTTCCAGCCGCCGGCCGTTCGCTACATCCTGTGCGGACTCTCGTTCGTTGGCTGGGCGATGGTGTTCTACAGCACGTTCATCATCGATCACTTCGATCTCTTCGGCATGCGACAAGTGTTCTTGTACCTCAAGGGCAAGGAATACACGGATCTGAAATACGCGGAGCGATCGCTATACAAGCTCGTTCGTCACCCGCTGTATCTCGGGTTCATCACGGCGTTCTGGTTCACGCCGACGATGACGCAAGGACACCTGCTCTTTGCGGCGGTCACGACGGCATACATACTCGTGGCGATTCAACTGGAAGAGCGCGACCTGATCAAGGGGCTCGGTCAGGACTACGTGGACTACCGCAAGCGCACCCCGATGATCTTGCCGTTTCCAAAGGGCAAGCCGGCTGGCGAAGAAACCCAGTAACCCTAAGACAGCGAACGACAGTTAGTTGCGCGATAGAGCCAGTTTCCGAGCTATTTCGCACCTGGCAAGAACACTGCAGTCATCGCTACTTCTATGCTGCCCCGGTCATAACGATTGGTCCGCTTTGTTCAATCGCGCCGACGCTGTTTCGCCGACGAATCTGATAGTTGAGGGGACAATCCAATGCAGGAGGCTACGCGATGGCATCAATGAACGTAGGACGAGTCGTTGCCGGGGGGCTGGTAGCCGGACTGATCATCAACATCAGCGAGTTTGTGCTGAACCAGCCGATTCTGGGCGAGAAATGGAAAGAGGCGATGGAGGCGATGAATTTGCAAGAGCCGGGAACCGGCGCGATTGGCTTTTTCATCGTCACCAGCTTCGTTCTGGGCCTCCTCACCGTGTGGATGTATGCAGCGATGCGTCCCCGCCTCGGCGCGGGCCCGAAGAACGCGATGATCGCCGGCCTTTTCGTGTGGCTGCTGTACTACGGTTTGGTCAACGTCGGCATCGGTCTCATGGACGTGTTCTCGTTCGATCTCCTTGGAATCGTCCTGGGCTGGTCGATCGTGGAGATGTCGATCGCGGCGATGATCGGCTGCGCGATTTACAAGGAAGCGACGTAACGACGTAGCGACAAAGGGCCTTTCGCGAGGTCTTCCTATCGCCTCACTTTGCATCCCGCGGGTATGTACCTGCGGCTATGACGAGGAAGCTGAGCGCGCCAAGAACCCCAATAGCCGTTGCTTCACCGCCGGCCATTCGTCATCGATGATGCTGTAGTACACGGAATCGCGGATGTATCCAGTGTGCGTCGTGTGTGACTTGCGCAGCACGCCTTCTTTGACAGCCCCCAAACGCTCGATAGCCCGTTGTGACCGTTCGTTTCGCGCATCCGTCTTGAATTGCACGCGGACCGCTCCGAGCTGCTCGAACGCGTTTCTGAGCAGCAGATACTTGCATTCAGTATTGACCGCGGTGCGCTGATACTTCGTACCGATCCACGTCCAACCGATCTCTAGCGTTCGATGTGCAGGCGAGATATTCAAATACCGCGTGGAACCGATCGCGCGTCGATCAGTTTTGCTCACGATGGCGTAGGCTATCTCGTTGCCACTAGCCAGGGATTGCGTAACGGCCTCGGTCCATTGGCGAACTTCATCCAAAGATTGCGGCATCGGTACCCATTTGTACCGCCAGATGGATTCGTCATTGCCCGCGTCATACAGATCCGCGGCATGGCGAAGTTCGATCGGCTCGAGTCGAACGTGATCGCCGTCCAGCACGATTGGTTTGGGTTCGAAGATCAATGATTGCATTGATGAAGTGTAGCGGTGTGTCGATCCCCTGTTGGGTCAAGCCCAACGGCGAAACATGGGCGAAACACATATGGAACTACGAAACAAGACCTTTGGTCAGGCGCATGAAGGCGGTCTCGAGGTTCACCTTCTCCTGGTACATCGACGAGAGGCGGAACCCCTGGGCGATGAGCCGATTGGGCAAATCAGAAACCGGCAGGCCGCTGTTGGGATCGATGGTGATGTCCAACCGGGCTTGGCCGTTCTCGTGTGTGATGTCGACGGTCATGATGCCGTTGACTTCGGCCAGCAGCTTCGCGGCCTCCTCGACACGGTCGTCAACGACGATGTGGACGACTTGGCCGATGTTCGCCTTGGCGAGAACGTCCTG
>JAZFYE010000244.1:0-13542 GCA_036475395.1 Phycisphaerales bacterium
GAGGGCGCCACACAAGCGTTTGACGTCGTCTATTCCCTGACCAAATGCGAGCAGGCCCGCTATGCCAAGCTCGGCATTGTTAGCCCTCGGTTGCCGTGGGGCTGCCACCCGGAGCTCACCTCGGCCCGCGCTCAGAGAGTCGGAGAGTGCGTGTGCTTCTTCTATCCCGGCGGATACGTCTCGAAGCGCAAACCAACGCAAGCCGTAATTGAAGCGTTCAGAAAGGTTCCGGTTCCGCGCATCCGGCTGATCCTCAAGGCCCAGCATCCGCAGCGTGTCTCGACGGATATTGAAGCGCTCGCCGACGACGACCCAAGGATCAGAATCGTGGCCGAGGACATGCCCACCCACGAGTACTACCAGCTGTTCGCATCCTGTCACGTCTGCCTGGCCCCCAGCCGCTGGGAGGGGCTTGGGCTTCACCTGTACGAGGCCACCGCCTTCGGCATGCCGATCATCACCAACGACAATCCGCCCATGAACGAAATCGTTCGGGACGGTGACAACGGCCTGCTCGTCAGGTCGCACAAGATCGGCCAGGCTGTCTCGGGAATCTCGTCATACGATCCCGACGTCGATCATCTTGCGCGGGCGATCGAGGCGTTGTCCGATCCGAAAAGGGTGGACGAACTCGCTCGCCATGCAGTCAAGGCGCGGCAGGCGCTGTCGTGGGACAAGACGGTCAAGGCCTTTGGCGAATTGATTGAGCGGGTGCATACGCTCGGCGCGGGGGGCGCCCGATGAACGTGTTTGTCCAGGGGATGCGCCGCTCCGGGACAACGATCGTCTTCGACCTCTTTTGTGAGGATCCCAGGTTCGACACCTACTATGAGCCGTTGGCCGCGGCCAACAGACGAGCCGTCGGCGGCGGCAGCGAGATACGGCAGGTTGATTTCTTCGACAAGATTCGAGCCTGCCGCATGGCCTTCATGCAAGGCTGTCAGCAGGTCGGGAGTCCCGATCTTCTGAATTACGGGGCTCCGCGAGACCCTGAACTGGAATTCGAAACGGACCTCCCCGGGTATTGCCGGGATTACATCAGGTATCTGCTCTCCCAGGCCCAGGACACGGTGATCAAGTTCACACGGGCGTATTGCAAAGTCCGCGTCCTGGCCGAGCTTGATCCGAATGCGAAATTTGTACATGTTGTTCGTGATCCCCGTGCCTTGACCACCTCGTATCTCTTCGGCAAAGGCAGGAAAAATGCGCACAGGTTCCCCACCGAGGACAGTTTCTTTCGGAGCGTCTCGCAAAGAACTGCATGGTCGAGCTATCCCCTCTCCGAACACATTCTGCGCACCCCCGAGTACGAGCACTTGCAAGGCTGTGAAGACTTCTTTCGTATTCTCGTGCTGTGGAAGTATACTTTCCGCAAAACGCGCGAAGCCGCTCTGGCATGTTTCGGTGACGACTACTTCCTCCTGAAGCATGAGGCGCTGGTCGCGGACCCGATTCCCACGCTCGACGCGCTGCAGCAGTTCCTCAGCCAACCGCAGGCAAGCCGGGTCCGAGCGTGGGCGATGGCGCATGTTCGCCCAGGTCCCGAGCCGTACGCAGCCGACAGCTCAAAGTGGCGGGAGGCGTTCAGGCGGCTCGACCTTGAAGAAGATCTAGCGGCTGCAGGGTACGAGTGCTAGGACGCCGCCAACCAGCGTGATGATGCGTGCGACGCAAGGGCACTGCAGCGGAACGGTACCGGCCACGGTTCCAAGCGACCGAACCGCGGCTCAACGGACGCGGCGCCCCGGAAGTGGCTCGACGCTCGGGCATTGATCCTCCCAGCCTGCGTCGATGGTGGCTCGGCGAGGTCAGCCGCGTGCGAGCCGTGACTTGAGAATGTGGTGGTTGCGGATGAAGCGGTACTCGCCGAGCTTCACGTTGCCGGCTTTGCGGAACGGGGTTAGGAAGCTGTTGATGTCGTGGTGGTATTTTCCGCCCGTGAAATCGACAGCGTCAGTCAGGCGAGGAGCGCGGTTGTACGGCAAGCGCACTTTCAAGGGGTTCGTGTAGCAGCCGAACATTTCGGGATTGGAGTAGAAGATCGAGACGACTTGCCCTGAAGGTCTCAATGCGCGGTGCCACATTTCGATGACGGCGATGGTGGCCGGGCGGTCCATGGAGTGTTGGTTGTAGAGCCCCGGTCCACGCGCGAAAATCAAATCGAAGGTCCCATCAGGCCACGGAAGCGCTCCCTCCGCATCACCAACGACGAATTGCTCCGCATCGCTGGGCACCAACTCCTTCGCTTTGTCGATCGCCCCGGCGGAGATATCGATCCCATAAAGGCTCAAGTCAGGATTGAGCGTTTTGATGCCGGCCGCCCAGATGCCGTCGCCGCAACACAGATCAAGCACGCAGCCGGTCTTGGGCATAATCGGCAGATAGATTTTTAGCCACTGCTGAACTTGGTCGGGCGTGTACTCAAAGCCACGATCCGCATAGAAGGCGTCGGTGGCCTTCCGGGCTTCCTGAGCAGTTTGGTAGATCTCATTGGGCATGGTTGGTTGGGGCGATGGACCGAGGACCTTCCTTGGTGAACGAACCTGGATTGGAAGCATAATAGTGTGCTTTGGCGAGCGGCATTGGGACGGGCTGACAGTTGACCGGCCGGGCGGCGACTGCTAGCGTCTGCCTCAACGTGCAAGAGAGGTTGAATCGTTCGGCCCTTGATGCCCTTTTTGGGTGCCGAGGCCTCTTTTGACTACTAAATGGAGCGATCGCGTGGCATCAGATGCCCAAATTGCGGTGCTTGGATGCGGAGCGTGGGGTGCGAATATCGTCCGCACCGTCAATCGGCTCGGCCGCCTGCGGGCTGTGGTTGACCCAACGCCTGTCGCCCGAGCCAAAGCGGCCCAAATCGCACCGGATGCGAAAATCTTCGACTCCATCGAGCCTGTCCTGGCGGACCGGGCTATCAAAGGTGTCATGATCGCGACCCCGGCCGAGACGCATTACGTCCTCGCGCTCAAGGCGATCGATGCGGGTAAGGACGTCTTTGTCGAGAAGCCGCTCACAGTCGATGTGGATGAGGCGCGCGATCTGGTCACACGCGCCGACGCCGCCGACCGAATCCTCATGGTAGGACATCTCTTGGAATACCACCCCGCGATCGTCAAACTCCAACAACTCATTCAGGCCGACCAGTTGGGCAAGATCCGCTACGTCACGTCCAACCGGCTGAACCTCGGAAAAATCAGGACTGAGGAAAACGCGCTGTGGTCGTTTGCGCCGCACGATATCGCCGTGATCCTGCGCTTGGTTGGCCAGATGCCGTTTCAGGTTGTTGCCACCGGCGGATCGTACGTACAGGCGAACATCGCTGACGTGACCGTTACCCAGTTGTTATTCGACAACGGCGTTCGATCGCATACTTTCGTTTCATGGCTTCACCCATTCAAGGAGCAACGGCTGGTCGTGATCGGCTCAAAGAAGATGGCCAGCTTCGATGACGTGGCCAAGAAACTCGTGCTCTACGACCAGCGTGTGGATTGGGAACAGGGCCAGCCGGTGCCGGTGCGGGGCGAGGGCGTCGAGGTCGAGTTCTCCGACGATGAGCCGCTCAAGCAGGAGGTCCAACACTTCTTTCATTGCATCCAGACACGGCAGCGCCCGAGGACCGATGGTGACAACGGCCTATGCGTCCTGCAGATTCTGCATGCAGCGCAGCGCTCGTTGACGACAAACGGCCAGCCCGTGACGCTGACTTTGGAGTCCCAGGCCGTCGCTGCACATCGTGAAGCCGAGCCGATCGCCACGCCCGTCACCACGGTGTCTCAGCCGAATGTCCCGGTTTGATCCCGCGAAGCATCCGAACGTACAGGTCCACGACTCGGCCTACGTCGATGAGCCGTGCGAGATCGGCGCGGGCACCAAGATATGGCATTTCTCTCACATCATGGCTGAGAGTCGACTGGGTAAGAACTGCAACATCGGGCAGAACGTGGTCGTCGCGCCGCACGTCGTGCTCGGCGACAATGTCAAAGTCCAGAACAACGTGTCGATCTACACCGGCGTCGTTCTCGAGGATGACGTGTTCTGCGGTCCCTCGATGGTTTTTACCAATGTGATCAATCCGCGCAGCGAGATCGTGCGTCGCGACAAATATCAACGCACATTAGTACGTCGCGGTGCGAGCCTGGGCGCTAACTGCACGCTCGTATGCCCCGTGCAGATCGGGCGATTTGCGTTCATCGGCGCCGGCGCAGTCGTCGCCAAGGAAGTCCTGGACTACGCTCTTGTCATCGGTGTGCCGGCGAAACGCGTTGGGTGGGTGTGTCGATGTGGGGAGAGGCTTCCTGATCCGCAAGACGGGCGTATTGTTTGCTCGGCGTGCGGCAACGAATATGCGCACCGCGATGAAACCATCAGCCCGCTCAAGGAGGTGCAGGACGATGACCACTGAAATGACAGTCCCCCTGTTGGATTTGCGCGCTCAATACGCCACGATCAAGCGCGAGATCGACGAGGCGATCCGAGGCGTGCTCAAGAGCCAGCGGTTCATTTTGGGGCCGGAAGTCGCCAGCCTCGAAGAGGAGATCGCTTCGTATTGCGACGCTCGTTTCGCGATCGGTTGCGCGTCGGGATCTGATGCAATATTGCTCGCATTGATGGCGCTGAACATCGGCTCGGGCGACCAAGTGATCTGCCCGTCCTACACGTTCTTCGCCACCGCTGGTTCGATTGCACGGCTCGGCGCGGTGCCGGTCTTCGCTGACATTGATCCGGTGACATACAACGTCGATGCCGAATCGGTTCGCCAGGCGGCAACGCGATGCTCCAAACTCAAGGCGATGATGCCTGTGCATCTGTTTGGGCAAACTGTGGATATGAGCGCGTACTTGGCGATGGGCGAAGAACTCGGCGTGCCGATTATCGAGGACGCGGCGCAAGCGATCGGAAGCCGCGACGGTGACGGACAACCCGCTGGTTCGCGCGGATTGATCGGTTGCTTCAGTTTTTTCCCATCCAAGAATCTCGGCAGCTTCGGTGATGCGGGGATTCTCACGACTAACGACGCTGATCTCGCCGAGCGCATGAAGACGCTTCGCGTCCACGGCTCGAAGCCGAAGTACTACCACAAGGAGATCGGCTTCAATTCGCGGCTGGATGCGATTCAGGCGGCGATACTGCGGGTGAAGCTTCGACATCTCGAGGTGTGGCATGAAGGGCGGCGCGAGAATGCCGAGACGTACGATGGCGCATTTGCCGCGGCCGGCGCAGCGACCTCAGCGGTTCCCCTGACCGCAGGCGGGTTCCCCTTGCGAACGCCTCAGCCGCCATCGGGCGAGGCCACGCATATCTACAATCAGTACGTGATTCGAGTCCCGAGCCCACTGCGTGACTCACTGCGCCAGCACTTGCAGGAGCAGGGCATTGGCACGGAGATTTACTATCCGGTGCCGCTGCACTTGCAGGAGTGTTTCGCCTACCTCGGCTACACCCAAGGCGACCTGCCGGAGTCGGAGTCGGCGGCCCGAGAAACACTCGCTCTGCCCATTTATCCGGAGTTGACGGACCAGCAGCTTGCTCACGTGACCGACACGATCGTCGCCTACATCGGCGAGCATGCCTGCGCATCAAAGGCCTGATCGACTTCGCTCTGCCCAACGTCACGTTGCGTCGGTACACTGCACGAGTCTAGCGGCTGCTCCAGGGCGGACCTTCAACCAGCAGTGAGAACTCGCGTTGAGAGTGTTACACGTCAACGATTACCGCTCGTCGGGGGGATGCGAAGTTGTCGTCGAAATGACGATGTCGCTGTTGCAATCTCGCGGAATTGAAGTGGACCTCTTGACCGGGGACGAGGTTGAGGGTCATCGCCGAACGCCCTTGAGCTATATCGAATCGAGGGTTTGCAAGAAAGCGCTGGCTGAGCGACTGGCTGCGTACCAACCGGATGCTATTCATCTGCACAACTTCTATCACACGTTGTCGCCAGGCATTCTCGCAGTGCTGCAATCGTACTGCAAACAGCATTCAGCCCGCACGGTGATGACCGCACACGATCATCACCTTCTGTGCCCGAACTCGGGAATGTGCCATTATCAAAGGGGACGAATGAAACCGGCCGATGCGTCGCGCGTGGCGAGCGTCGCCTACCTCTTGACCCACCGATGGGATGACCGATCGATCGCACATTCGCTGTTGAAAGTGCTCCAACACATCTTCAACTACCGCTTGCACAAGCGGCGTCGCGTCATCGACTGTGTCTTGTGTCCGAGTCGGTATCTCCAGAGCATGCTCGATGCCCTTGGAATGCCAACGAAACTTCTTCCGTTTCCGGCGCCGCGTCCGACCAGTGCGCCGAGGAAGCCCGATGGACCGCTCCGTATGGTTTTTAGCGGCCGTGTTGAGCCCGAGAAAGGGTTGGCTGAGTTTCTCGAATCGCTGCCCGAGTCCTTTGCGGGTAAGCTGACCATCGTCGGCGAAGGGACTGAACTTGATCGCTGTCGCGATATCTGCACGCGGCGCAGGATTCAAGAGCGTGTTGAGTTTGTCGGTCTGAGGCCACATGACGAGACAATGTCGATCATCGGTGCAAGTCACTTACTTGTCCTCGGCTCGCTGTGCGCTGAGAACTATCCGATGAGCGTGCTTGAGGCGCTGTCGCTTGGGACGAACGTGCTAGTTTCGAACTTCGGCGGCACGAAGGAGATCGTCCAGACAAGCGGCGTCGGATTCATGTTCGATCCGTATGATGCGCGGAGTGTTGCTTCGATCGTTGGCACGGTGGTCGAGTGCTTCCAGCGCGGCGAGCTGAATCAGTTCGATGTTTCGGCGTTTCTGGCTCAACGGAGTGAGGCGAACTATGTCGCAGGATTGCTCAGCGCATATCGCAGCGAGCGCGCTTCGGCGCAGGAGAAGCTCGGGCCCGCGGCCTGATCGATCCATGCGCGTCCTACTTGTCTCACCCTGTTTTCCTCCACAAGACAACATCGCCTCCCTGCGCGCCTGTGCGTTTGCCCGACACTGGTCCGACGCAGGCGAAGAGGTCGCGGTCCTGACGACGGCCAAGGACGAAGCCGGGGAGGATTCTTTGGGAACGGACGCTCAGTACAGTGTGGCCGAGATCAGCTACGGCGTGCCGCTAATCTTCCGTGCGCTGCGCTGCCGCGAGCATCAAGCTGGGAAAGTGATCGCGCAGAACGCCGGGTCGATTGCGGTCGCCGAGGGTAAACAGGGGCCGCTTCGATGGTTGCGAGATCGCAGCGGCGTGTTCTCGGCCGTCCGTATGCCGGATCTAACTGACTCTTGGGTGAAGCCGGCGATCGCGTGGTGCCGGAAGCAGCCGCCGTGGGATGTCGTGATCAGCTCCTCGGGACCGTACACGGCGCACCTCGTCGGCCTTGCGCTAGCGCGGCTCGGTCTCGCGCGGTGTTGGGTGACGGATTTCCGCGATCTGTGGGTGAACAACCATCTGTATCGCGGATTGTTTCCATTTACGCTTCGAGAGCGCGTGCTGCAGCGACGCTGCCTGGCGCAGACGGATCTGGTCACGACCGTCAGTGAAGGGCTCGCCCAGACGCTGCGCTCCCAAACGCGGGCAAATGTCGAGATCGTCTACAACGGGTTTGACCCGGCAGAGGTCGGGTCGTTGCCTCAGTCGAGGATTTTCCCGGACGACGGGAACGTTTGGCTGGTCTACACCGGTACGTTGTATCGCGACGGCCAGAATCCTGCGCCGCTGCTGGAGGCGATGCGGACGCTTCGACAGGACAACCCCGATCTTGCGGGGCGTCTGCGACTGGTGGTCGTGGGGCGCGGCTACGAGTACTGGGCCAACTTCGCCCGGCAATACGAAGTCGCCGAGCTTGTCCAAGCCCACGATGCCGTCGATCGATCGGAGGCGCTACGGATGCAGCGCGACGCCGACGCCCTGGTGCTTGTCGATTGGAACGATCCGAAAGCCGGTGTGCTGACCGGCAAGCTGTTTGAGTATCTGTCGGTTCGTGCCCCGATTCTTGTGGTCGGCGGTAGCGCCGAATCTGCGATGGCTCAGATGGTGTGCAAGGTCGGCCGGGGATTTCACCTCGGGATCGATGTGCAACGTATCATCGATGCGCTGACGAGCCTTCTGACAGCGCCACAGCAGCTTCACACCGAGACGAATCACGAACTCATTGCCAGTTTCACCCGCCGATCGCAATCGCTGCGTCTACTCAAGATGATTCGAGAAACCGCTCCGTCGCTGATGCCGGCCTGATCGTGACGCGACACCTATGCCAAATGATCTCGTTCAACTCGGTTTCGAAGATTCGATCGCGATGATTGCGCTGAACGACCCTGATCGACGTAATGCGATGAACATCGCGATGTTCGATGCACTTGATGAAGCGGTGCGGGACGTTGCGGTGCGCAACGACGTCCACGTGCTGCTGCTTCACGGCAAAGGCAAGGCGTTCTGCTCAGGATTCGATCTTGCCGCCGCGGTCGATGATCCAACTTTGATGAAGCAGTACATCGATCGTTTGAGTGCGACGATTCGAACATTGCGCCGATTGCCACAGGTTGTTGTAGGGGCGGTGCACGGGGCAGCGATTGCCGGCGGGTGCGCGATGGTTTCGGCCTGCGATATCGTCGTCGCCTCGGCGACCGCGAAGTTCGGCTATCCGGTTCACAAGCTCGGCGTCTCGCCAGCGGTGAACATCACCACACTTGCCCAGGCAATCGGACCCGGCCCGGCTCGATCCCTGCTCATGAGCAGTGAGCTGATCGATGGCACGGCGGTGTTGCGCCTGGGTCTTGCTCACCGCTTGGTCGAAACCGATGACGCTGTTCTCGATGCGGCCACCTCGAGTTGCCGAACCATTGCCGGCCATGGCCCCAAAGCCCTGCGCGTCACGAAAGCGTGGCTCAACGAGCTCGACGGCTCGCTTGACGATGATCTGTTCGACGGCCCGCGCGACGGATCAGCCGAGATCGCCGATAGCGATGAGGCAGTCGCTTTGCTTCGCCAGTTCCGGGCCGGGCGAAAGTAGATTGCACCGGGCGGCAGTTCCCTCCTCCTCTTCGGAGGAGGTCGAGGGTGGGGTAGAGGGATTGGAGGCGTTCAACGATTCTCGGCTGCGCAGTGCCTCGCCTGTCGTTGGCAGAACTCCAACCCACCAACGCGCCCTCCCTGGATGGGCGGGGGAAGAAGTTCGTCACGGACCCTCTCCCGACGAACCTTCTCAAAGAGCAACCCCCGATGACACCGCCTCGAAGTTATCCTCATCAGTGATGCTTCGTTGGGCGCTGCACCATGTTCGGATGATCCGTTACTACTCGGCGACGCGCCGGCGTACGGTGTGGACGACCGCGATGGACATTGCCCTCGCGGGCGCTGTGGCAACGGCGTGGCCCACGGTCTGGCTGGCTGATCAGTTCTACATCAGGGCCGACCCGACTGTCCTCGTCCGCGGCAAGGTGTACCAAGACGACGGCGGGGCATTCCGGGCCAGCCTCGACGGCAACGAACTCCCGTTCGAGTTGGTTCGCGATTCGGTTTTCTATGCCAACTTCGATTTCAGCATCGCTAGCGAGCGGCGCGGCTGGCCGTTTGTAACCTCACATCGCCGACCGCAGCCGGTCCTTGAGATGGAAATCTTCAGCACGCGTCAGCCCAAGCAGCGCGTCGATTTACCGAGTGAGTCGCCGTTGCGCGCGGCGATTGCTGCGGCGCTTTTCAATGCCGGACGCCATGAAGAAGTCGAGGTCTGGCGCGGATCGATCCCGGCAGCGGAACACCGGATCGCCACATGGGTCGCTAATGGAATCATCTGGACGATACTCTTGACATTCTCCGTCGGATCGTTCGTGTCAGCGGCGCGGTTTGGCTGGATCTTCATCTCGGCCGGGCGTCATGCCGATCGGCGCCAACGCTACCGAGAGGGGTTGTGTAGCGCCTGTGGCTACGATCTGCGCGGCAACGAGTTTGGCGAGCGTTGCCCCGAGTGCGGGACGCTGGTAGGAAAGTAGTTGGTGATTGGTGGTTGCCGACAACTGCTTCGTGCTACAGTGAGCGTATGTCGGACCTTGTGTTGGTGCATACCGACGACGGCGTCGCGACCGTCACGATGAACCGCCCGGAGAAGCGCAACGCGCTGTCGATCGAATTGATCGAAGCGCTGGAGCAGGTGATCGAAGCGATCGAGCGTGACGATTCGGTACGCGCGATGATCCTCAGCGGCGAGGGCAAAGCGTTCTGCGCGGGAATGGACCTGCAAGGCGTGATGGCCGATGCGGTTGGAATGCGCCGAATGCTGCACGGCTTGTCCCGCGTGCTGCGGCGGATTCGTCGCTTGCCCGTCCCCACCATCGCCAAGGTGCAAGGCGCAGCGGTGGGCGGCGGCTGCGGGCTGATGGTCGTCACCGACTTCGCGATCACTCATCCGGAAGCGAAGGTTGGATACCCGGAAGTCAGTCTGGGCCTGTGCCCAGCGGTAGTCGCTCCCTGGTTGATGCGCAAGATCGGCCCGGGGCGTGCCCGCGCGATGCTCCTATCCGGGGGAACCGTCAGCGGCAGGGAGGGATTCGAGCTGGGACTGGCTTCGCACCTGGCCGACCGAGACCGCCTCGACGCCGAGGCGGCGACGGTGGCCCGGTCCCTGGCCGAGGGCGGCGTTCTGGCGACCAGGACGACAAAAAGTTGGCTCAACGAACTTGACGGATCGCTTGAGGACGCTGTTCTGGACCGAGCGGCGGAGCTGTCGGCCGATGTGATCGCTTCAGAGGAAGCACAGGCACGGCTGCGGGCCCTCTTTGGGCGCGATCGAGTGGTGAGACATCACGGGTTGGACCGGCTCTAGTCACACGTCCTGGCGCCCTGCGGATCGGCCGACGCGGCGTTTGGAGAAAAAAGGGGTCGGGAGTCTTTTCTCAATAACGGCTCTAACACGGTCAAAATCGCGGTTTTTGAGAAAAGACTCCCGACCCCTTTTCGCGCTCAAACTATCCAGTCACCGAAATGGCGAGGCCGGCCCCGCGGCGGAGGCGTACGGACCGGTTGGCGGCAAAGCCGCCGCCGCACCCTGTCGATCCCTAAGCAGAGGCTTCGCCGCCACCTCAGCTCGGCCAGCTCGGCCAGTTCGGCGGCCATCAGCCTGGCGTCGTCTAGAATCTCTCGACGTGGCCTCACGCCGGTGGAAGGATCGTCGATCCGTAGAACTTGCGAGGATGCCTGATCCACGGAGGATTTGTTCGTGTCGAAGCCCGATCTCGTTGCCAGCTTGAAAAACATTTCGGCGAGAGACCGCAAGCAGATCGCCAAGGCCCAGGAGATGCTCGGGCCGGACCCCAGCCGGATGGGCTTCATCAAGAGCATCTTTTGGGGCAGCTTTCGCGAAGAGCTGGTCTTCCCCTTTCCGGAGGTGAGCCCCGACGAGACGGCTCGCTGCGATCAGTTGTTGGCTGCGCTGGACCACTACCTTCGCCACGAGCACCCCGCAATTCAGATCGATCAGGAGCAGGAGATCCCCGCGTGGGCGATCAAGCGCTTGTTCGACCTCGGCGTGATGGGGATGATTATCCCGACCGAATACGGCGGCGGCGGTTTCGGCATCACCAGCTATAACCGCGTCCTGGAGCGCATCGGGCGATCCTGCGGCTCCACGGCGGTCATGGTGTCCGCCCATCAATCGATCGGGTGCGGCGCAATCTCGCTGTTTGGGACTCCCGAGCAGAAACGGCGCTATCTGCCGCGCATGTCCAAGGACATGCTCAGCGCCTTTTGCCTCTCCGAGCCCAACGTCGGATGCGACGCCGCCGCTCAGGAGACGCACTGTCATTTGACCGACGACGGCGAGTACTACATCCTCAACGGCGAAAAGAAGTGGGCGACCTCCGCCGCGATGTCCGGCTTGTTCACGGTGATGGCCAAGCAGAAGTTGCAGGATCCCAAGACCGGCAAGGAAACGGAGCGCATCACCGCCCTCATCTGTACCCCGGACATGGAGGGCGTGGACATCTTCAGCCGCAACCGCGCCAAATGCGGAATCCGTGGCACGTGGCAGGCGCGCATCCGCTTCACGAACGTCAGGGTTCCGAAGGAGAACCTGCTGCACAAAGAGGGCAAGGGGCTCAACGTCGCGCTGACTTGCTTGAACTATGGTCGCTGCACATTGTCGGCCGGAATGGTCGGCGCCAGCCGCGTCGCCATGGAGCAGGGCATCAAGTGGGCCAAGTACCGCCACCAGTTCGACCGGCCGATCTGCGAGTTCGAGTTGATGCAAGAGAAGATCGCCACGCTCACGGCCTATTGCTACGCAATGGACGCGATGCTCTACATGACCACGGGCTTCCTCGATCGCGGCGATGAAGACATCATGCTTGAAACCGCTCTGTGCAAGGTCTTCTGCTCGGAGATGGGATTCCGCTGCACCGACTATGCGCTTCAGATCATGGGCGGTGAAGGGTACATGACCGAGAACGGCGTCGAGCGGCTATGGCGCGACAGCCGCATCAACACCATCGTCGAAGGCGCCAACGAAGTCATGCACAGCTTCGTCTTTGCCTACGGCTCGAAGCAACTTGGTGAACGCCTGCTTCAGATCAAGAGCAGTCCGGCCTCCCACCTGTGGGAGGCTTTGCGGATCGCGGCCGAGTTGTATCTCGGTCTGCGCCGCCCCGCGCCCTCGATCACGCGCCTTCGCCCCGAGCTTACCCACCTTCAGCGCGGGCTCGAGCAGCTCGTTGGCGAGTTCAGCCATCAGGTGAAAATGATGCTCAAAACACACCGCGAGCAGCTGATCACCCGGCAGATGATTCAGTATCGCCTGAGTTGGTGCGTGCTTTGGATCTATGCGATGGCGTGCAGCCTCGCCCGCCTCGACAAGTCGATCCGGGATGGGGTGAACGGTGAGCAGTTGGAGCAGGAGATGAAAACCGTCGAGCACGTCTGCGACATCGCCCAGCATGAGTTCCGTTCGAGCGTCCGAGATCTGCGACAGAACGCCGACCGAACAATGCGTCGTTGCGCCGAGGCGGCGATGATGCAGATGGATTCGCTGCCCAATTCAGATTACGCTATCCCTGAGGGGACGCCGGATGAGTCAGCCGCTGGCACCGGTCACGTTCCGGACCAGACCCATATCCCTCAGTTCGGGTCCGGTTCGATCGTCGCCGCCTCGGACGTTCCGCCCCGATGAGGATCGGTCGAATCCACCGGCGAGGCGCCGCTCGGCGCCGCCAAGCTTGATCGCCGCCTCGACGAGCGGCCACGGGAGTTGACCTGGAGACCGATGAGTTTGTCATGAACACCTTCGAACAGATGAGCGAACGCGGACACGAGCGAGTCTGCTTCCACCAGGATCCTCAGACGGGCTTGCGTGCGATCATCGCCATCCATTCGACCAAGCTGGGCAACACGCTGGGCGGGACGAGGCGGTGGCATTACGCCACGGAAGCCGACGCGCTGTACGACGTGCTTCGATTGTCCGAAGGCATGACGTACAAAGCCGCGGCCGCTGCCCTTCCCATGGGCGGGGGCAAGAGCGTGATCCTTCTGCCCAAGCCGGGACATCGGGCCACCGAAGCCGAAGCCCTCGCCATGGGCCGGTTCGTCGA
>JAZFYE010000245.1:0-2661 GCA_036475395.1 Phycisphaerales bacterium
GATGCCTCACAAAGAGGCGTGGTCGACTCCCTCAAGGCCTTGAGCCGCGCCTGGCAAGCGTCCAAGCTCTACTCGCCGGATCACCCGGCAACCCGTGACGCGACGCACGCCGCGGCAACCCAACTGGCTTCGGCATTCACCCAGTCCGATTCAATCACCATCGGGATCGGAAATGGCCGCTTCCTGATCGATGACGATGCGGACACTTCTGAATCACTGGCGCCCCTGGCTGAAGTGTTGCACGAGCTTGACATCGCAGCCATCGAATTTCAACGAGGCGCTGGCAGCGCGACCATGGCGGCCTTCCTCAAAGCGCTATTTCGTGCTCAACAGAAGCATCTCCGCGGTGATGCTCTAGTCAGCACGATCGAGCGCGCAACTCGGAAATGCATTCGGGTCGTTCCGCTGCGCTACGACGGGCTGCGAGTCGTCGAGGGCGAGCGGACATCGAAGGATCGAGATGCCGGCGAAGCCGAATCGTGGAACAACCTGGTCGAATCGCTGCTTTCCGGATCAACTCAACAGGCGGGATGGGAGCCGGATCGCATGGCGGCCCAACTCAACGCTCAGTTCGAACAAGCTCCGGACGACGTCATCGCCAGCGGGCGGGATCACTTGGAGGAATTGACCCAAACATTGGGCACAATGAGCGAGGGCACACGGACAGCGTCCGTCGGGCGCCTCGGCACATTCCTCTCCGGGCTCAGCCCGAATCTGCGAGCCGGATTGCTGACAGTCGATCCCGAGAATCCTAAGGCATCGCTCGACCTGTTTGGTGAACTCGCGGAGGTCCTTCCCGTTGGGGAGGTGCTCGGCGCGCTGGAGAAGGTGGACCAATTCCAAGCCAAACCGAGCCGGGAAATCCTGATGCTTTACAAGACGCTGGCGCGCCTTGCGGTGCCGGGTGGCGAGGAGAACACTCGGATCACGCAGACCTTGAATCACTGGAATGATGCCGGGACTGTGAGCGAGGATGTCGGCGAGGCGATGCAGGAGGCGCTCAACGAGGTCCTTGAGGCGAAAGGTTCGGAGAGCTTCAGCCCCGAAGCATACAAGGCGCAACTCGCCCAAGTCACAGAGGGCAGTAGATCAACAGTCTCTGCGGCGCAAGACATGGCATCCTTTGATGCCGATGAGGTACAGGCCCACGCCGTCGCGGTCGCAGTGCAGCTTGCGCGGGATTTCGAAGGCGACGAAGGCGGCCGAACTGATTGCGTCGGGGTCCTGGGATACCTTTCTAACATGACGCCCGATCTTCTCCAGCGCGGGCGGGCGGACCTCGTCCTGGAGTCCGCACACGTGGCACAGCATCTGGTGACTTCCCTGGAGGATTGTGAGACTCGAAAGGCGGCCAAGGTGTTTCTTGAAGCGTTCCAGGGATCGGAACGAATCGATTGCATTCTCCGATGCGCCATCGGTGGCGACCGCGCCAATCACGACGCCCTGGCGCTGTTGCAACTTGGAGGAGCGCCGGCGAAGCGCCGGATGATCGCAGCGCTAACCTCGGCGGCGCCTGATTGTGCAAAGGCACTGCTCCAAGAACTCGTCGACCCGGCAGACCGCCAACTATGCTTCGAGATCGCCCGCAATCTCGCCGCTCAGGACCTCAAGTCGCTGCAGCGCTTAGTGCCGACGCTGCAGTCGTTTCCCGGGGAATTGGGTGCTCCCGTGCTGTGCGGCATGATGCATTTGCTGCTTGATCCTCCTCGTGTCAAACACGCCGCTCGTGCGAGATGGCTCGCCGGAATCCTCTCCAAGATGGGTGACGAGCCGGATGTCCGACCGGTGTTGAAACGCTGGCGTTTTTCGTTGACTCGACTGCTTAGCGTCCTGGCCGGCCGCCCCGCGAAACATCAGGGGCCTTCGGATGCTTGACCTCATCGACGGAGCAATGTGTTCGTTGCAAGCGGCGCTCTTTGGGCGGGAAGTGTATTCCCGCGAGCATCCGGCCGTCAGTGGGCACATGAAGTCTGCCCACGATCATCTGACGAAGGCGTTGCATAAAACCGAGCAGGTGACGATTCTCGGCTTCGAGGATCGTGTCGTGTTCCAGAATGACAAGCTTCCCTCCAGTTCGACGTTGGCGAAAGGGCTGTTTGGGCGACTGCAACAGCGTGGGGTCGAGGCCGTGTCTTTTCGTCGCGGCCTTACCCGCGATGAGATTGGAGCGATGCTCCACCAGTTAGAGGATGCAAACAAGCAGCCCGAGAAGATCAATGGGAGCGCGCACATTCGATTCGGGTGGATTGGCAGCACCGAACCACACGGCGAAGCCCAGTCCTCTAAGGTCGCGGGGAATCCGAGACGTCAGGCCGGTGTGTTGCAGCACGTCTGGCGCGACATCCGAACGGGGCAGCCCGGGCAGGGCGAGCTGATGACCGTGGTGGTCGACATCTGCGCCTCCGTGTCACTTGCACGAGGGATCATGCCTCCGCTGGCCACGTTGAAGTCGCACGACGAGTACACCTTCATCCATACAATCAACGTGGCGCTGCTCAGCACCGCGCTGGCCGAGGAGGTCGGGATGCGCGGCAACACTCTGCTTGATCTGACGGTGGCGGCCGTCCTCCACGACATCGGAAAGCGTATGATCCCCAAGAGCGTGCTCAATAAGGAAGGCAAGTTGACGGACGATGAATGGAAGATCGTTCAGCGGCATCC
>JAZFYE010000246.1:0-13463 GCA_036475395.1 Phycisphaerales bacterium
TGGGGTGATCGATCGTGCCCATGACCGCCAAGGCCGAGCATCGGAAGCTGCGAGATTTCGTGATCGAGGCGGCGCGCCTCTTGGCGGATCGGCACTGCGAAAACGTCGTGCTGCTTGATGTACGCGGACTGAGCCAGGTCTGCGATTACGTCCTCATCGGCTCCGGCACCAGCGATCGGCAGATGAAGTCCCTCGCTGAGGAGCTTGGGGATCTTGGGCTGGCGAACGACAATCCCGTCTTCCGGTCCAGCCGAGACACCGGCTTGACCTGGATCGTCATCGATTTCGTGGATCTCGTCGCCCACCTGTTCGAACCGGACCAACGAGCCTACTACGATTTAGAGAGCCTCTGGTCCGACGCCGAGTCCGTGGATTGGCCGCGGTCTGATGTGCCGCTTTCGTAGAATGATCAAACTGGACTGACTCACCACAGAGGCACAGAGAACACAGAGGGAGAATAGGGTCAGTGAGACCTATCTCAAAGATCAAAGAGACCCTTGTTGATGCCCGGTCTCTTCTTCGTTCTCATCGTCTTCTCTGTGTCCTCTGTGTCTCTGTGTTGAGTTCTTAAGGGACATCATGCTTCGCGACGTTCTGTTTGCCAAGATTCATCGAGCGGCCGTCACCGGATGTGACCCGAACTACATGGGATCCATCACGATCGACCCGCAGCTGCTGGACGCGACGGGAATGGTGATCAACGAGAAGGTGCTGGTTGCGGATTGTGAGAATGGATCGCGTTTCGAGAGCTATATCTTTGAAGGTGAGCGCGGCTCCGGGGAAGTGAAAGTCAACGGCGCAGCGGCGGATCTCACCCGCGAGGGGCATCACCTTCTGATCATGTCATTCGCCCAGATGACGCCGGACGAAATGCAGCAGCACCGCCCCAAGGTCGTGATCTGCGACGAGCACAACGCGATCGCCGAGCTGATCGAGTATTCGCCCGCCGAGGCGCTACGGGAGATCACCGCGCCTTCAGGAATCGACTCGTAACGTTGCGGGCTGCCGACGGTACAAAGACCGGCAACTTCGACGGGCCGTGAGCCTTCAAGCGACCCGCAATGGTAGTGGAGGACCCCAATGCTGCGCGTTTTGACAGTTGGTGCGTCTTTGTGTTCGTTCATAGCGCCGGTGTTGGGTCAGCTCGACCCGGTTCCCGAGGTGTTCAGCTTCGACCGCGATCAACCAGCCTCGGGTCATTGGCTTGGCACGGTTCAGCGAGATTCTGGACCCGCCGCATTTGCTGAAATACTGATCCAGCAAACGAACGACACGCCTTGGAAGGTCGCGGTTACAGCTCTAACGCTCTCCGCTCGCAACGCACCGTGCGAAGACGTTGTAATAAAAGGACGAGCGATGCGGTTCGTGCTTGGGGCGGATGACGATCCGCTGGTTTTTGAAGGAACCGTGAGCGACGACGGCCAGCGGCTCTCAGGATCGCTCACACCTCGCGATGCCGGTGACACGGACACGGAGCGTGGTTCGTTCAATCTCCTACGAAGTCCACGACCAGTCGATCTAGACAACCCGATGCGATTCAGCGGCACTGCTCGGAGTGGGCCGGGTATTGAGTTGGAGATTGCCATCGTGCTCGCCGAGACACCCGCCGGCAACTGGGTTGGACAAATCGACCTGCCGCGCCTTGGCTTGGTGGCCTATCCGATCGTCAACCTTGCTGCAGACGGAAAATCAATCCGGGCCGAGGTGCCCTTGGGGCGGTATCCGGCCCAGATCGAGGCCATACTCGACGCACAACGAACGCATCTTGTCGGCACCTTCCGTCAGCGCGGAATCGAGCTGTCATTTGATCTTGCCCGAGGGGAGCGTACTGAACCTGCCAAAGATTCGCCTCCTATTCAACTGCCCCAGTGGGCTAGATCATCCTGGCTGATCAGACGGCATAGCGAGGAACCTTGGGCGCTGGTGGGAGGCAACGTCATTGATGTCGTCACCGGCGAAATTCATCGCGATATCACAATCGTAATCGCAGGTGATCTGATTCGTGCGATAAACGCCGATCCTCCGGCTGAGGGAATGCGCGTGGTCGACATCTCCGGTGCATTCGTAGTTCCCGGCTTTTTCGACCTGCACGCACACGTGATACCAAAGAGCCCGCGCTTCCCCGGTGTCAAGGGAGCCGAGGCGACATTACAGAATCTGCTCGAATCCGGCGTCACGACCATCCGCGGGCTGCCGATCACGAGCGAAGCGGCTTTGGGTTGGGCGGCACAAGTCAATGCCGACACCTTGCTCGGTCCGACGATTGTTCCCGCCAGTTCGATATTCGAGAAACACAAGCAGCGCACGTCTTACGGATTCGGCGATCCCGCCACGGTGAGAGGATGGGTTCACAAAGAAGCGCTGCTCGGGAATCGGTGGATCAAGGTCTACAACAAGATGGACGCCGATTCGTTGCGAGTGATCGTCGAGACGGCGGCAGCGTACGGCATGAACGTCTGTGGGCACACCGAAGATGTACCGCCGCTGGAAGCGTCCCAGATCGGCATCGCTTCGATCGAACATACCGTGAGCATCCCCTTGTCTTGCTTGCAAGCGGGCGTCGACTTAGCGGATCAACCAGGGGAGCTTGGCTCCCGCATTGCCTGGCGATGGGCCAACGTGGACGATGCCAAGAGCAGGCAGCTCATGCAGACGTTCAAGGCCAATGCGACCGCCTGGGTGCCCACGCTCGTCATCAGTGAAGCAATCATGAACAGTGGTGGTCACGATGGCATGCCCCTTGCCGACGAGACCGTCAAATTGCAATTGCATCAGGCGCAGCGGAAAGCCGCGCAGCTTGCCGTTTACTTCCACGAGATCGGCGGTCTTGTCGGTCTCGGAACCGACTTCCCGATCGACGGCGTCGTGCCTGGCGAGTCCGTTCACCGCGAGATGGAAATTCTGGTTGAATTCGGTAGCGCCACGCCGCTTCAGGCCCTCCAGATAGCGACCCTCAGCTCGGCGAAGATTCTGGGGTTCGACGAACTGCTGGGCTCGGTCGATACGGGCAAGATTGCCAACCTCGTTATTCTCGACGCCAACCCGCTGGAAGATATCTCCAATACCAGACGCATTGCGATGGTGGTTCATGATGGTCGTTTGCATCATCCCGGCACGGAGAGCAACTGACTAAGGGCCGACATGTCCCCCTAAAGGGCAAATCGGTCAAGAGCGGGCGTCTTACAATCCTAATAATGCTTGACGTGTGCCGCGGCACAATGCCGCGTGTTGATGCGCTACTATCGCCAATGAGCAGGAGGTGCATGATGAGACGACGGGCAATCTCGGTTTTCATCGCGGCGGCTTTGGCTACGACCGCGATGGGGCAGGTGGAGTTTCTCGACGAGACGTTCGAGTACGACCATGATCAACCCGCCGCCGGCCTGTGGGTCGGGAATCTGCACGTCCAGGACCAGTGGTGGTATGGGGTCTTGCGTATCAAGCACAATGATGAGGACGGCTGGTCGGCGCGCGGCCTTGTGGTTCCGCCGGAGATGTCGTTCGTGGCGGTGGGCGCCGAATGCCGCGATATCGAAATCACCAACGGGCACGCTGAGCTGACCGTTCCGGGCCAGATCGGCGGCGCGGCTCGCCTCGTCGGCGACGTCAGCGACGACGGCCAGCGATGGACGGGGACGGTCACGCAACACCCGCCGGGTGGAGATCCGATCGAAGGTGAGTTCGAGTTGGCACGAGTGCCTCAGGTCGTCGATCTACCTCGGCCGATGGCGTTCACCGGCCAGATCGAAATCCAAGGCGTCCTCAAGCTCGACATGACGCTCGCCTTCGCCCAGACACCGAAGGGCAATTGGGTCGGGCATGTCGATGTTCCCGCGCAGATGACGCACGGCTTTGTGCTCGCCGACGTGACGCGCGAGGATCGGACCTTCACCGGCGTTATGCCCGGACCTTCACCGGCCTATATCAACGTCGAACTCGACGAAACCGAGCGCCGGATCACGGGCACGATGAAGCAAGGCGGATTCGTGCTGGATATCGACTTTGCTCGACACGACGGCTATGTCGGCTCCGAGCTGAAGCGCCCGCAACATCCCAAGCCGCCCTATCCCTACGCCGTGCGCGACGTGACGATCACGCATCCGGACGGGCACACGCTGGCCGGCACCTTGACGATCCCGCATGCCGACGAATACGGGTCCGGCCCGTTTCCAACCGCGGTGCTCATCACCGGCTCCGGCCCGCAGGATCGCGACGAATCATTACTTGGCCACAAGCCCTTCCTGGTCATTGCTGACTATCTCACCCGCCACGGCATTGCGGTGCTGCGCTATGACGACCGCGGAACCGCCCAATCATCCGGCACGTTCTCGGGTGCGACTTCGGCTGACTTCGCGACGGATGTGGTGGCCGCGATGGAGTTCCTCAAGACGCAAGACAATGTCGATGCCGATCACATCGGTCTGATCGGCCACAGTGAAGGCGGGCTGATCGCGCCGATCGTGGCCGGCCTGACGGACGACGTGGCGTTCGCCGTGTTGCTGGCCGGGCCGGGTGTTCCCGGCGACGAGTTGCTGGTCGTGCAAGCCGAGAAGATCCGACGAGCTGAGGGAGCCGATGACGCGGCTCTTGCCAGTGGCCGAGACCGGCAGCGACAGATCTTCGAGTTGCTCCGCGCGAACAAGACAGACGATCAGCTGCGCGAAGCGCTTCGGTCCATTATGGAGTCAGCCGTCGCCCAGAGCGCCAAGCTCGAAGGTGAGGATCTGGACAACGCGGTCGATGCACAGATGAAGCAGATCATGTCGCCGTGGATGCGGTCGTTCCTCTCCTACGATCCCCGGCCGGCGCTGGCGGCGATTGAATGCCCGGTCCTGGCCCTCAACGGCACACTTGATTTGCAAGTCTGGCACGAACAGAACCTTGACGCCATCGAGCGCATCATGACCGAGGCCGGCGGCGACATTACCGCCAAGCGCTACGAAGGGCTCAACCATCTGTTCCAGCCAGCCACCACCGGCAGCGTCAGTGAATACGCCAAGATCGAAACGACCTTGGACGAACAAGTCCTGCGCGATATCGTCCAGTGGATTCAGCAGAAGATGGACGTCGGCCGGTAACGGGGCCTCCTGCGAAGCCGGACCTGAGGAGTCTGCGACGACGGTCCGGGTACGACTCCCTCTACAATGCCCGCATGAGCTTCGGCCTTTCACGCGGGAAAACGCTCGTCACCACGGGATACGGCCTCCAGCAGTCCGAGCTGCCGCCGTTTGAAACGGGTCGTCTCGATCCGCGCGAGTTCTTCGATCATCCCCAGCACCGCCTCGAGATCGAGATCGGTTCCGGCAAGGGAACGTTCCTCGTCAAACAGGCGCCGCTGCGGCTGGATACCAATTATCTTGGCATCGAGAAGACAGCCGAGTTCTACCGATATGCCGCTGATCGCATGAGGCGCCGTTCGTTGGACAACGTCAAGATTCTGCGGGCTGATGCGACCGAGTTCATTCGGTATTGGTGCGCTGACGCCCTGGCAGCGGTGATCCATATGTATTTTTCCGATCCCTGGCCGAAAAAACGCCATCACAAGCGCCGCGTGATTCAGGATCGATCGTTTCAAGAGCTTCATCGCATCCTTGAGCCGGCCGGAGAGGTTCGACTTGTCACCGATCATCCCGATTTGTGGGCGTGGTATGAAGATCATGCTAGGCGCCACGCACACCTATTTGAACGGCGAGACTTTGATCGCCCCGAGTCGGCGGACGAAGGCGAGATCGTCGGCACCAATTTCGAGCGCAAGTACCGCCGCGAAGGTCGGCCATTTCACGCGATGACGTTGGTGAAGAGAGGCACGTAGGCACGAAGGAAACAAGTCACCCCATTTAGCCGTGGGGCTTGCCCCGCGCTCTTCGGGGGAACAAGACACGAAAGCACGAAGAGACTGTTTAGCCGCAAGCCGAAGGTGAGCGCAACTTCTCGCTATTCCGTCACGACCGTGCGGATCGGGTACGTCAGATAGCTGACATCGGAATTGATACACGCGTCGAAGAACGAATTAAAATCGCCCGGTGCCACCGCAGTCGCATTCAAGGTAATCGTGATCGTTTCATGTGGTAGAATGTCGAGATAGAACTCGAACGACTGGGTGTTGTCGATCGGAATGTGATAAGACTGCCGGTATGCGGGGTCGGTGCTGCGGATCGCGATACCTTGGAGGTATTGATCCCAGATGTCCAGGCTATGGAGTACCTGCGTTTCGTCGGCGGTGTTCTCGATCCGGATCGTGACGATGAACTGGTCGCCACTGCTCACCTCCAGCGGCGCATCGACCTGGATTGTGATGTTTTCCGGCTCCTTGACGAGCGAGTAGACCCAAGTGATTCCGCCGATGCAGCTGAGGCACAGCACGCCTGCAATGCCGCCGCAAATAAGGAGCACTGTGTTTGATTTCTTCATGATGCGATTACCCCTTTCCGTTGGCAGACCTCAGCCCACGCTGCATGATTCGTCGGCCAAGCAAAGCACCACCTTTGACTCATTTTGCTTGGGGGTGACTGAAAGGATGCGGACGGTGGCGATATGGCTTCCACGAGCGTGGAATTCGAGCCTTGGTGCGACGAGAAGACCTGGGTCCCGCTGCCGCGCTCGCCGGTGGCTTGCCGTCCAACCGCTGTTTTGACCTTTCGATCCCGATGGAATCGGGATCTCCGCTGCGCTTCGTCGTCCTGACGTTTATACTTCCCACATGCGAAAGCCCGGCACCGACGCGAACAACGTGCAGATGTCAGATGTCCTTTGCGACTTCTGTCAGCGCGAGTGGACCGAAGACGTACCCATGCTCGAAGGCCATCACGGCAGTTGTATCTGCGGCAATTGCCTGAGCGTCGCCTACGTTGATGTTGTTCTCAACGGAACGGATACGGCACCGGACGAGTATCCGTGTCCGATGTGTTTGGAGACGACCGAGGATCGAGCGTCGATGGATCGTGGCGAGGAGGGCGGCTGGCAAAGCCCGTTGCGCGACGAGGCGGTCATCTGCAAGCGGTGCATCGACCTTGCCGCGACGGCCTTGAACAAAGACAAGGATTCTGGATGGACGAAGCCGACACAAACCGGCGTTGAACAATGAGGATCCGACAATCGCAGCGTAATCAGCTTTCCAGTCCACTGCGTCTTACTGACGCGGTCGCTGCTACACTGGAGTTTGTTCCTCAAGCCTCAAGCCTCAAGCCTTCCTAAACCATGGCCGCCGGAATCAGCCTTTCCAACAAGAGTCAACTCCTCTTTGGGTTTGCGGTGCTGATGATTCTCGCCGCTGCCCTCAGCGTGCCGTGGGTGCGAACACACATGCTCGTTCGAGCGGGTCAGTTCGAGGCGGCCCGGCAGACCGCGGACGCCTGGCTCACCGATCGCATTCAGCTTGGCACGATCGAGCGCCCCGGTGGCCGGCTGCGACCGCTTGAGGAAGTCTTCGGCGATCCCAACTCGTCCCCGCCGCTGAGGATGGTGTTGACCTACGTCCAGGAGATCGATCCCACCGATGATCGGGCGCCTTTCATCGCTGCCGCTTTGGCCGCCTTCCAACAGGATGCGCAGCGCGTCGAACATACCGACACCACCAGAGTCGGAGGCCAGACGGTCTATCGCTACGCGCGAGTGCTGCGCGAGTCCCAGATGCGGGCGATCCGTGACCGGTCCGTGACCAAGTTCACCGCCTTGCCCTTCGAGCCCGGCGTCGCCAACCCGATTCGGGCGGTGCTGGTGATCGATCGCACGGGCGAGGTCGCCGAGGGCATGCTCCTTAGCAATCGCATCATTATCATCGCCGACTGGATCGTGGCTGGGCTGCTCGCGGTGGGCGTGTTCTATCTGATCCTGACCAAGCTGATCCTCTCGCCCGTGCGCAAACTTCGCGTAACCACCGAGAAGCTCCAAAGCGGTGATCTCACCATACGTTCGCAGATCAAGACCGGCGATGAGTTCGAGGAGCTGGCGGACGCCTTCAACACGATGCTCGATCGTGTCGAGCAGAGCCAGACTCGCCTCCAGGCCATGAACGACAGCCTCGATCTGAAGCTGACCGAGCTGTCCCAAGCGAACATCGGCCTGTTCGAGTCCAACCGCCTCAAGGGCGAGTTCCTGGCTAACGTCAGCCACGAGCTGCGCACCCCGCTCAACTCCATCATCGGATTCACCGAGGTGCTCGACGAGCTGGCCCAGGCCGACGATGACGCCGATCCCAAGCGCATGCGCTATATCCACAACATTCTCAGCAGCGGTCGGTCCCTGCTGGAGATGATCAACGAGCTGCTGGAGATGGCCAAGATCGAGGCCGGGCGGCTGGAGGTGAACATCGAGCCGACCAGCATCGGCGACATCGTCGAAGGACTGGTTGGAATCGTCGGCACGCAAGCGGCGGCGAAACGGATCGAGCTGATCCCCAAGATCGCCCAGAACCTTCCGCTGATCGAGACCGATCCCGGCAAGCTCCAGCAGATCCTCTACAACTTGCTCTCCAACGCGATCAAGTTCACCCCCCAAGGCGGCGCGGTCACCATCACCGCCGATCGGCTGACCCGCCAGGACAAAAGCTCCGGCCTTCGGATCGGCGTGTCGGACACCGGCCCGGGTATTGCCTACGACATGCAGGATGCGATCTTCGAGAAGTTCCGACAGGTCGATGCCGGCCATACTCGCGAGCATCCCGGCACCGGATTGGGATTGGCGATCTGCCGGGACCTGGCCGAGCTGCTCGGGGCGACGGTGTCGCTGGTCTCCGAGCCGGGCCACGGCGCGACGTTCCTTGTCGATTTGCCGCTGACCCATCAACCCGAAGAGCCCGAGCCCCTGATGGCGTGACGAAGAAGGCATTAGGCATTGGGCATTAGGCATTAGGGACGAACTTGATAGCCGTGGATGGAAATCCACGGATTCCGGGGGCCGGGGGCGGTCAGTTTGGCGCGCGCAGGATTCTGAGCGACATAGGGATTAGTTTGCGCGCGCCCACGTGACCGCGCCCCCGCCCCCGGAAATTTGGCGTGTCAACATCGACGATGCGAGCATGGAACAACAGCTCCTTCTATAGCGGGAGCCACGGCTGTGTTTGCGCGCGCCGGAGAGGTCCTTTCGGTCAGTTGGTCAGCAGAAAGTGGTCTGACGGCCCGCCAGGCGGGATATTTTTTTGAAAATTCACAGCGGATCGCAGTGATTTCGCGCCCGGCACATGCGCCCTGGAGTAGCTGCAGTCTTTACTAGTAACAAATGTCGAAGATCCGCCGGGGCGGGCCAAATGTCCAAATCAGGGGTTGGGAGTGAGGGGTCGGGGGCTCCAGCGGGGGATGCAGGCGGAGCTAGGGGAAACCCTGGTAGCGGCAACGTACCCTTGGTCTCGCCCGCCACATCTGCCGGGCGGTCGAGCGCGAGCTCCATCGGCGCTATAGGGCGCAATCAGGCAGGCCGAACGGCTCGGTCTGTCTTCAGCTAGAATGCCCAAACCCGACCGAGGGCGTTCAATGACCACCGTAGACGACGCGATTGCAGCTCTGAGAATCATTCAGAAAGAGTTTGCCGACTTTTGCCAGGAGCGTGGAAAGGCTTCCGAGGCTGATACGCGTGTTAAGGTGATTGATCGCATTCTGAAGGAAGTTTGCCTTTGGCCCGAGTCGAAGATCACCCGCGAAGAGAGGGTAGATTATGGTGTCGTAGACTACATCGTTACCGTGCGAGGCCGCCGGCTGATCGCCGTGGAAGCCAAGCGGGAGGGTGTGCCCTTTGTCATCCCTGCCGGCCAATCAAGACGAACTCTCAGCCTCAGCGGCGCTCTACTGACCGATCGTGAGATTGAAAAAGCCGTTCAGCAGGTCCGTGGATACTGCAGTGATGAAGGTATTCGCTATGCCATCGCAACGAACGGATACTCATGGGTCATCTTCCGCGCAGTACGTGACGACATGCCGTGGCGAAACGGTCGGGCAAGAGTCTTCAAGAGCCTCGAGCAAATAGAAGAGCGGTTTACTGAGTTCTGGAACCTCCTTTCCTACGAAGCGATCGTAACTGGTGCACTGGACGCTGAGTTTGGGTCCATGCCGGTTGTTTCACGCAACATGCACCGCGTAGTGAGCAAGCTTCCGAATGCTGATGCAGTTCTTCTTCGCAATCGACTCAACAATCAGCTACAACCGATCATCAAGTCTATTTTTGAAGATATTTCCCGGCAAGAAGACCGAAGCCTTTTTCAGTCGTGTTATGTCTACAACGCGCCGTTGCGCGTGGTTGCTGATGACCTCAATGTGGTTATTACGGACGCGATACCAAAATTCGTGGAAGACGAAGGCGGCCGAGAGATTTCTCAGAGCGAATCTGCGGCAGGCGTCTTCCAGAGCCACCTCGGTGAGAGCATGGCTTCAGGCGCGGGAGAAATCTATCTTTTGTTGGGAGGAATCGGGTCTGGTAAGAGTACGTTCTTACGCCGCTATCAGCGGCTGTTGCAATCTCGGACCTTAGACGAGAGAGCGTATTGGTTCCATGTTGACTTCTTGGGACCTCCCCTCGAGGTCGGGCAAATGGAGCAGTTCGTGTGGTCCGAGATCCTCGAGAAGGTGAGGTCCATTTACGCCAGCGAGTTTCTGGAAACCCGAACCATCATCAAGAAAGTCTTCCGCGACAAGATCCAAGCGCTAGGCCAAACGGCACTTCGCCAGTTGCACCCTGACAGCTCCGAGTACGAACGGGTTCTATCAGACTACCTTGATAAATGGCAGCTCACTGAAGGTGACTACCTCAGGAGACTGTTGAGCTACGCGAAGCGTACGCGAGGAAAAGCAATAGTCCTCTTTATAGACAATGTCGATCAACTCGCGCCTGAATACCAGCGTTCGATCTTCCTCTTGGCCCAACAGACCGCTCGGCGCCTCGATGCCACCACGATCGTTGCTCTACGCGAGGAATCCTACTACTCAGCAACGGTTCAGCAGACCTTCAGCGCCTATGCGAGCCGGAGATTTCACATTGCCTCGCCCAGCTTTCGGGCGATGATTGGCAGTCGCCTGGTATACGCGATCGAGGAGATGTCGAAGGGGCCCGACGACTTTACGATCACAGCCTTGCGAGGCCATGTATTCGACCGACAAGACATCGCCGAATTCCTCACAATTGTTCAAAGTAGCATATTTCGCTGGAGTAGTTATCTTTCGCGATTCGTGGAAGCTGTGTGCTTCGGGAACATGCGGATGGCCTTGGAGATGTTCTCCACGTTTCTTACATCCGGCGCGAGTGATGTGTCGAAGATGCTCCTCATCTATAGGCGCGACGGTGACTATCACGTAGCGTTCCACGAATTCCTAAAATCTATCATGCTCGGCGATCGAAGGTTCTATAAAGAAGAGTTCAGTCGCATATTGAACCTGTTTAACGTTACATCAGAGAGAAACAGCAGCCATTTTACTGCGTGGCGAGTATTAGCGATTCTTCTGAAGCAGCGGGGAGAAACGAACACCGAGGGGCTGGGCTATGTTGAATTGGGTCGACTCGTCGGTATGTTCGAGACCATATTTGACAACACACGCGATGTGATGATTGTGCTTGATCGATTGGTTCAGTCCCAGCTCATCGAAGCCAATACGCGATCTACCACTACTGTCGCCGATTCATCGCACGTGCGCACCACATCTGCCGGCTGGTACTACATACGCCACTTGATTCACAAGTTCGCATACCTGGATCTTGTCCAGCAAGATACGCCGATTGACGACAGGCGTCTGGAGGAGGAGCTTCGGAAATCGATGTACCGCGTGGATAATCTAGGCGATCGTGAACAAGATAAGCTGGAGAGAGTGCGCACTCGGTTCGATCGAGTCCAGACGTTTCTTGACTACCTTGCCGCACAAGAGAACCGGGAACGAGAGGTGTTTGGGTTAGCCGAGCTAACGGGACCTATCACTTCTGAAATCGTCCCCAACCTAATGGGACGATTCCGAAGCGAGCGCGAGTATATTAATCGTCGCCTCGTCGAGAATCGGCAACGGTATTCAGAGGATCCGCCAGATGATACGATCGGTGATGATGCGGCGTTCTTTGGCGTCTCAATGGATGACGAGCTGCAGGAAACTGAAGAATAGGTCGATTTGCTGGCGTGGTAACGCGGGCAGAAAGCGTGTCAGAATGAATTATTCGAGTAGCGAGTTCCCGAGGTCATCGGGGCAGGTGGCGACGGGCGGTTGATTGTGTTTGGAGGCTGGGAGCTTGGGGAGAGGGGGTTTGAAGGAGGCATCGAGGGGGAGAAGAAGGCATTAGGCACTAGGCACTAGGCACTAGGCACTAGGCATTTGGCATTTGGCAAGACTGCGCGCACGCGCGTCGGTCATCGCTCGATCAGTTTTGGGATCTCGGCATCGGCATCCGGGAAGCGGCGGCGAGCGAGCGAAGCGTCGAACTGGTCGGGCAGCTCGGTGGGGTCGAGGTGAGATAACACAAAGCGCAACACGGCTTCGGCTATCTGGACAAGAACGTTGCAAAGCTAAACCTTCAAGACGAGCGCATGAAGAACGCGTCCTATTGGGGTACAGGTGTGAACGTCACGCCAAAGCAAGCTGAGTTTCACGCGGAACTTTTTCCACCACGACCCAAGGACTCTAGTGACCAGACGCGAATCACAATCGACACGAAAGCAACCAGTGTGCTGGACTACCTGCGCAACAACCCACACCTGTTCAGGCAGTAGCAGTAGCGACGGAGCCGCAACGGCCGCCGAGGCTGTATCATGGCAGCATGGCGATGAGCCGGGGGCGGGAGTTATCTGTTGTTCCGAGAGCGAGCCGCCATTGAACTAATCTATTGGACCCCTGGTGACGGCACCAAGATCGAATGGACCCGAAAGATCAGCGATATCACGCCCGGATCATCGGTCGGCGTGGAAACCGACGAGGGCGACTTGGTGAAGATCAATGTCACGAGGAATGAACTATGGAACTTCACAGGCTCCATCCTCGATATCCAACCGAATCCGCCTCGATCAGAGAGCATTGCGATTCTTCAGGTCGGTGACGAGGTTACGTTTGGTGAGCCGAATCTGATATTTGTGTTCTCGCTTCCCAAGCAGCCAAACGAATGAGCCAGGAGCAGAAGGTGCGAACGAAGCGTCAGCTACCGACGTGGGCCTGTTGGATCATCGCAACCGTGATAGTGTTGCTGGTGATCGTGGTGGCAAGCTAGATTCGTCGGCCCGCCTTACTCCAGCTCGCGGGCGATGCGGTACGCTTCGTTCAACTCCTGACTAAACCGTTCAAGTCGCTGCTCGTCGATTACTCGGTCCGGTGGTGCCTGGACGATGATGGCCCAGGTGGAACTTGCCTCGGAGTCAAGTCCGAATCCGATTTCCCTCACCCCAAGTCCGGCAAACCTTTGCCGCAGCAACTCAACTTCGATCCGCGCCGTGCTGTCCTCGTCGTCGTATCGCGTTTCACCATTGCCGAACAGCGCGACGATCCTCAAGTCTTCCGACGATTGGTACA
>JAZFYE010000247.1:0-3245 GCA_036475395.1 Phycisphaerales bacterium
GCGAACTTCAGAAGAAGGCCGGCAAGGGCCCCACGCCGCCCAAGCTCGAAGCGGCGGTCAAGTCGATTCTCAGGGATGTCGTGCAACGGCACCGACGGGTGGTGTTCGACGGTGACAGCTACGACCCCAAGTGGCACGAGGAGGCCCAGAAGCGCGGCCTGCCCCATTTACGGACGACGGTGGACGCACTGGCGGCCTTGAAGACCAAGGAAGCCTTGAACCTCTTCGCCAAGTACGGCGTGCTGAACAACCGTGAGTTGCGAGCACGCGTCGAGGTGCTGCAGGAGCAATACAACACCACCGTGGGGATCGAGGCCCGCACGATGATCTGCATGATCAACAAGCACGTGCTGCCCGCGGCGGTGCGATCTCAGACGGAGCTGGCCGAGTCGGTGGCGGCGACGCAGGCGGTCGGGGTTGAGTGCGACGCTACACGAGCCCAGCTGCAGAAGCTGGTGGAGATGATCACGGAACTGCTCGCGGCCACCGAGGCCGGTCGCGAGGCGGAGGTCCATACGCTCTCGAGCGCGGACCGCCAGGGGAAGCACATCCGCGACAAGCTGGTACCGGCCATGGAGCGGGCTCGGGCGGCCGCAGATGCGTTGGAGATGGTTACCCCGGACGATCTCTGGACGCTGCCGACCTACACCCAGATGCTCTTCATGCGGTGAGTGCTTGCGGCGCTGGCGACCAGCGACGGGCCGCCACGGCACCTTCGGGGGTCATTGCTTTCTCCGGGTCGATGCTGCCGGGACGGCGCGGTGCCGCGCCACGGTTGGTTCGACCCGCCCGTTGTGATACCTTGTTGGGTCGTCCCGGCCAGCGCGGACGACCTCCAAGCTGGAAAGAGACTCCATGGCTGATGCACCCGCCACCGCCGATGCAACCTCCGAGGTCGTTGATGACGTCACCATCGAAGACGTCGGACCGGCCAGGAAGCGGCTGACGATCACCATCCCCCCCGAGACGATCGCCGAGAAGCTCGAGGATTCGGTGGACACGCTGGCGGCGAGCACCTCCCTGCCCGGATTCCGCAAAGGCAAGGCACCGCGAGAGCTGTTGGAGCGGCGATTCGGCGCTGCGGTCCGAAAGGAAACCAAGAACCAGCTTCTGGCCGAGGCCTACGCCAAGGCGATCGAGGACAAGTCAATCCAGGCGGTCGGCGACCCGGAGCCGATCACCCCCGCCGATGAACTGGAGCTGCAAGAGGGCAAGGGGCTCACCTTCATCGTTGAAATCGAGGTCGTCCCTGAGTTTGACCTTCCGAACCTACAAGGCATCGAGGTCAAGAGACCCGCTTTCGAGGTGACTGACGACGATATCGAAACCGAGCTGACCCGGCAGCGGACGGTGATGGGCGCCGCCGTGAAGATCGAAGGGGACTTCGTCGCCGACGACCTCATTGCCGGTCGGGTCACGGTGACCGAAGAAGGTGAGACCGAACCACTGATCAACGACGAGTCCACGCTTGTCGCAGTTCCCGGCGACGACGACGGTGGTCGCGGCCCGATTCACGGGATCATGATCCAAGGCCTGGCGGATCTCCTCAACGGCAAGCGGATCGGCGATACGCTGACTGTGCAGACGACCGGGCCGGAGGCGCACGAACGAGAAGAGGTGCGTGGGGCGAAGCTGACAATCGAGTTGAGACTCACCGTCGCCGAGCGCACCGACCCGGCCTCGATTCAGCACGTCGTCGACGCGTATGGCGTCGGCAGCGAGCAGAACCTTCGAGAGCAGATCCGGCTCGCGCTACAGCGGCGCAGCGAACAAGATCAGGCCTCCACCATGCGGGAGCAGGTTTACGAGTATCTGCTGGGGGCCGTGGAACTCGAGCTGCCCCAGAAGCTGTCGGCGGCGCAGGCGGCGCGCAACCTGGAGCAGCACCGCATCGAGCTGTTGGAGCAGGGGCTCATGCCGCCGCAGGTCGAGGCGCGGCTCGCCGAGATTCGGGCCGATTCCGAGGTACGGACGCGCGATCGACTCAAACTGTTGTTCATCCTGCGTCGACTTGCCGAACACTTCCAGATCGAGGTTTCAGAACAGGAGGTCAACGGGCGGATCGCGTCGATCGCTGCGCATCGCGGGCTGCGGCCTGACCAGGTCCGCGCCGAACTGACCCAGATGGGTCGGCTCAGTGAGGTCGCCCACGTGATCCGCCAACACAAAGCCGCCGACCGAGTCATCGCCCAGGCCAAGGTGACCGACATCTCGGCCGTGGACTGGTTGGCTGAACGTGCCGTTGCGGCGAACAAGGGCAAGGGCAATTCCAAGACCGCGGGCAAGACAAAGAAAACGGCAGGCGCGACCGGTGCCTCGCCCAAGACCCGGACCAAGAAGAAGTCCGGGGGCAGCCGAAAAAACTAACCGCCCCCGGGTCCCCACGGCGTCCCGCCTGGCGTAGAGTTTCAGCATGAATGTCGGCGTGCAGCGATGGGTCGTCCTGGCTCAGGCCGCTGAGGATCTGTTTGGTCAATTGCTGCCGTGGCTCATAATGCTGCTCGTCGTCGTCGTCGTTGGCGCTGGGGGAATCTATTTGGTACGGCGAATGCTTCAAAGCGGTCCGAGCGCATCCGAAGAGGGCTTCACGCTGTACGAGTTGCGCCGGATGCGTGCGGCCGGTCAGCTCAGCGACGAGGAATTCGAGCGGGCCAAGGCGCTGATAATCGGACGCGTGGGCGGTTCCGCCTCGGCTCCGAATGAGATCGGACCTCAAGACCATGATCGCGAATCAGGGGCGTAGCGACTTTCCGAAGTACTCGCTATTTATCGAGTTAGGGGAATGTGACCGGCGAATCCAGAATCGCCGACCTGCCTTTAGACGCTGCGGGCGTAGCCCGATACACTAGGGTTGGAGTAGCGCCTGGCCATGGCATTGGCTGTGGTCATCGTGTGTCGGCACGTTCCGAGTCACAGATGAGCAATTCAGCGCAGTTCGATCCGCATCAACGTCCGGAGCCGCTCGACGCCGCCGGCTCCGGCGGCGGTCGCCGCGGCTCGTCCTCGTCCAAGGGAAGCGGGTCGGGCGCCGGCTTCGGCGGCGGCAGTCGAACCTCCGGCGGCGGTGGCAGCGGCGACGGCGGAGACAGCGGATTCCGTGGCCGTAAGGTCACCACCTGCTCGTTCTGCGGAAAGACCTCCCGTGAAGTCGGGCCCATGGTGGAAGGGCCCAACGACATCTACATCTGCTCCAACTGCACCGATCTCTGTCAGAACATCTTCCGGCAGGAGCGCCGTCGAGTCAG
>JAZFYE010000248.1:0-15346 GCA_036475395.1 Phycisphaerales bacterium
CAGTCGGGGCGCGAAATGGCGGTGGCGCGGGTCAATCTGGTCGTCGTGAGGGAGGAGTGAGCCGTGCCCAGTGAGCCGTCAAGCGCGCCGAGCCAGTCTCAGCCGTCCTTGGCGAGCGGCGAGACACTGATCAAGCACACCCGCCTTCGTCAGCGCCGAGGCCGAGACCGCCCCCGGATCGGATTGAACCTCGTGGCGATGATCGACGTGGTGTTCTTGCTGCTCATGTACTTCATGACCGTGACCGACTTCAAGCTGGGCGAGGAGATCTACCGGCTGGATTTGCCGCAGCGACCGCCGGCAGCACAGGTGCTCGATCCGTTTGAGTTGGATGAGGAGCCGCTGCGCATCACCGTCCGCAGTTCGCAAATCGGCGTCGACGGGTACAGCATCGAATTGAGCGGCCCGTACCGTCAGCCGGCCACGTTTGAGGATCTGTTCCACTTTCTCGATGAGAGGCGGATCAGTGTGCATGCACCGGGCGGACTGTTCGCCTCGGACCATCCGATCATCGTCGAGCCGATGCGCACGACGCGCTGGGAGCACGCGATGGAAGCGTTCAACGCCGCAGCCCGGGCGCGCTACACGAACCTCACCTTCGCCAAGCCGAGATGAGCGATGACACGACGGTTTGACAGGAATCGCACTCCCTCGACGCAGACCCATGGATTGGTATCCATGGGCGTCTGGGTTTGTGTGCTCCTTTTGGCAGTTGTGACGAACGTCAGGGCACAGTCGCTGGAGGATCTACTCGACCAGCAGCGGTTCCTTCGAGGTCTCAGCGAGCTTCGGTTGGGCGAGGTCCTGGAGCAGTACATCGCCTCGCATCCGCCGGGCGACCGCATCGAGGCCGCACAATATCAGATCACGGCGCAGCGCATCCTCGTCAATGAGCCGCAGCGCTCGGTGACACAACGGCTGGCCGACGCGGAACGGGTGTTGGAGATTCGAGCTGAGCTGATTCGCGCGTACCCCGACGACCTGCGCCGCCCGGGCTGGCTGGCGGATCAAGCGGCGGATTTGCTGTTTGTCGTGCTGCCGTTGGACGCATCGGGGCTCACTCGCCTGTTCGGACTGCCGTCGCCATCGCAGCACGCTCAAGCCCAGCGGGTAGCGCGACAGATCAACGAGCTGATGGCCGAGGCCGAGCTGGATATCGAGCGCGTGATCCTACAAATCGAATCCACCACGGACTACGCCCAGTCCATCCCCGCGCAGATGAAGCGGCGAAGACTGTCGGATGAGGAACGTGATCGGCGGATTCCATTCTTTCGCGGGATCGGGGCGTTCCTACATGCCGAGTTCAACGACCACGAGGCCGATCGCCGCCGGCAGCTCTATGCGCTGGCCGCGGAGCTTCTTGTCCCCTTGGCCGAGCGGCTTGAAGGGGTGACGATCAGGATCGCGCAGTTGTACGGCGGGCTGGCGCTGGCTCGGCTCGGCGAGTTCGAGGCGGCCGACGCGCTGTTTGGGCAGATCGCCGCGGACTCAAAGATCGATGACTCCACCCGATTTGCGGCCAACATGGGCACGGTCGTGAACCATATCGTCCACGAGGGTCCGTCCGCAGGATTGGAGGCCCTGGATCAACTGCAGCAACACTACGCCGCAGGTCACGATCTGTTCTTCCGCATTCTGATCGCCGACCAGCAGTTCCTGCTGCGGCGCGGGGTTGCCCTGAACGGGCCTGGGCCGCAGCGCGAGCAGCGTCTGGCGGAGGCGTTCGCTTCGTACATCGATCTGCTCGATCGCGATCTCGGTGTTTCGCATGCGACCGTGCGGGCGATCGTCTTCGCCCGGCTCACGCTTGCCGCGTCGGACGACGTGCCGCTGAATCGGCTCCCAGCTTTGGTCTCCGTGGCTCGGGCCCAACACTTGATCGGTGATGAAAAAACCAGATCACAAGGCATCGAACTCTTTGAGGAAGTTCTGACCCGAGCAGATCTGACCAATGCTCAGCGCGCCACGGCCGGCTTCGGCCTAGCCCGAGCGCTCCTGGCGGACGATCAACGGCTCCTAGCCGTGCGGAAGTTCACGCAACTGGCCCGCGAGCAGGCGACGGCGCGTGAAGCGGAGCGGGCGATCGAACTCGCAGCGACAGTCGCGGCCGATCTTTATCAGCGATCACCGTCCGACGTCGAGGTTCGCACCGTGCTGGGCGATGCGCTGGCGCTGCTGCTGGAGCGCTACGCCAACCTTAGAAGCATCGATCGGTGGCGGTATACCGCGGGCCGGCTGGCACTGACCGAGCATCGCTTCGACTCGGCGTTGGCACACTTCCGGGCCGTAACCCCAGATGCCGAGCAGTGGCTGGACGCCCAGTTCATGCGGATCGTCGTGCTGCGGACGTGGGCCCGTGGTCAGACGAACCCCGTCGATCGCACGGATCGGTACCGGCAACTGCTGGCGATGATCGAGCGCGTGCGGCCCATGCTCAATAGAGGCGCGACCTCCGCCGAGAACGCATCACGAGCAGGAACGCTGCGGTATTACGGGGTAAGCCTGCGGGTATATGAGGCTCAAGCACGGCTGGCGCTCGACGAGCCACAGCGAGCCGCGGTGATGCTGGCCGGGATAGAAGACAATCCAGCGATGGACGGCCCGCTGCTGGCCCAAGCGCTGCTCGTGCGCATCGACGCCTACTACGCTGCCGGGCGCAGCGCCGAGGTTCCGCGTGAACTTGACCGACTGTTGGCGGTCTCGCCCGATGAAGCCGGGACGGTGCTGGCGGCGATGCTCAAGGCCCGCCAGAGCCGAGTGACCGAACTGCTCGATGTGAGTCGCAACGAGCAGGCCGCCGTGCGGGCCCAGCGCGAGCTGCTGCCGCTGGCCGAAGCGATCGGCCGCTGGCTGAAATCGCGCGGCGATAGCGATGAGGCCGCCGTGCGCTTGCGGGCCGCCGACGGGTATCGGCTCAGCCAGCGCTACGAGGACGCGCTTCGGCTGTATGACGAGGTGCTGGCGAAGCGCCCCAATGCGCAGGAGGCGCTCTTTGGTCAGGCGGAGTGCCTGTTTTACCTGCCCGGCGATCGCGACGCCGAGGCGATGATCATTTACCGACGAATCGGCAGCGCAGGGCAAGACGGTGTCTACTACTGGCCGGCCCAGTTGCGTATGCTGCAAATACTCGATCGCACCGGCCGTAACACCGACCGGATCGCCCCTCGCATCCGTCGGCTTCGTCAACAGGACTCACAGCTCGGCGGCGAACGATGGCGCCGCGGATTTGAGACGTTGCTCAACAAGTACTCATGACCCAACGATTACGCAGGACGCCCCACCGCTGTCTGAGTTGACCGAAAAAGATCGTGTCGAGCGATTCGAGGCTGCGTACAACCGCATCGATCACGCGCTGACCGAAATGGCCGATCGGCGCGGGCGCCGCCAGAAGCATCCGTTCGCCGCCAAGGTGCGGATCGCGGCCAGCCGGTATCGCCGCTTGGGCAAGTACGTGGACTTTCTGCTGGAGATCGGCGATCTGCGCAACGCCATCGTTCATAGTCGCACCGATCAGGACTACTACCTCGCGGTGCCGAACCAAGACACGGTCACGAAGCTCGAAGCGATCGAGCAGCGGATGTTCTCGCCGGCGAGTGTCAGTCCACGTTACGTTCGCACCGTGACCACGATGCGAGCTGACCAGTCTCTCGTTGATGTCCTGGAGCTGGTTCGCAACGATGGTTACTCGCGGTATCCGGTCTACCAGGACAAGCGATTCGTCGGCCTGCTCACGACCAATGGACTGGCCCGTTGGATGGCCGAGCACGCTAAGTCGGGACGCCTGGACGTTGATCTGCGCGAAGTCTCGATCGAGGAGGTGGTAGCCGCCGACCACCGCAAGGATTCCGTGGCGTTCGTCGCCCGCAGCGCGCTACTTGACGATGTCGATGCGATGTTCTCCGACCACAAGCCGTTGGAAGCGGTGATCATCACCGAGCACGGCAAACCGCACGAAACCCCAATCGGCCTCATCAGCCCCGCCGACATCGCCGCGCTGGAAGATTGAGTAGCCGTCTCGATTTCATCGGGAGTAACCCGCGGAATCTCCGAAGGACAACCTTCCCAAGCGGCCCGACAGGGCCACCTGGGCTCGATGCTGCCGATTCCCAGACTCAGAGAGTGGTTCGGTAACCAGGGTGTCCCCTCGATAGGTGACAGCTCGTCAGGTGACAGCTCGTCAGGTGACAGCTCAATAGGCGTCTTGCGACAACGTCAAACACAGATACCCTCTCGTGGGGCGGGCGGTACGCTCGTGTTCACAAAGCTCGGCCGTGAAGGTCTCGGCGATCCCATGCGGCCGTAAGTTCCTAGAAAGAACAGATATAGGAGATACAGTTATGACGACTCGAACGACAATTGGTATTGGTGTGTTGGGTGCCGTTGCCTTCGTCGTGCTTCTTGCAAGTGCGAGAGGCATGCACGGAACAAATGCCCCTGAAACACAACGGAGAATCTCGAATTCTGTCCCATCCAGCCAGGGTTTGGCAGATACGAGGTCGGAATCCGTACAACGAAGCGGCGCAACAGAGTACGCGGGAACAAACTATGTCGAGGTACAACTGATCTTTCTGCCCTCGTGTTGCCCTTGTCCTCCTACCATATGCGTGATCGCTCCGTGCTTTCCTCCCGACAAGGTCTATCTGCTCGAATCGGATATCCTCCTCTGTACTCCCGATGCGAACGGTACACGTTGGGTGAGGATCGCGGCACCTTTATCGTGCGACGTCGGCGACTGCCCCCGCAGAAATTGCGTCGCGATTCCATCCAATTACGAAACGACAACAGATATCAGCGATGGCTGTGTGTGGAACACGCGTTGCTTCGACGACTGTGAGAGCTGCTGGGGAGGATCTATTTGCCCATGAGCTCGCCTCGTTGATGAGACGAAGGTTCCGGTAAAGGCGGCGAGGATCGGACTCGATCCCGGCGGATACAAAGACCTGGCCCGCATCACGTACTCCTTTGCCACCCCCGGCTGCTCCGGAAAGATGCGGCCGGGGGGTTTTAAGAATAGCCCCACACGGACGGTGAGCATCGCCATGGACCGGCGCGTGTAGTTCTCTGATCTGGAATTGCCGAACATGGCGGACGAGCAAGAACCACAATCAAAGAAGCGTATGTTATGCGGATCAATCTGATGATTGTTAGGCACCAAGACAAATGAATCCGCTACTCATTGGATCGCTGATTTCGGGAATCCCGGTATTGCTGGGACCACTCGTTATGTGGGTTCTAAACCGCTCGGAACTCGCCGCAAAGTCGAGTCAGATCGAGTACTATCTCAAACGGCTCGAACTTGCCACAAAGCTACGGGAGTACAAACACAAATTTGAGAAAGATACCTCGACTCGTCGGGAATGGGCGATAGTTGATGCGGAAGTTTCACAGATACTTGCCTTTATCAAGACAGTACAAACAGAAGCAGCAGCGGAGGAGAGGAGGGAAGTTCCACAGCTAACGGAGATGTCCTTATTTCGGCGCATATTCCTGCTTTTCAAGCCCATCACTCCGGCCGGCTGGATTCTCCACTTGCTGTTCTACTACATGCTCCTCGCGATTGTCGGGTTTCCATCCCTAACTAGCTTTGGCGCCATGGTACGCGCCAAAAGCGGATTTGAACTATTTGGATTTCTGATTGTGCCTCTCGTCATGTACGTAGGCTTGGCGGCTACGTTTCGGTTTTTCGCATTACGCACATTCCAACGACGCTTGCAAATACGGGCTCTTGCAAGCAGATCGGAATCCTGACGAACCAGACAAGGAAGGTCATGGCGATTTGGCTTATGCCTAACAGAACGTTGGACGCCGACGTGTCTGGCTGTTGCGCCACTCAATCCTCGTTTGCCTTGTTCATAGTCTTCAGTTGTTTCAAATCTCTTGGTGCTGGTCCGCCACGCGGGTAAACTTGAACGTTCCTGGCGTCCGTAGGTCTCGCTCACCGAGGGACCGAGATTGCCAGGAACATTGGGAATGTGAACGCGAAGGTCCAGGCGCCGAACAGTTCGACTTGGCGCGCCAACCAAGCGCGCCAGTTGCCACGATCTAGGTGATTATGCACCGGACACAAGGCGCGGTAAACTCTATTGATGCCAAAATATGCTAAGTCCAACGCGCTCCTCATTGTCGGGGGCGGAGTTTTGACCGCTACGACTATTCTAGGAACTGCGATAGCGGCGCTGTGGTTCAAGGACGATCTTGAGGATAAAGGGATTCCGCTCTGGTTTGGACTTGCAGTCGGTATTGCCTTGGCTATGTGTTGCATTGCTTGGGGGTTCACTCGGGAGAACCGACGCCTTAGAGATAATCTAGACGACCAGAAACTCATCCGTGAATGGCGCGAAATGCTTATGCGCCATAGCGACATCCTCACGGAGATCAAGGATCGAAGCCCGGAGGAAATAAGCGACCTAGAAGATTGGAGAAATGAGGCTACTGTGGCTGTGAATAAAGCAGCAGAGGATATTCGAGAGGCAATGGGAGCAAGTTACGCTACTAGATTCATGAGGACTGGAACCTGGATTGGCGAGCCTGCGTCGGGAAATGTGAATAAAGCTCACCGTAGCTACAGAGCGCATTTAGAGCAATACATCAAGAACCTAATAGCAATCTTTGACGAATTAGGCCACTAAATCCTTGTACTCCACGTTCTCGGAAACCAGCATGAGCTTCATCGCGTCCCGGTAGATATGGGGATTGTCCCGGTGCCGGTCACCGTCCGCCTGAACCGGATCCTAGAGGACGGTCATCTACGAAATCAGCGAGTCGGAGATTGATGGCGAGGCGTCCGTCGGCAGGCGGACGCGTTTCTCGTAGGCGCCATACATGCGATCGATCCCTGGACGACGATCGACCCCGGGCAGAGCCCGCGGGTAACGGGGAATGATCCGAACACACCCCATTGCGTTCGCGCCGCGGGCCTCCGAAGCTTCGTGCCTCCGTGCCTGCGTGCCAGCGAGCCTTCGTGCCTCCGTGCCTCCGCGCCTGCGTGCCTTCGTGCCTTTTTTTTTTGCTTTTTTCGATCCTTTTTCAAAAACGGCGGTCTGGGCGCGCGCCGTTCGGCCCGTCGGCCCCTCTATAGCGGGGCCTCTTTTCTCGCGCCGATCACCAATGACCAACGACCAGGCACCAACGACCAGCCACTTGACACCACTCACCCGCGGTCACATCTGCGCGCGCAAACTAAACCCTCTGTCCGGCTCTAACCTGCGCGCGCAGAAGTGTCCGCGCGTTGGCGCCCAAACCGCGGGCCTCCCCCCGGGCGGGTCAAGGGCGACAGCGAAACAGCGCGCAACCTACACGATCACCTGATTTGTCAATCCGGCCTTTGCCCATTTGTGTCCATCTGTGGCTCTGTCAATCTTCCATCATGCGCAGCTCGTCGCGGAGGATGGCGGCCAGCTCGTAGTTCTCGGCATCCAGCGCGCCGCGCAGCCGCTCCTGCAGCTCGACGCGTTGACTGCCGGGCAGTTTGGGGACCAGCGCGTCGCGCATGCCTCGAAGCAATTGCACTTCATTGGCCTGGTCAAACAGATCAGCGCGGCCGGCCTGCTCGAAGATCGTCTTGAGCTCGGCGAGGGCGGCGTCGATCGCCTCCAGCGCCGCTTTGGGCCGGTCGGTCGCCATGGCCTGCTCCGCCTGAGCCCGGGTTCGCATCATAATCACATACGGGCGGAACTGTTCGAGCACGGTCCGGTCGGTTTCCTCGGCGGCGTAGTCTCGACACAGATCAAAGACCTTCAGATTGCGGGTCGTATCGCGGATCACGCCCTCAAAATCGCCAAGCGAGAACAACCCGACGTAGCGGTGGTAGTACTGCACCGCCTCCTCGCGCAGGGCCCGCGCCTCGTCGGCGCCGAAGACGAATCCTTCCGGCCCGCTGGTTTGCTTGGCGTAGCGATCGAGGCGATCCTGCTGAAAGGCGAGCAGGGACTCGAATCCTTCGGGTCGCAGCCCGTCGGGGCGGCCTTGCATCTCCATCTGCAGAACGCCCAAGTCCAGGCGCACCTGGAGCTTGGGTCGATCGTCGTCTCCGGCGATGCGGCGGGCGCAGATTCGTCCGGGCTCATAGGGCCAGGATCGCAGAAGCGATGTCAAGTCGATGTCACTCATCGGACGGGCCAGAAGCTGGGCAAGTGGTCCGAGTCATCCTATCGAGGTCGCGGCGGCAGCCTAATCGGACGCTGGGGCCGGCTCAATTCGCCGTCGCATCCGGCCGACGCTACGGGGTCCCCGCGTCGTATTCCAGGTCGGACCCAGTGTGCGGTTGGAGGTGACCCTCGGGTGTCTGGGCAATCTTTGAATCCTGCTGCATCCATTCCCCCATTGGCTACGGATAACGAATGGGTTGGTTGCATGTCTTGTTACTCGGCGGCGAGGTCGTCGGGCCGATTCACGGTTCTTCCGCTCAACAGATAGAGGATCCGCATGGTTCGTTCAGCCCTGCAATCCGATCTGCAGCTTTACCTGCGGCAAATCAACGAGGTTCCCTTGTTGAATGCCCTGGAGGAGCGCGAACTTGGTTGGCGCATCATCAACGAGAACGACCCCACGGCCAAGGACCGGATGGTCAGGGCCAATCTGCGGCTGGTCGTTTCCATCAGCAAGAACTATATGAACCGCGGCCTTCCACTGGGCGACCTCATCGAGGAGGGCAACGTCGGCTTGATCCGAGCCGTCGAAGGCTTCGACCCCGCCCAAGGGGCGCGCTTCTCCACCTACGCCTCGTGGTGGATCAAGCAGGCGATCAAGCGGACGTTGATCAATGCGGTCCAGCCGATTCATATTCCGGCCTACATGGTGGAGCTCATCGCCAGATGGAAACAGGCGACGCGCCGACTGGAGGAGGAGCTCGGCCACCAGCCGAGCATGCAGGAGCTGGCTGACATGATGCAGCTTCCGATGAAGAAACTCCAGATCATTCGACGGGCGATGAAGGCGTGCGGGACGACGACTCAGGCGCCGCTGGACGAAGAGGGTGAGGTCGTCGATTTCGCCGAGATGTTCGAGGACTACCGCATCGAGGCGCCGGAGCACGGGATCGCCGAGCTGGAGGAGTTCGCCACCCTGCTGAAGCTGATCGACGCGATCGACGAGCGAGACGCGAAGGTCCTGCGCTTGAGGTTTGGGCTGGAGGGCAAGGAGCCGTTGACGCTCAAGCAAATCGGCCAGGAGGTGGGCCTGACCCGCGAGCGCGTGCGCCAGATCGAGGTCAATGCGCTCAAAAAGTTGCAAGCTCAGCTTCGGGACGATCGGCCCAGCCGATTCTTCCGCCAGTCCAATGGCCAGCCGAGCGAGACCGAAGAACGCCCGCCGCGGGCCAAGGCTGGCTGACCCAAGATCGGCCACCATCACCTCCGGGACACGATCGCGATCGACGGTTGGATTGACCTTATGCTCTAGGCGATGAGACTCGCCTCAGGCCCACAGCGTCGGGTGCGATGCGCGGTTGTGCTGGTCGGTACGAGCGCAGGAATCCTGATCTCGTGCGCGAGCCTCGCGGGGGGGAGGGTCGACACGAGGCAGACCGATCTGCCGGTCGTGCGATATACGGTCCGCCTCGATCAGCCCCAGACACAGATGATCGACGTGTCCATCGAGCTTCGCGACGTTCACGAGGAAACAGTGGACTTGTCGCTTCCGATCTGGCGGCCGGGACGATACATCGTGCTTGATCACGCCTCGACGGTTCGGGAGGTTCAAGCGTTTGACGGCACGGGGCGAACACTGGACCTCACCAAGATCGACAAATCGACCTGGCGCATCCAGACCGGCGGCACGGACGTTCTTCGCGTGGACTATCGCATCTACGCCAACTCGCTGGGGGATCGCACACGGCACGTGGACGACACGCACGCTTTCCTTTCGGGAACGAGTGTGTTTCTGTACAACGCTGATCGCCGGCAGAATCCTGCGGAAGTTCACATCGAGGCGCCTGAGGGTTGGCGCATTGCCAGCGGTCTTGACTTCAAGGCGGATGATTCGACCACGCTGGTTGCACGGAACTACGACGTGCTCGTAGATTCTCCCATCGAGATCGGTCTGCACGATGTGATTCGCTTCCAGGCGGGAGGGAAGCCTCACGAACTGGTGATCTGGGGCAAGGCGAACTACAACGAGGATCAGCTCATCCAGGACATCACGAAGATCGTCGAGGCGCAGCGTGAAATCTTCGGCGAGCTGCCCTATCAGCGGTACGTGTTCCTGCTGCACGTGGGCAAAGGCGCCCGAGGCGGCACGGAGCATCTCAACTCGACGATCATGCAGACCTCGCGTCGATCTCTGGAGGATGAGAAATCCTACAGCCGTTTTCTCGGCTTGGTCTCGCACGAGTTTTTCCACACGTGGAACGTGAAGCGGCTTCGACCGGCGGGCATCCACCCCTACGACTACCAGAGCGAAAACTACACCAAGCTGCTCTGGGTCTGCGAGGGCACCACGAGTTACTACGACGATCTCACGCTGGTGCGAACGGGATTGATCAAGCCGAAGAAGTACCTTCAGATCATCAGTGATGCGATCAACCGGTACCGCGATCGCCCCGGCCGACTTGTGCAGAGCCTCGAGGATTCGTCGTTCGATGCGTGGATCAAGTTCGGTCCCTCGCCGGATGACGTCAACTCGGAAGTCTCGTTCTACGCCAAAGGCGCCCTGGTGAGCCTGTTGCTGGACTTGGAGATTCGGCGTGTCACGCAAGGCGTTGCCACGTTCGACGCGGTGATGCGGAGGATGTACGAGCGCTTCCCGCTCTCAGGACCGGGTTACACGCCGCAGGACCTCATCAATACGGTCAATGAGATCGCGGAGGCTGATCTCACGGCGTTCTTTGCACGCTACGTACGCGGCACGGAGGCGCTCGATTTGGAGTCCGCACTCGAGACCGTCGGCTTGGAGCTGTATTTCAAAGCCGCGAAGCAGGATGAAGAGAACGGTGGTGACGAGGAGAACGGTCAGGACCAGAACAACGACGGGGCCGCAGAAGACGAGCCACAGGACGGCGAGTCAGACGAAGCCGATGCTCCGCCGATCAAGGCGTACCTTGGGCTGGTGATGGGCGGTAACACCGTCCGGTCGGTGCGATCGGATAGCCCAGCGTATGAAGCAGGCGTTCAACCGCGCGACGAATTGCTGGCGATCGACGGTCGGCGCGTTACCGCAGGCGAACTCGATGAGCGCCTGAAACGTTACGAACCGGGCGACGAGATTCGTCTGACGCTGTTTCGGCGCGACGATCTGCGCGAGCTTTCCATCACGCTCGCGAGCAAGTCCGATGGAAAATGGACGTTGCGCCGCGTCAACGAGCCCACGGACCCACAAGTCGCAGCATACGAGTTGTGGCTCGGCCAAGAGTGGCCGAAGAAAAAGAACGACCAAGATGAGAAAGAACCCTCGGAACCAAAGACGCCGATCGAAGCGGATCGCTAGGCAGAGCTGGATATCTGCTCAACCAGCTTTGTAAAACGGCAACTTGACGACCTCAGCGTGGGCCATTGTGCGACCCAGATCAACTTGCAGCGTCGTTCCGGGCTCGGCGTGCTCGGCCCCAACAAATGCCATGGCGATCGACTTACCCAGCGTGGGACTGGCGCAACCGCTGGTGACGAAGCCGATCTCGGCGCCGTCGCGCATGACCTTCATTGCCTGGCGCGCGGTGCGCTTCCCGTCAAGAACCAATCCCACCAAGCGGCGCCTGGGACCATCCTGGGCGATCCGGCGCAGCGCGTCCTGGCCGATGAAATGCCCCACGTCCGGGTTGTCATCGCCCTTGTCAACCTTGACGGCGAACTTCAAGCCGACGGAAAGGGGATCGAACTGCTCGGTGATCTCATGGCCGTACAGCGGCATCCCCGCTTCGAGGCGCAGGGTGTCGCGCGCGCCAAGGCCGGCCGGCTTGACCGGGGCATTGTCAGCGTCGATGTTGCCGACGAGGAAACCCAGCGCCGCTGCGGCCAGCCCCGCCGGCATAATGATCTCGACCCCATCTTCGCCGGTGTAGCCGGTGCGCGACACGAGGACCGTCGCACCAAGCACGTCCTTGCGAATGAACCGATAGCGCTTGAGCTCGGTCACCTCCGGCGCGAGCGGTTTGATGAGGTTCATCACCTCCGGCCCCTGGATCGCGAGCATGCCGGTCTCGGTCGTTTCGTCGTGCAGCTGAAACTCGAAATCGCCGCGCACCCGCTGGAAGTGATTCAGCAACTTGAGTCGGTTGGCGGCGTTGCAGACCATCAGGTACTCGTCATCGCCGAGGAAGTAGACCAGGACGTCGTCGTGACATCCGCCCTGCTCGTTGCACACAAGCGAATAGCGGGCTTGGTCATCGGCCATGCCGAAGATCTGGCGAGTGCAGACATGATCGAGGAACCGACAGGCATCGCGGCCGGTGAAGCGCAGCCGACCCATATGCGAGACGTCGAATACGCCGCCACTGGCGCGAACCTGCCGATGCTCGTCGATGATGGAGTGATAGAGCATCGGCATCTCCCAGCCGGCAAACTCGACCATCTTCGCCCGCTGATTGACGTGGAACTCGTGGAATGGCGTTCGGAGCATCATGGACGATTCAGTGGTGGTGGACATGATCTTGACCAAGGTAGCCCCGGACACCGCGATCGGTGAAAGTCCTTCGCTCGGCTCGTTCACGATCGGTGAATCTTGTCCGGCGCCGGCTGGAGGTTCGGAGCGTCTTGTTTGAGCTGGCGCAGCTCGCGCTCGAGCTGCTTGACGCGCTGGACAAGACCGTACAGATCCATGCCGGCCAGGGCATTTCGTTTGGCCTGGTCGAGCTCAACGGCCGGGATGCCGCCGATCTTTTTGCCCGGCTCAACGTCCTGGACAATGGCGGTCTTGCCGGCGGCCTGCACGCCGTCGCCGATCGTCAGATGACCGGTAACCCCGACTTGCCCGCCTAATGCCACGTAGTTGCCCACATCTACCGAACCGGAGACACCGACCAGCGACACGAACAGGCAGTGGCTGCCGATCCTCGTGCCGTGGCCGATCGAGATAAGGTCGGCGAACTTCGTTCCCTTGCCGATGCGGGTTTCCCCCATCGCCGCACGTTCGATCGCGCAGCCGGCCCCAAGCTCAACGTCGTCTTCGATAATGACGCGGCCGGTTTGAGGAATCTTGTGATGCACGCCGCCGTGTGTGGCGTACCCAAATCCGTCCTGCCCAACAACGGTGTTGGCGTGCACCGCCACACGATCACCTAGAACGCAGCGCTCGTAGATCACCGCGTTGGGGTAAAGAACACACTCGTCTCCGAGCACGGATGCTCGGCCAACGTATGCGCCCGGATACAACACGCACCGCTGACCAATCGTCGCGCCCTGTTCGACCACCGCGAAAGGATGGATGATGGCGCCCTGGTCGACCGTCGCCTCCGGATGCACCTGGGCGTGGGCGCTGATCCCGCAGGGGTCCACATCAATCGGTCGGGGATGCTGGCGAAACCCCGCCAGGGCCACGACGGCGTTGCGAAAGGCGAAGTACGGGTCGTCGGCGATCAGACGTGCCACATGGGACGGGCACGACGCCTCGGCATCCACGATCACCGCAGCCGCCTGCGTCGTGTCCAGGAACTTCTGGTATTTCGCGTTGACCAGGAAGGTAACATCATGCGGCCCAGCCTGGTCGATCGGCGCGCACCCGGTGACTTGAACCGCCTGGTCGCCCGAGACGGTGGCGTCGATCCGCTCCGCGAGTTGTGCCAAGGACATCGCCATCCTTTTTCTCGCCACGAACCTAGCCCGCTACCGGGTTGGGGTCAATTCCCCCCCCTCGTCCACGTTCGCTCCGGCTGCCTTGCGGGTGCCTTGTTGGGCTCAAGTCGGCCCGGTATCCTCCCCGACGCTCATGCGACACGCGCCCAGCCTCCCAGCGCGGAATCCGCTTGTTTTAGCTTGGGTGCTCTTGGCAGTTCAGGTGGTTTGTGCACAGGCGACGCAGCCTCCGGACGCGGATTTGGAGGACCGGCCGATTTCCTCCATTCGTATCGAAGGCATCCGGCGCGTCGATGAGCAATTGGTCCGCAATCAATTGCGGTCCGCGATCGGCGACCCCTTTGACTGGGAGACGACCCGGGCCGATGTCAGGCTGCTGAACCGTCTGGGCGAGTTCAAGACCGTCGATGCGTTCGCAACATTGCAGTCCGATGGCTCGGTGACCCTGACCTTTCGCGTGGTCGAGCAGGAGATCATCACCGCCGTCCAAGTCGTGGGCAACCGGGTAATTCCCGACCAGGACCTGCTGGCGGTGGCGCCGATCGAGGGCAGCCCGCTGGACGACTTTCTCATTGAGAACTCCAAGCGTGCCATGCGGGCGCTGTATCGCGAGCGCGGCCATTACCTCACGACCATTTCCGTTGACAAGTCAGAGCTGCAGGACACGGGGATCCTTCTGTTTCGGATCGTCGAAGGACCGCGGGTCAAGGTGAAGGCCATCGAGTTCGAAGGCAACCAAGCGTTCACGGCTGCGCAGTTGCACGCTGAGATCAGCACACGAACGGCGGTGATTCTGTTTCGGCGGGGTGAGCTGGATGAGGACACGCTGACCGACGACGTGGCGGCGCTGGATCGGTTCTACAAGGACCGCGGCTACCTCGATGTGCGCATCGGACACCGGGTCGATCTCAGCCCGGACCAGACCGAAGCGAAAGTCGTTTTCCCGATCATCGAGGGTCGACAGTTTACGCTGCGGTCGGTTCGGACCGAGCCTGATCCGCTGCGAGTGTTCTCAGTTGAGCAGCTGACGGCGATGCTGGAGATCAAGCCCGGAGATGTGTTCAGCCAGGACAAGATCCGCAAGTCGCTGCGCGTGATCCGCAACGCCTACGCCAAGCTGGGCTACGACCTGGCGACGCCGCGCCAGCCGTCGCGGCCGGGAATGGGACGGATCGAGTCGATCAGCCAACGGACGCCCGACGGACCAGTGGTCGACCTGGTCCTGATCATCGACGAAAGCACGCCTTGGAAGGTGGGCAGCGTCGATATCCAGAACAACTCGCTGACGCGAGACAAGGTCATTCGCCGACACGTGCGCGGGATACGGCCCGGCCGGCCGCTTGATATCACGGAAATCGACAAGGCGATCGAACGGCTGCGCCGAACCCGCCTGTTCAATGATGTGAACATCACGGTCCAGGATCCCGACCCGAGCAATCCGGGGTACCGGGATGTGCTAGTGGACGTGAAGGAACGGAACACGGGATCGGTGAACTTCGGGGTGGCCGTCGGCTCGGATGCGGGCGTCTTCGGCGAGCTGTCGCTGGTGCAGCGCAACTTTGATATCACCGACTACCCCGAGTCGGTCCGCGAGCTACTGAAGGGTCGCGCTTTCCGGGGGGCCG